>CANIBL010000014.1 GCA_947466225.1 Deltaproteobacteria bacterium
CAATCAGCAAGGCAGATGCGAGAGGTTGCGACTAAAATCTCCATCTTGAATCGATTTACCAGGATGGGTCTGTCTATTGCAGTTCCAATGACATAAAACCTTACTGAAGGGAAATCCTCATCCAAAATCTACATTAGGCAACAAAGCCCTTTGGTTTTTCAATCGATTGTCTACCAAAGAATAACCAGAAAAGTTATTAAATGCCTCTTCAGCTTCCAAGATATCTACTTGATGCTCAAGCCAAATTTTCTCTTTAACAGCCTCAGAGGCGATCAAAAGCACGTGCCACTCCCCCAGTAGATATGTATATACAATATATCAACAAATCCCAGATGGCAAGAAAAAGGAATTTTTGAGATGGCGCTCCTGTCTCCACCCCCTCTTTTATCCTAATTTTCTGTATGCGATTGTATGCGATTTGCCCTCAAAACCCTATAAAATCAGACCCTCCATCACCTCCACCACTTTGGAAGAGTTAAAATCAAAATATCGAGTTAACCTGAAACCCTGTAAAATCATAGAATTAATACTGTGGACTGGCTTCTCAGCCTCTAGTCAATCTAACGCGAAGTCACTCAAAATAACGCGCCTTGATGCAATCCCGATGTAAGCGGGCGCTGCAAGCGTATATCTTACAGCAAGAACTGGATAAGCTGCTAATTTGTCGCTTAAGACCGTCTTTCATCTTTTGCAAAGTCCTCTATTCCGTTTTTTCGAGAGGGTACAGAAATAAATCCGCTTTGTAAGCTTGCGATCACCTTTCCATAAAATTTTTTCTCCCTCGTTGAGGCATACAAGCCATTCTTCCTGCTGCAGATGGTACATAAGCTGTTTTGTTACCAGTCGCATTTGTCGTTGCAGATACTCTCTGGCAGCACAATATAGATCCAGCTAGTAAGACCCAAATGACGGGCTGTATTGGTAGATGGCTCCGTTCGCGGGGTGCCTACGAGGAGTCAAAAAGGGATAGCATGGGTATCGACTCCCAATACTCATTATTTTTATCCCAATGGATTGGAATTGGGATAAACCGATGGCAATGGCAAGCTGATAAAGACAGCGCGAGCACGGGGTGGTGGACAGCCAATGTACCGGACTTACCCCAGAGTGGGATACGGCTTCCGATACCTCAGACGCTTGGACCCAGGAATTTGGGGATGTTGGAATTGCCCGTAAGCTTTTTCGTCGAAACAGACGGCTGCACATACTGTGGCTTCCCTTCTGGGTGTGCAGGCGTAACCGTTTTTTTTCTAGTATAATAAGACCAACACCGAAAATGAACCAATTTTACTCCTCGTAAGGAAGATGCAATGAAATTGCTATTTGCACTCATTTTTACCATTGGTTTCCTTAGCTGTAAAACGAGCTCAGAAAAACAGCCTCTCTCCTTGCCAACCAGCTTGGCTTACTATCATTTTATAAAAGACCATGTTGACCGCATTGGGAAAGCCGATAAAATCGATGAGGATATCAAAGAATTGAGTGATTCTTTTGCTCGAGTTGAGGCTGCGATTCGCATCGTAGATGAATATGGGAATACGGACACCCCCCCCACCCACTCTGGATCAACTTGAAACATATTTAGCACAAATGATTCCAGCCCAAGTAACTCAATCCTGTACTGTGCCAGAAAGGTATGCGTTGACATTAAGTGCGTGGCTTTACAGTCTAGGCATCGATCTTCTAACAGAAGAACCAGAGCCAAGGCCCTTCACGACTTTGGTAATTAGCGCAATTAGAAAATTAGATCAGAAAGAAAGCCGTGGATATCAGGTCGCCCAAGATTTTTCAACCACGGTACATACTTCCGTATTTCCCATCGCTATGACAGAGGCGTTATTCCTAACTGGGAATCCAAAAATCAGAAAAATTGTAGGTCAAGGCGTAACATTGAAGGAGTTCAATGTCGTGTTGTTCGAGGCTGGTAGTCTTACTAAATTAGGAACCCCCAAATTCGTACGACGGATAGGGTATCAACCTTATGGCACTGAAGATTTATGGCCTCTGATCTACTTAGATGCGCCCAACCAGGGACATTTTGGATGGACGATCCAGGAGTATAATGTAGCGCATCAGAAAGAACCCAAAATTTCTAGCATTACCTTGAACTCAACCAAGGAGGTTCTCCAGTTTTCTGTGGACCATCTTCACTTGAGAGAGGCGTTCGTGAAGCTACGTAAACATAATCCGGATATTTCAAGTAAGGTGGCTAAACTAGAGTCCCGTAGATCATTTCTTTCCCTTACACGATCGTTGCTAAATAAAGCGAATCCTGCCGAAAAAGAGGCAGAAAAATGGCTTCATCTTCATGTGAGTTCTCTCCAGGCCTCTGCAGAAAATACAGGTTGTACGCCCATGGAGATTAGTGCGATAAATTTTTATACGTCAGGTATAGATGCATATATCAACGGTAAAATGAGGTCTGGAGATCGCTCCGATATCCAAGGATTTTATGACCTTATGGAGAAGTGCCTTAGAAAACTGCCTGAATATCGTGGATATGTTTTTCGGGGAGATAAATTTTTGAGAGCAAGCGGTGGTGTAGAGAATGAACGATTATCGATGCATAAGACAACGGGAAAAAAAGTGCATCAGCCCTCATTCGTGAGCACAAGCTTCTCGGAGAATATCGCATTCCAGTTTGGAGCTTGGAAGGATAAAAACATCATACTAAGATATGAAAACCATGGAGGAAAAGATATTCGAAGTTTCTCGAATTTTCCAAATGAACACGAGGTGTTATTACTTCCAGGAGATTTTGTGGTTTCGAATGATTCGATAGAACCCAAAGAGCCCACTCCTGTTCAATACTTTTTCTTTCGACGTTTGTGAGTGATCTCCTATCCTAACTCTTGTAGGAGACTATCGGGCCCGTTGTTCTTTCGGGCTCTTGACCCAAGATTTTCAGTGTTTCTTGAAAGATATCATCAAATTTAGTGGATGCCAGCATTAGGCGGCGAGCTCCACTTTGGACAAGTGCGGGAATAATGGCACATATCACTGGCTATACCAGCTCATAATTTGGTACTATTTTCATATCTACTCGTAATATCAAAAGCAGCCCAAAAAAGCGATATTTTGAGAGAAGTCCTATCGATTTTTTGGCTTACGCCTTAGTGAAAACAGAAGAAGAAAACAGCCCATGTGATATGGAAGCATGGCAATCTCAAATTGAAGAAGCAATGTCTGGCATTGATATTTTGGTCTTCTTCCCTACTGGAGGCTACATGGGCATGAAATCAAGCGTAACTCGATATATAATATTCGCTTTTCCTGTATTTTTTAGCTCGATCAGCTGCACCCACAGGGTCAGGGGAAATATGATAACAGGTGATTCTCAAATCAAAACATACCCATCGGCATTTGAGCATGCCCAAATTGAAGAGGTGTTCCCAAACATCTTTTTTGTTACGGGTGCAAGCATATATCGCGCTGAAGGCGTCGATATTCAAAAAAGCAATAACATGGTTATTGTTCGTAGTGGCTCCGATTTGACACTTATCAACACACTACGGCTTAGTGAATCAGGACTAAAATCTCTCGACTCTCTTGGCAAAGTAAAAAATGTCGTACGGCTGGGTGCATTTCATGATCGGAACGATCCCTTTTACCTAGACCGATATAAAGCAACGTTATGGGCAATAAAAGGAATGATCCACAAAGACCAGATTCAAGCCGATGTAGAGATACCCACAAATATTCAGGTTCCTTTTCCAGGGGCTTCTTTTTTTGTCTTTGAGACTGCAACACAGCCAGAAGGTATTCTCTACATAGATCGCGAAGGAGGTATCTTAGTTACATGTGACAGCATTAAAAATTGGACCAAAGTTGATGCCTATTTTAGCGAACAAACTGGCAGAAATTTTTCAGCACAGGGTTTGATCGCTCCAGCAAATATCGATATGGTGTGGCTCAGTGCAATGAAACCCAAAAGCACTGATTTTGCAAAGCTAAAGCGCCTCAAATTCCGGCATCTCCTCAGTGCCCATGGGCAGCCTCTCCTCAATACGGCTTTCGATGATCTTGCACCCCTTCTGAAGAGATTAGCCAAATAGAGCGCAAGCTAGGTTACTTTTCCCATGTTACACCTCGGTTTTTAGTCGAACTCAAAGCGCCATTTTTCTTTTAAATTTTGAGATATTATCTACACCGCCAGATTTAAAGCAGGTTTAGCCAACAAAGCCCTGTCGATTAAGAAATATATTTTACTACTCTTAATCATCGCCCGATACTACAAGATGAGATGAGAGCTTCCTACTGGTTAATGTTGAATGGGAGTGATAAAATGTTCTTCATTCACGAGAACATTTTTCATACTTTAACTGTGGCAGTTGGTTTAATAACTTGTAGTTATGACCTAAACTCGGTCCGTATATGCTCATACTTAGTCAGATCACCGATTCACAGAAGGAAGTAGTAATGTCAGACGTCCTCCTTTTTCCATTTGCAGTCACATGGTGGCTTTATATCGCGTTTACGGTTTTTGTCATCATGATGCTCTTCTTAGACTTAGGCGTTTTTCATAAAAAAGCACATGTTGTTTCAATTAAGGAATCAGCAATCTGGAGCGGGACATGGTTTACTCTAGCACTCATTTTTAACTATGGATTTTACTATTATGCGCTTTCAACGTTTCCAACCGATCCACGACTCAACGCAGTACCCGGTTTTGATGCAGTTGTAGCGGCTAAGCAAGTCGGTCTAGAATTTCTGACTGGATTTATTATCGAAAAATCACTTGCCATCGATAATATTTTTATATTCGTGGTAGTGTTCTCCTATTTTGCAGTTCCAGCTATTTACCAACATAGAATCTTATTTTTTGGCATTATTGGAGCACTTATTTTTCGGGCTATATTTATTGCCCTAGGGGCGTCGTTACTTCAATACCACTGGGTTGTTCTAATCGTTGGAGGTTTCCTTATCATTACCGGTATCAAAATTCTTATTGCGCCAGAGAAAGTGCCTGACCCAGGATCAAACTCCTTAATCAAATTAGTAAAAAAGTTTGTTCCTGTTACGTCAGTAATTCAGGGCCAGAATTTTTTTATTCGACAAAATGGTCTTTTATATGCGACTCCTCTTTTCTTGGCATTAGTTTTCATAGAATTTTCCGACATCATTTTTGCAATAGACTCTGTACCAGCAATTTTTGCTATCACTAAAGAGCCATTGATCGTATTTACATCAAATATCTTTGCGATTCTTGGTTTACGTTCGCTCTACTTTCTGCTGGCAGGAGTCGTCGATAAGTTTCGTTTTTTAAAGTACGGATTGGGCCTCATACTGATTTTTGTTGGCCTAAAGATGACTTGGTTAAACGCGATATTCGGAGGAAAGTTTCCAGTGCTGTGGTCGCTAGGAATCATTGGCATTATTCTTCTTGGGTCTATTATTATATCTCTCGTCGTTAAACCAAGAATAGATTTAAACCCATCTTCGAAAAAATAAACATAGCCACAAGGAAAATATGTATTGATTAAATGGCTTGAGGTGCTCAGCACGAACAGGAAAGAATTAACGTCTATTGCAGAAAAATATAGTGTCCATCCATTAGCCATTGAAGATTGCGAGCATCGCGATCAACGACCAAAGCTTGATGACTACAATACACATCAACTTTTAGTTTGGTTTATCTTTGCTAACACTCGGATATACGAACTCCAGATTTTGATTTTTCCTGATACACTAATTGCAGTCCCTCATGAGCCTCCGCCAGACATGAAAACTTGGGGTGAATATTTAAGGGTATCCGAGCAACACAGAGACGTTTGGCACATGCTTTATCATGCTTTGGACAAGGCGACGGACATAACTTCGAATGAAATCAGACTGCTTATGAATAAAGTAGATCAATTTGAGCAGGATCTCTTCATAAAAGACATTAATATTCAGTCCATTCTTCTCGTGAAAAAAAAATTAAATGATGTCGATGCTTCAGTTGGACATTTGTCGTCAGTTGCAAATCAAGTGATGAATCTATGTAAACCAATGGATGACCTAAAATGGAAATTCCGAGATCTATGCGATCATTGCGAAAGATTAAATCGAAATATTGCACTGTACAGATCTCAAGTAGTTAGTGTAATTGATTTATATTGGGGAATGCAGGCAAATCGCACCAATCGTCAAATAAAAAAGTTAACTATGCTTGCAAGCATATCAGTACCCCTCACGTTTTGGTCTTCATTTTGGGGAATGAATTTTGACTATATTCCTTTTGCAAGGTCCGAATTTTTTTTTGTTGCACTAGGGATTATGGGTCTATCGGTTTTGATCACATCATGGCTGTTAGTACGAAAAGGCTATTGGTCGGATTAAGTTTTGCTAATAGACCCTATTTTGATGTAAGCCATACACCAGAAATAACAAGAAATATTGCAGCCAAAAAAGTACAATTCCTAACAAAAAAAACCAGTATCTTGAAAGAAAAGATACCGGCTCGGAAATTACTCATACCTCAACAAACAGTAACCCTACAAAACTACCTCTACACCGATAAAAGCTCCATGTGTAGCCACGCGTGACACAATAACACTTCGCTCTGATTCCGCACCGGAGATTTTGTCTTTTTGCGCTCGATTTGTATACAAATACTCTCCTACTATTCCAACTGTCTCATTCAGAGAAAAACTGGCCCCTATATTATAATTAAAGCCTGCGGATGTACTTTTTACATTATGATCAGAAGAGCTTACTGTAACGCCAGCAACCGCTCCTTCTTCTCTTACTCTTGCTCTGTAGTCAGAAAAAATGGTGTGCCCAATTTTAATGTAGGGAACAATATCGGTCCTACCGAATGTCCGTATCAAATAAGATGGAGACAGCCATCCTTTTACAGAAGCTGCAATTTCGTACCCACCAGAGTGGTTTACAGTATAATTATACATCTTACCTGTTAAACTCAGGTCTTTTGAACTATTAAGAATCGCTCCAAAATCTGCATTTAGAGAGAGAGGAAGACCACCAAGCCTGAAACCAGCAGTAGCATTAATCTCATCCGACCCCAAAAAATACGAATCACTATCATCTGGCGACACGGTGGACCACCGGTGTCCATACTTTGCATCAATGTTAGGGTTTATTTCGCTGTATGCGATAGAGGAAAGACAAAAAACACAACCTACACTTAGAGCTCTTGCAAAAAATTGGATCATGACTTACTCCTTCTTGAAAAAAGAGAGAACCCACCTAACCCAAACCCTTCATCACTCTTAGCAAAACACACTCTGATAAAGAGAAAGGGTCTCCACCCACACCGCAGACCATACATATGGTAAAAACAGAAAGCAAGTAGTAAAAAAATGGTGCATGCTTTATTGAAATCCGATTGAGACATGCAACACAACTTCTCAATGAGAAAAAAATATACTTCACTTTTATTGGCCTTGTTATCAACCAGTTATAATAAAAAAAATTCGATGGATGAGAGATGGAAAAAAATTCTTCTTGTTTGTCTGAATGCACTATGGGAAAAGAAAAACGAGGTTTGATGTCTGTGCTTTTTTTGAAAGGAGACCAACATGAAGTACCTCTTGTCCCCAGCCCTATGGTTCTTATCTGCCAGTTTTCCTATCTTCGCAAATCCTTCCATTGTATCACCACCAGAAGTTCTAACCAAAACGTTTGATGTGAAAAACATCAGCAAATTGGATCTTTCGGTACCCGAGGGAGTCGTTCAAATCCAAGGGGAACGCGACCTGGAGAAAGCCACGGTAACAATACAAAAAAACAAAGATGTATTTAATTCTCTCTGCAACGTTCAAGTGGAAAATGTGGGAAAAACTTTGGTTGTTTCCATTACAAAACCGGCACATTCTGCTTTGATAAAATGTGAATCTGAGATTTATATTACTCTTCCAGCTGAAATTTATATGAATCTAAAATCTGAATTTGGATCCATATCAACAAAGGGCACAAGAGGAGAAATTTCTTACGATATTAAGAAAGGAAATATTTCGCTTATCGGAGAAATTTCTGCGCTAAAGGGAAAATCAGGAGATGCAATTATCGACATACAGGGTCTTACAGGAAGTGCAAGCATAGAAGGAAATGCGATCTCTCTTTATGCTACCTATCTCGTTGTGCAAAGAAGCGGATCTATAAAAATAAAAGCCAAGAGCGGAACAAGCCAAATATTTATGCCATCCGATAGCATTATTGCGCCCCCTCATTTGGAAACGGGGCATGGTAAACTCTACAATGAAATTCCGACTGCGCTACATGCATATTTAGTCTCAAGTGAAGTGAAGGAAACAGGCGATTTGGTAATTAAGAAATTGTTGAAATAAGAAACCCCTCTCTGAGGTAACCCTCCAAAGGCCGTATGAGTACATGCGGCCTTTTTTTTAGCAGCAAGCTGGAAAAGAGCCCCCTCTATCGCAGGAGATACCCATACGCGCGAGGCGCACCTGAGCATGACGGAGCGTTGCGTAATATCAATTATTGACAGGATATTACCGGTAGGAGACAGAGATTCCTCACAGCCAGAACCAGTCGTCCATGCGGAAGTGGATGCAGTGCCACTGAAAGCAGCACCAGCATACGCAGTACGACTCGTACACGGATCCAGGACCACCGTCAGCGTCAGCGTCAGCGTCAGCGTCAAAAACTGCACGCCTCACCATACAAGCGATAAAAAGAAGCCCATTCCACAACCCCCTGACCACCCCCCGTCTTTTCGGAGTATGGAGGGATCTAACGTTTTTCTCTCCTTCCTCTCGCACTCTTTTTCCTCTCCCTTGCAATTCTGCCGCAACTTACTGTACATATAAGCTTCTGCATTCTGCCAGGCGATACCTAGGGAAACACCATATATGCCTACCGTTACTTTTCTACCGACCGGCGAGAGCGGATCCGCTCCTTCCGGAACCAAAATTTTGGCTGTTGCACTGCGCAATGGGGTCAATATTCGATATGGTTGCAGCGCCTGTCGCTGTGGAACCTGTGGGATTTCCCTATCTCCCGCTACTGCAGCCTCACCCATGCAACCGGAAGAACAAGCGCTCCTCACCCAACTTGGGCTCTCAACAGAAGGTTCAGTCCGTTTGGCTTGTCAGTCCCGAGTTTTAGAAGATGATATTACGGTAGACCTCTCGTTTCAACAGACCTATTCACCATGAAGGGATGCGGCATGCTTCGCATATGGCTTTTGCTCTCTCTTTGGGCAAGCAGCTTTTCTTCCTACGCAGATTGGACAACTTATACCCCCAAAGAACTCATGGACATGGAAGTCCACCTGGTTTCCATGGGGCCCTCTCACGACCTGTTTACCTCGGGTGGTCACACCCTCTTGCGCATCGTCGATCCAGCGACCAACTCTGACCTGATGTACAACTGGGGGGCGTTTTCTGCGGAAGACCCTTTGTTTCTTTGGTCTTTCATGCGCGGTACCAGCCAGTACTACCTGATCGTAGAACCGACGGTTCCCACACTTCAAAATGATGTAACGGCATATCCTCGAGACGTATTTCAAGATCGTGTGAACTTAACCTTGCTACAAAAGAAAAAGCTGCTGCAAGAGATTCAGACCTGGATTGAACATCCTGCATACCAGTATCATATCTGGTCAAAGAACTGTTCGACCCTTGTCTCCGAACTACTGGACCATGCGACAAACGGAGGGATCTCTCGCCAGCTTCAAGGAAAGAAAGCCACCGTTACCTATCGAGAACTGTGGATGACCTATTTTGGAAGTTGGCCCATACTCGCCGTTGCCGCAGATTTTTTGTTGAATGGAAAAGCAGATCCAGCCCTCACCCAGTGGGATCTACGTTTTACCCCCCTCCTCTTTCGACAGCACTTGCAGTCTCTCTTTGCCATTGAAGATACAGGTGCCATATCGACACAGCCCCTACTTTCCAACACCATTCAGTTATACCAGCATCCAGTCCCCTATGGAGTCGGAGAACGCGGATATCAAGTACTTCTGGTCTTTTTCACGTGCCTCGCTTTACTCGGGCTTGCCGCAAAAAAGCTTCGACAGCATCGGCTGGCATATGCTTCCCTTGCCATCGCAAAAACTCTTTGGGGGCTTTTTTCCTTTGCAGTGAGTACCGCCATTCTCGCGATCTCTCTCATTTCAACCCGCGAGTACTTCTATTTCTCTGCCGTACTTTGGGTTTTTTGGCCCCTGGATCTGTTTTTTATCGGAGGAAAAGGCTCAGAAAAACGACAGCAGATCCAGTCGTACTTGGTGCGCCTTCATCTCATAGGTTGGGTGGGATTGGGGATCTGCTATGCAACAGGTTTAGTGCAACAAAGTTTGATTCATATCGGGTTATATATGATCCCGATCAGCGCCCTGATTTTCCTACAGCACGCCTATATACGATCAGACCTTGAATCGAGCCCGCGCCTCCGCTAGCCGGGATTTCTTATGCTGTGGAGGGCGTTCTTCGCGAAAACGTGCCAACAATGCAGCTGGGAATTCCCCCATGAGCTCCATCTCATAGGCAAGCCATACACCAAACTCTTGCCAAACAGCCTCACGCATATCCAACGACAAGGTCAAGATTTCCTCACTCGAAGCGTTGTTGTGATTAAAAATAAAGTTCCCATGCTTCTCGCTCACCCGGGCATGGGGTGTCTTCATGGATTTGCTCCCGGCCATTTCCAACAAAAGGCCACTAGAAACTGATACTTCGGGTGCGTAGTCATTCTTGAAGACACAGCCACAGGTCGGAAAGTCAAAGTGTCCCTTCCCGGTTCGATCGTGTTCAATCCGCTCCATCAAGGCTTCAATGGGCGCAAGCGGCCCCGGCTGTAACTGGATGTGAGCCTGCACGACAATTTCCCCATTTTGCATGAAGATCGTATCTTTATATCCGCGAAAGACCGGTGTTGGATCATCTGGAGACACAGTATAGATTTTGATCTGCCCTTGCGGCGTCACCGTTGTGACCTGATCTACGCATTGACTAATTTCACCGCCATAGCAGCGCGCATTCATCCGAATCGTAGCTCCGAGTTGACCCGGAAGTCGATACATCCAAGCAGCACCCGCCAGCCACCGATCACGCGCTTTTTCTGCCAGCTGAGAGTTGGCTACCCCAGCCCCACAAAGAAAGCCTGTATCTGTGGGTTCACATGTTGCCAGCTTATCAAATTGCATCACCATTCCAGGCCATGGCGTATCAGATAAAAGAGAGTTACTCCCAGCTCCCAATAGATAGAAGGGAATGCCAGCGAGCTGCGGTAGTTCTCGGGCAATTTCCTCGATACTTTCAGGCTGCCAAAAATACCGACAGGTTCCGCCAGTACGAAAGGCACTGTAGGGTGCCAGTGAGACGTTTTCTATGACAGCCATGATGGAGTTTCTGCAAAATGGGTTTCGAGAGCCGCTTGTATCTGTTGATGCTCCATCGCATTGCTGACGATGAATGTCACGCGAGAAATGGCAGATAACTGCCCCCCCTGTTCACAATCGACTCTCAACTGGGCAAGCGCCTTCTCTGGCATAGCACCACAAGCGCGAAAGGAAATGCCTACATGACGAGGCGCACTGGCAGCGACACTCGCCCATGGCACCTCCGTACTTGCACGCAAGAGTATCGACGCTGGCGAAGTAGCGGTCTCCGTCTCGGCTAAAATGCAAACATCGCAAGCAAACTGGGAAATGTCCCCCTGCCAACTATCAAAGGCCTGATTTTCATAAAACCGAATGCCAAGCATGGGCCCTCCACTTCTTCTATTCTACCGCACACCTGGCTGGTCATAACGCCTTAGCGCATCTTTTGCAAGAGAGTGGAACCGATTTCCGCGGGAGAAATAGATACCGCAACCCCAGCGGCGCGTAATGCATCGATTTTTTCCGCAGCAGTACCTTTTCCCCCTGAAATAATGGCCCCCGCATGGCCCATTCTTTTCCCCTCAGGCGCCGACTGTCCTGCAATAAAGGCACAGACCGGCTTGCGCACATGGTCTTTGATAAACTGCGCTGCTTTTATCTCTGCATCTCCGCCTATTTCTCCAATAAGAACGATGGCTTCCGTTTGCGGGTCCTCTTCAAACAGCGCCAAGATATCGATAAATGTAGAGCCGATGATGGGATCTCCTCCGATACCGATGCAGCTAGACTGCCCCAACCCCGCTTGAGAGGTTTGCCACACAGATTCGTAGGTCAATGTCCCCGACTTAGAGACAATCCCCACATGCCCTTTTTTGTGGATATAGCCTGGCATAATGCCGATTTTACAAGCACCTGGTGTAATCACCCCAGGGCAGTTAGGCCCGATGAGCCGACTCTTAGTCTTGCGGTTCTCTAAGGCTTTCTTCACCGGCACCATGTCGAGAACCGGAATCCCCTCTGTAATGCATACGATCAGCTCAATCTCTGCCGCAATGGCTTCCAGAATCGCATCAGCCGCAAACGGCGGTGGTACAAAAATCATGGTGGCATTGCACCCTGTTCTTTCCTTCGCCTCTTTTACCGTGTCAAACACCGGAAGGTTGCACGTGGTCGTCCCCCCTTTTCCCGGTGTAACCCCTCCCACAAAACAGGGGGCGTATTCATGAGAGAGCTGGGTATGGAACATGCCCGATTTCCCGGTAATCCCTTGGGTGATGACACGAGTTTTTTCATTGATCAATATCGACACAACAAGCTCCTTGTATGCATGAAAGTACTGTGGATCATTATCCCTTTGCGGCAGCTACGGCTTTACGCGCGCCATCTGCCATATCATCTGCCGCCAAAATGTTGAGGCCCGAGGCTTGTAACATCTTGCGACCTTCTTCCACATTGGTCCCCTCCAACCGCACAATTAGGGGCACGTGGAGCTTCAACTCCCTCGATGCTCCAATAATCCCCTTGGCAATGGTGTCACATCGCATAATGCCACCAAAAATATTCACGAAAATGGCTTTTACCTTCACATCCTGCAAAATAATGCGAAATGCATGCTTCACCATCTCTTCTGTAGCACCCCCACCGACATCCAAGAAATTCGCCGGGAATCCACCCGAGTACTTGATAATATCCATGGTGGCCATGGCCAGCCCTGCCCCATTGACCATACATCCGATATTGCCATCCAATCCGATGTAGCTCAGCCCCAGTTTGGAGGCTTCGATCTCTCGGTCATCCTCTTCTTTGAGGTCTCGCATGGTTTCTATTTCAGGGTGGCGATACAAGGCGTTGTCATCGAATGACATCTTGCCATCGAGGGCCAACATGTCGCCTTTTTTGGTTACAATCAACGGGTTGATTTCCAGCAAAGAAAAATCGTACTTGAGAAACATGCGATAGAGTTTCTCTACAATCGAAAGAAGATGCTGGGTTTCCCCCTCCGGCAATTGCGCCAAATGGGCCAGAGAACGCAAAACATGGGGTTTTAACCCCAATGTGGGGTCGATTTGCAGGGTAATGAGCTTCTCAGGGGTTTTTTCTGCCACCTCTTCAATATCCATGCCGCCCGCTTGGGAGAACATCAAGGCAACACCGGCAGTCTCTCGGTCTAGTAACAATGCCAGGTAGTATTCTTTGGCAATGTCACTGCCCGACTCGACGTATACATGATGTACTTGCTTACCTTGAGGCCCGGTTTGATGGGTAACCAAAGTACGCCCCAGCATTTCCGTTGCCACTTGGAAGCATTCTTCCGGGGATTTGACCAACTTCACGCCACCGACTTTGCCTCGGCCGCCAGCATGAATCTGGGCTTTTACCACGGACACAGGGCTTTTTAAGCGTCGATACGCAAACTCTGCTTCAATGGGGGAGGAGGCCAGAAATCCCTTTGGAACTGGCACTTGGTTCAGCAGAAAGAGCTGCTTCGCCTGGTACTCATGAATGTTCATATTACGATCCTTTTTCGAGACAATATCGCAGGGGAAGCCACCATATTATACTTCTTTTCCTTATCCATAAAGCCCGACAGAACAAGACATGAGATTTTGTCTGCCGAACGCTTTTTGTGGCGGTAAAAAAGCTATCTTCTCTCCACGAAGAATTTTAGATAGACTCGCACAAGAATCGTGGATAGGGGCAGAAGAGAATCAAATCGGTGGTAAACAGCGGTCTCATCATGACACAGGAGTGGTACCCATGAGCGATACAGATCTCTCTATGAAAGAACTCGTACAATACATAGCCGAAGCTCTGGTGGATGAAACCACTCGCATCGACATTAACGAGATTCAAGGCAACCAAACCAACATCATTGAACTGAAAGTGGCAAAAGAAGACATCGGAAAAGTCATTGGACGCCAAGGCCGCACGGCAGATGCCATTCGAACCATTTTGAATTGCGCCGCTGCGAAACTATCAAAACGTTACATTTTACAGATTATCGATGAATAATATTCGCTCTCTCGCAAGCTCCGTCGTATCAGGCGCACTTTCTGGCACCCATCTTACCGCTGAGGAAAAAGCTTTCCTTGCACGAGAGGCACATCCGGGGGTGACGCTATTTTCCCGTAACTTGACGCCGGAAAGTCGAGAAGGTTCCGATCATCGCGCCCTCTCAACACTGATTGCACAAGTCCAATCTCTACGAACAGGGACAGCGCCTCTCCTGATCTCCATTGATCAAGAAGGGGGTCGTGTAGCACGCCTAAAAGGCGCCATATTGGATCCAGGTCCAGCTCAATTGCTCGCACAAGGGAAAATAGATTCCGCTGGGTTAGAAGAAATTCGGATCTGTGCGTATGCCATGGGACAAAAATTGCGCGAGATCGGGCTTACATGCAATTTTGCACCCTGCCTCGACATCTTAACCAAGTCTGAAAACACCGCCATTGGGAACCGGGTGTTCGGCACGACCGCTGAAGGAGTCGCCCTACGAGGGGATGCATTTCTGCAGGGCTTACAACAGAGCGGGATCCTCGGATGCCTCAAGCATTTTCCCGGTCAGGGAGATGCTCAGGTGGATACCCATGCCGGCAGCGCGGTGATCTCGGCCTCTCCAGAACAGTTATGGGCTCGAGAGCTGGTGCCCTTTCGACATTGCCTCTCCAGCGCACCCATGGTCATGGTGGCCCATTGCATCTACTCTGCAATTGACTCTCGGGAAGCCACTCGTTCTGTGTTGATCATGGAAGATTTACTGCGAAAGAAGCTGGGGTTTAGCGGTGTTATCGTGAGCGATGACATGCGGATGGGAGCGGTAGCAGGAGAGATCAACGCTTGGTGTGAGTATCTGTGTGAGTCTATCGCAGCTGGTGTGGATTTACTGCTAGTCTGCGAGGGACTGGAGCACTGGAGCACGGCCATTGATGTCCTTGAAAAAGAGGCATTACGCAGTACAGTATTCCAACGCCGACTAAGAGAAGCCTCCGCTCGTGTTCTTTCCTTGCGAGGAAAAATCTCCCAACCGGGATCTTGATGGAGGGGGATCCCCCACAGAGGCTAGAAAATAAAGAAGCATTCGTCATGCCTTTGCCTTTGGTAACATCGATAACGGAAATATCCGTCATCCCCAGCGACCAAAGGTCGCGTCGGGGATCCCCCTCGATCGAGGGAGATGCCCATACGGCCGAGGCGGCCTGGGCATGACGGAAGCCGAGATCGCTCTATGTTAGAAAGCTTTTTCAGGCATTGTCCCAAATTCTTGTTTATCGTCATATTCAAAAACACCCTCCAATCAAAGGGTTCCTCCCATATCCTCTGTTTTTCCTTTGTAGAAAAAATCAATAAAGCCCTTGTCCCACAAAGCTTTGCTTCTTAACCGAACAGCATTGTTCGTCATGCCCAGGCCACCTCGGCCATATGGGCTTCTCCCTCAATGTAAAAAGTATCTATTGAACTGACACGCAACCCTCTACACACATGATGATAATTATTCAACATTATTGGAGTGTTACATGAATTTTCGCCAGTTATCTTTCTGCCTTGTAACCGGATTGTTGGTCACCAGTTTGTCTTCCGCTTATGCAACCCCCTCTACAAAGGCAAAAGAGACAGCTGCACACCGAGAAGAAGTGAGAGCCAGTATATTCTCTTCCATTCCTACAATTTCAGTACACACAGCTACCCGAACGGCAATCAATGCCATGGTAATCGGAAGCACCTGCTATGCAGGTTTATGCGCAGCAGAGGCTGATTGCAGTCTCAATGGGCGCTGCAGTAGCGGTTTTCAGCAAGCGTCCTTCTTAGTAGGAGCCGGCACGTATCTATTCGGAAAAATGCTTGTATACAGAGCCGCTCGATGGGCAGCCCCCTCTATTGTCGGTTTGATTGAAGGGGAAGAGACAGAATAACAAATCTACCGCTCCACAGAGAAAATCTCATCTATCTAATTTTATTGCCTTATCAAGGCCGACAAGCTACTTTTTAGTAAGAAATTTTTATCGATTTTTATCAAAATGCCATAAGCGCCCTTACCAAGAGTATTGGATGATGATGGGAAAAATACCTATGGTTCGCTTGGGTCTCGGTCTTCTATCGTGCGCCTTATTTTCAGGATTGGCCTCTTGCACCAAAAGCAAAAAACAACTGAACCTTTTAGTATGGGAGGGATATGCGGACTCCTCCTTTATTCCTGCCTTCGAAGCAAAGTGTGACTGTAAAGTATCGGCTTCCTACATGGGATCCAGCGATGAGTTAGTCGCCAAGCTAAAAGGCGGGAGCGCTGGCAACTATGATGTGATTTCACCTTCTAGCGATGTAGCCGCATTTATTGTTCAAGCAGGTCTGGCTACGCCCTTAGACCTGGCAAAAATCCCATCCTACAAAGCTTTGATGCCAAAGTTAACGAATCTTTCTTTGGTAAAAGTGAAAGAAAAAGTCTTTGGTGTCCCTTTCACATGGGGGCCCAATCCGCTTCTTTTCGATACCACCGCTTTTCCTGCGGCTCCGACTTCGTGGGCTTTGCTCTGGGATCCAAAATGGAAAGGAAAAGTTGCCGTATGGGATGACCTTTCCACAATCTATCTCACGGCACAGATGCTGGGATATGACAAGCCAAACCCTGATGCACTCTACAATTTGCGTGATGACCAACTGGAAGAAGTCAAAAAGAAACTCATCGCCCTAAAACCCAATCTTCGGAAAATTTGGGCCACAGGAGGCGAATTGGTGAATCTCTTTCAAAATCACGAAGTCGTCGCAGCTATGGGCTGGCCGCTCATGACCAATCAACTGAAGAAAGCCAAATTTCCTATTGGGGAAACCATCCCAACCGAAAATACCACCGGGTGGATCGACCATCTGATGATTACTTCAGCCAGTGAAAACAAAGAATTGGCCCATGCCTTTTTGGACTATTTGCTACAAGCCAAAACACAAAAGCTATTGACCGATATTACCGGATATATACCTGCCAACCCAGAAGCAGCAGCCTATATGTCCAAGGAGCAAATTGCAGGGCTTCATCTTCATGAAATAGAAGCCTATACGGCTCACATTTACTTCTGGCAACACGTAGATCGACGCAATAAGTACACGGAAGTGTGGAACGAAGTAAAAGCTGCAATATGAACAGGAGAGATCCCCGACAGTCGAAGCACCTTGGGATGACAACGATACATGAGGTAAATGTGACAAACACACCCTTTTTGCGCATTCAAACTATATCGAAGTCTTTTGGAGCACGAACCGTTCTTCAATCGATTTCTTTGGATATTTGTCGAGGAGAGTTTGTCACGATCCTGGGCGAAAGCGGCTCAGGCAAAACGTCCCTGTTGCGATTGCTAGCCGGATTTTCTCACCCAGACCAAGGCGAGATTTGGCTCGATGGACAGCGCATTGATTCACTTGCGCCCTTTGAACGACCTATCAATACAGTCTTTCAGCAATATGCTCTGTTTCCGCATTTATCTGTATTTGATAATGTCGCCTATGGGCTTCGCATTCGACGAAATGGCATGCCCAAACTGACCTCTGCCGACATCACCCAACGGGTGGAAGAAGCCCTTGATCTGGTTCGCATGCGAGAATTTATTCAGTCGGGTCCAATGAAGTTGAGTGGAGGGCAGCAACAACGGGTTGCCCTGGCACGCGCCATTGTCAATCGACCTAAACTGCTGTTATTGGATGAACCACTCTCTGCATTAGATGCCAACCTGCGTTATCAAATGCAAGATGAGCTGAAAAAATTGCATGAACAGCTGGGTATCACCTTTGTGTTTGTCACCCATGATCAAGAAGAGGCCATGGCTCTTTCTGATCGAATTTGTTTGCTTCGAACTGGCCAACTGGAACAAATTGCAACACCACAGGAAATCTACAACCGACCCGAGACAACCTATGTTGCGACCTTTATCGGGCAAACCAATTTACTGGTTGATTCGATCCAAGAGAGGGAAAACCGAAAATGGGGCAACGTAAACTGGCCCTCTTTCATAGAAGGCTCCCCGGTCTTTTCTCTTCGACCGGAACGAATTTATTTTTCTGATGCTACCTCAAAAGTCAGCTCCTTTGAAGGCCGCGTACTACGCCAAACCTTTGAAGGGCCAACCACACTGCTCGAAGTTCAGTGTGGAGAAGCACACCATCTCCTACGCATTCGAACATCCAGTCGCGGGGAAAAAATAGAGGGGACCCATCAATTTTCCTTTGACCCTCAAGATCTAACACCGGTACGGATTTCTTAATGTACACAAAAGGCTATAAAACTTCGATCTCACTTCTCCCGCTTCTCTGGGTTAGTATTTTGCTATTTCTTCCCTATGTATTGATTCTGTGCACCAGCTTTTGGAGCGTGTCTTCGGATCAAGTTCTGGTGCACACATGGGACTTTTCTTCCTACCAGCAGCTCGTTACCAATCCCATGTATGGAAAGGTTCTCTTCCGTTCAGCCAAAATTGCGGGCACTGTGACGCTCTTGGCTCTGTTCTTAGCCTACCCCCTTGCCTATTTTTTGTCGTTTCATTGCGAAAAACAACAGAAATGGCTCTACCAATTGGTGATTTTGCCACTCTGGGTTAGCTATTTGGTTCGAGGCTACGCATGGAAAACCATCTTAGGGGGAGATGGGGTATTAAATGGTTTTTTACAATACATGCACATCACCAACGAACCCTTGGAATTTCTCCTTTATAGTCCTTTTGCTGTTGTGTTGACCTTGACCCATATTTACACCCCATTTGTATTTTTGCCCGTCTATGCAGCCTTGGCTCATATTCCAAAAAATTTACTTGAAGCCTCACATGACTTAGGCGCCTCCCACTTCAATACGTTTTGGAAAGTCATTTTCCCCCTTTCGATACCGGGCATCCTAACTGGTTCGACCTTTGCCTTTGTACTCACGTTGGGCGATTTTCTTGCGCCTCAAATGGTCGGCGGCGCAAGTGGGATGATGATTTCTAATGTAGTGGTAAGTCTGTTTGGCGCTGCCTACAACTGGCCTCTTGGATCCGCCATTGCCATGGTGATTCTTCTTTTGGTGGTCACCTTGCTTTCCGTTGTCAATCGCTATGAGAAAAAATGGAGCATGAAATGAAACAAGGTCTCCATTGGCTTACGCTCCACTCCGTATTGATATATGGATTTCTGTATCTCCCCATCGGCATTTTGATTTTGTATTCCTTTAACGGACAAGGCGTGGGAGGATTTCCTCCGAAAGATTTAACATTCGATTGGTATCGAAAACTGTTCCAAGATGACGCACTATGGGAAGCGGTGTTTAATAGTTTTTGGGTGGCATTGGCTTCTGTCGGAATCGCCTTAAGCCTTGGTACGCTTGCTGCATTGACTCTCCATCGAGTGGAGTTTCCAGGGAAAGCACTCTTTCGACAGCTGGTATTACTCCCGCTTATTTTGCCAGGGATTATCACCGGACTCGCTTTACTCTTGATATTTGTCTATGCGGAGGTTTCTCTCAGTCTATGGACCATTATCCTTGGTCATGGCACTGTATTTATCTCCATTGCCACAACCGAGATTTTTTCTGCCCTTCAAAAGCTACCTCCAAGCCAAGAAGAAGCTTCTCTCGATTTAGGTGCCAATTATTGGACAACGTTTTGGCGCGTGACATTTCCCAATCTACGTTTACCGTTGACTGCATCAGGATTGCTGATCTTCACCCTTTCTTTGGATGAAATTGCCGTGAGTTTCTTTTTGATTGGACGAACCAATACTCTTCCTTTGGAGATTTGGTCGCGCCTGAGACGAGGGATCACACCGGAGATCAATGCAGTATCTACATTGATTTTTCTTTTCTCTTTGGTTTTACTCACGGTCTCCTATCAACTACAGCAAAGATTCACAAACCGCTCCACGCCATAGTGGTTTTGCGTTCGCTAAAGTGCTCCATGGCAAATCGTACCCCCTCTCGACCAATACCACTGCCTTTTACGCCACCATAGGGCATGTGATCGGCTCGATATGTCGGCACGTCGTTGATCAGAAGTCCTCCCACCTCAAGATCTTCGGTTACCTGTTGTACGATTTTTTGGCTATTCGTAAACACTCCTGCTTGCAGTCCAAATCTGGATTGGTTCACAGCCAAAATCGCTTCATCAATCTCCGCATAGGTGTCTACCACCACCACAGGTCCAAATACTTCTTCGCAAGAAATCCTTAGCGTAGGTGTAACACGAGTCAGCAATGTAGGCGCAATCACATTGCCTACCCGTGTGCCCCCACACAAGAGCGTGGCACCTTGTGTAAGCGCCTCCTCAATCCAGCTCATCACACGATCCGCAGATTTCGTATCGATCACAGGTCCCACAAGTACGCCAGGCTCACGAGGATCTCCTACCTGGATGTGAGAAATGGCATCAAGCAGCAAATCTTGAAACTTCACAGCAACAGCAGCATGCACAAAAATGCGTTGCACCGAAATGCAAACCTGTCCAGCATAAGCATACCCACCAAATGCACATCGAGCTGCTGCTCGCGTGAGGTCTGCATCTTCATGTACGATTACGCCGGCATTTCCGCCTAACTCTAGCACGACGTGCTTTCGCAACGCCTTTTCCTGTAGCATCCATCCCACGGATTCACTGCCGGTAAAGCTAATGGTATTGATTCTAGGATCCGTTACCACACGCATGGCAGTCTCATTGGTACAACTGAACACTTGCAGTGTAGCAAGCGGTACTTTCTCTTTGGTATCCCCTATCTCTTCACATGCAGAAGCAAAAATCTCTGATAATAGGCTGGCTGCACCAGGTGCTTGCGGTGGAGGTTTTACCATGATGCTGCAACCAGCTGCCAACGCTGGGGCCACCTTGTGCATAATGAGATTCAAAGGGAAATTAAAGGGAGTAATGGCAAAAATGGGCCCTCGAGGCACCCAGCGCACCACACCAAGCTCATACCCACGACTGGCAGCTTCAATGTCCACCGGGATGACTTCACCCCCCCATCGCTTGACTTCTTCTGCCGCAAGCGTACAGGTCTGGATGGCACGTCCAACTTCTCCCTCTGCAAGTGCCAACGGTTTTCCCGCTTCTTGCACAATGACCTGCACCAATTCCTTGCGTCGCAAGTCCATCTGTCGCGCCATAGAAAAAAGTACTGCGCTGCGCAAGTAACGACTGGATTTGCGGAAAACCTGAAAGGCGGAGACAGATGCCGAAATTGCGGACTCTACTTGTGCTTCATTCGCAAGAAAATAGGTTCCAACCGGCTCTCCATGAAAGGGAGAAGCGATCGTACATTTTTCTGCTGAATCTTGCCAATTCCCTGCAATAAAAGATCGGTATTGAGGTAACATCATTGATGAAGCTCCGCCAATCCGGCTTCTACCACATCAAGCCCTTCTGCCAAACTCTCACTATCTATGGTAAGCGGCATCAGAAAACGAATGGCATTTCCAAAACTGCCAGAGCTCATCACAATCACGCCGTGGGTATAGCAATACTGCACCAGCTTTTTGGCAGCTGCAGCATCCGGTGTTTTGGAAGACTTATCTGTAACCAACTCGATAGCCAACATAGGACCCATCCCACGCACATCCCCCACTCGAGGAAAAACTTCGAGCCAGTGATACATGCGTTTTTCCAGGACAACACCCAACGCTTTGGCTTTATCTAAAGCATCGCTGGTTTCAAACTCGCGAAAGACAGCCAAGGCAGCCGCGCAAGAAAGAGGATGCCCTCCAAATGTGCCCCCAATGGCACCCTCCACCGGCGCATCCATAATTTCAGATCTCCCGGTAACAGCCGAAATGGGCATGCCACCACCAAGACCTTTTGCTGAAGTAAGGAGATCAGGTTCAATCCCCAGCTGTTCACAAGCAAACAACGTACCGGTTCGACCAAATCCACATTGAATCTCATCGGCGATCAATACAATTTGATGCTCGGTACAGAAATTACGCAGCTTCACGGCAAACTCTCGAGGCATGGGCAAAAAGCCTCCCTCTCCTTGTACCGGTTCAAAAATAACCGCTGCCACATGAGAGGGCAGAATCCGAATTTTCACCAAATTCTCGAACTCGCGAAAGCACGCATCCGCTACTTCTTGTCGATTCCCACCAGTAGGCCAGCGATAGACGTAAGGAAAAGCTGCTGTATAAACTTCAGAAGCAAAAGGGCCAAAGCCTTGTCGATATAATCCTTTTGAAGTCAAAGTCATGGCAAGATACGTACGCCCATGAAATCCATGTTCAAAGGAAATCACCGCTTGTCGCTTCGTAAACGCACGTGCCATCTTCACAGCATTTTCTACGGCTTCGGCTCCACTATTGGCAAGAAAGGTTTTTTTAGAAAAACTGCCAGGGGTCGATTCATTCAGTTTTTGGCACAAGCGCACATAACTTTCATACGGAGTCACGTTAAAGCTGAGATGAAGAGACTTTTCCCTTTCGGCACAGATCGCATCCATCACCCTCTCATTACGATGCCCGAGGTTAACAACCCCAATGCCAGCAGCAAAGTCGATGAAATGATTGCCATCGACATCCTCAATCGTTGTGCCGTTTGTACGAGCCGCAAAAATCGGCGTCACATGAAAAGGTCCCCGGGCCACCTCTCGCTGCCTCTCTCGAAACAAGGCTTGGCTTTTGGGACCTGGGATTTCGGTTTGAATCTTGATATGCGACATTCAGTACCATCCAATCGGAGCTTCATCGAGGTTGATATTGACTTGTTTCGTTTCGAGATAGGCCTCGATTCCGTAGAGTCCAAGCTCACGTCCAATTCCACTTTGTTTGTACCCACCCCATGGCATTTCATTAAATGTGGGGTGATAGGTATTCACCCAGGCAATCCCCGCTTTAATCTCGCGTACCATACGCAACGCGCGATTGAGATCCTTTGTCCACACGCCAGCTGCAAGCCCGTACTCGGTATCGTTTGCAATCTGCAGCGCTTCTTCTTCGGTATCAAAGGGAATAATCGCCAACACAGGTCCAAAAATTTCTTCTCGCGCAATGCGCATAGAAGGCGTTACATGATCAAAAATTGTAGGCTCCAAGAAAAATCCTTTAGAATTCAAATCATTTGGACGCTGACCCCCACAAAGCAGCGTTGCGCCTTCTTCTCGTCCTATTTGGATATAGGCTTCGACCTTGTCGCGATGAGCGCTAGAGACAAGTGGCCCCATCTTCACACCCGGTTCCATACCATGCCCAATCTTGATACGCGGGATTTTTTCCAAGAGAGCTTCGACAAAAGAAGCATGAATGGAACGTTCAACCAAGAGTCGAGAACCTGCAGAACAGACTTGCCCCTGATTGGCAAAGGCGCCAAAGAGAGCTCCATCTACCGCAGATTCAAAATCTGCATCTGCAAACACGATATTGGGATTCTTGCCCCCCAATTCGAGAGATATCTTTTTAATCGAGCGTGCAGCTTGCTGCATAATGCGTTTGCCGGTAGCAGTCCCGCCTGTGAAGGCGACCTTATCTACCTTTTCGCTCAAAGCCAATTCTTCTCCTGCACCAGGACCGGTGCCGGTTACAATATTAACCACACCAGGCGGTATACCGGTCTCTTCGATAATTTCTGCCAAAGCAAGTGCCGTAAGGGGAGTGAGTTCAGAAGGTTTGAGCACACAGGTATTACCAGCTGCCAATGCTGGGGCCAATTTCCACGCCGCCATCAGCAACGGAAAATTCCAAGGAATGATTTGTCCGCACACGCCGATGGGTTCACGCAAAATAAAGCTGAGAGAATTGGCTGGCACCGACATGGTTTCCCCATGGATCTTAGTTGCCAGACCTGCATAAAACTCAAAACAATTGGCGGCATCTGCTATGTCGAACTCTGCCTCCGCCAACGGTTTCCCACAATTTTTGGTTTCCAACTCAGCAAGCTCAGAAGCTTTGACGCGAATACCAGCAGCAACAGCAAATAGAAATTTGCCTCGTTCTAGCGCAGAGGTTTTTCGCCACGGCCCTTGATCGAAAGCATATCGAGCTGCATCGATGGCATGATCCATATCCTCTCGAGAAAATTCGGGTACAACACCCAGCACTTCTCCGTTACCTGGATCGAAGATCTGTCGCTCCTGCCCCGATGTTGCAACCACCCATTCGCCACCAACCCACGCTCGATATTGCTTCATGATAAAACCTTATTTTCTGTCTTTGGTTTCTTAAAGCCAAACTGGAAAAGAATGCTGATTTTCAACTGTTTCGCAAGGGATCCGCCACTCCAAACGTTGCCCACTTAAGTGGGGTAACCTATGTATATCACGGGATAAAAAGAGTTTCTTTTAAAAAGATAGTGGCTTAGCTCGATTTTGACAGATGAACAGGTAGTAAGACCGACCTTCCTACAGTTTCGTGGAGACGAAGTTAAGCGGTTTTCGTTATGCGTTCATACTCGTCCAGGCTTCGATAACCAGATGATGGAAAACGGTCTTGGCCTAGATCTTATTTCAAATAGACGTACTTCAAATACACCACAGAATAATGGTTTGCCCTCCATATTTGTTCGACGCCAGATTCCACAGAGACCCGCAACCGAGGGTCCAACAAGCGACTGGAGCCGATGGTATATAAGGGAATAATGGGCATTTCTGTCATCAACAATTTTTCTGCATCTTCCAATGCCTGCAATCGCAAAATGGGATTCCTCATTTGTTGCGCCAGTAAAATAAGATTGTCAAACTTTGGCTGTTGCCAGCCAGTTGGGATAAAAGCACTCTTTGACAAAAATGGTTCCAGAAAAGACTCTGGATCTTCACTCGTACTCACCCAGCCAATACGGGCAATATCGAAGTCTCGATTTTTCCGATTTCGCAAAAACATTTTAAATTCTTCGTTATGCAACGAAATCGTAACGCCCAAATCTCTACGCCACATTTCTTGAATGGCTGCCATTACCTTGCGATGATTTTCATTGGTGTAGTAGCGCATCACCAATGGTGGAAATCCTTTTCCACCTGGATATCCTGCCGCTGCCAATTTTCCTTGTGCCACCGCAATAGTTTGCGCATCCACCGACGGCAGCAAGGGACTTCCAGAGACAAATCCTTTCAAATACGGAGGCAAAAAAGAAACAGCCACTTGTTCCTGATTTTTTCCACAAACTGCAGCTAAGCTTTTTCGGTCGATCACCATGGACAATGCTTGTCGAACGCGAACGTCTTGCAACGGCCTTCGATCTACATTCAATAACAACGCATGCACGCCCAATAGATGGGAATACTGCACTTGCTCTGGGTGATTTTTTTCATAAAATGGAATTCGCGAATAGGGAATGCCATGGGTAAGCTGCAACGCTTTGGTAGCAAACAAGTGCTCTTCTGTAGTAGAGGATTCTACCGGATGAAAAAATACCTGGGAAAAATGCACCTGCTCGGCATCCCAATACTGGGGATTTTTTGTAAGTTTTACATATCGATGAAAGAGCCACTCACTAAGACAAAATGGCCCGTTGCTCACCATATGTTTTGCCTCTACCCAGTGATCCCCCCATTTCTCCACCACATGTTGCGGTAGAGGCGCGAGGACTGGTGACCACGTACGCGTCAAAAACCCGGGAGCTGGATAAGCAAGCTCCACTTCGAGCGTGTGAGCATTGCGCGCATATACACCAAGTTTGGTTGGATCTTTTTCTTCGCCTGCATTGAATTTTTTGGCATTTTTTAGATGAAAGAGGAAATATGCATCTGGCGCCGCATTTTTAGGGTCCAATAACCGACGCCATGCAAACACAAAATCATAGGCAGTAAGAGGCCGCTGGTCCGACCATTTCCCCGTTGGTTGTAAATGAAATACATACTGTTTTCCATCGGGAGAAATATCCCACGAAACGGCTGCACCCGGCCTTGGTTCCCACGTGACAGGATCCGGCACCGTAAGCCCTTCAAACAGATTTAGCAAAATATTGATCTCAGAAATGCCCATGACTTTGGTGGGATCTAGATTGGCTGGTTCCATACCGTTGCCAATATGAAGAATGCTTTTGTCTGCAAGAGAGGTAGCAGCATAGCGATTTTCTTCTACAGAAGGCGGCGTACGCCAGAGGATAGCTGTACCCCCTCCGGCTAGTAAAAGAAGAACCAATATCGTTTTATAAAAGATGGACCTCCGCAGTACGCATTTGTTCCAAAATTTCATGCTCTACCTGTTCCCGCGATTGGGAGTCTCGGATAAAAACACCACGAGAGCCAACTTGTAACCACCATACCTCAAATCCCAACTCACGTGCATCTAACGCAGTATATAAAACACAAAAGTCTGTAGCCAAGCCATATAAGACGATGATGGAACGACCCGCTTGGCGCAACTCATCTGCCAATCCCGTCCAACGCCCCGCCTCATCGCGAAAAGACGAATATGCTTCTACCTCCGGATCTACTCCTTTATAGAACACATGGTCGATAAGTTCTCTCGGCAAAAAGGGCATGGCCCCTGGCGTATCCGCCACTGCGTGCACCGGCCATACCCGCTGAGTTTTGCCTTGGGCATCGATATAGGTATCCACAAACGGCTGACGCCCTTCTGCAGAAAAACTGCAGTGATCAATCGGATGCCAATCTTGGGTCACCCATACAGGCGCGTTTAAGCAGTCTTTCAGCTTTCGGGTCAATTCGTTCACCGTTTGCATATAGCGCAGATCTGCACCCGGCACAGGCAGAGTGCCAACGGTAGGGGCTAAAATATCGGAACCAAACTCGGTGAAATCCCATTGGGGGTCTACCACCAAGATGGCGACCTCTTGCTTGCGCCCTTGCAAGTGAGATTCGAGGGCGGAAACCACTTCCTCTATTTCTCCTGCCATTGATTTGTCTCCATTTGATAAAAGCAGGAGACGTACATACCCGAAATCGGAGGTTCCGCTCAAGTAATTTTCCAATCTGCTTGGCAAAAGATCGGAAAAAAAGTAGTCCTATAAGCAAATTAGCGTTTCTCTTCCCCTTTCACGCTGTTTCTGAAAGGCTGACTCAATGAAAATTGCTGTAACCCTCTCTTGTGCCCTTTTCTCTCCCTGGTTATTGGCGTACTCGCCTCATTCTTCCATTTCTTTGTATGGAGATGATGCTTTATGTTCGGATAATATGACCGAGGATGATTCGTTCAATGGAGGAGGCGGTGGGTTTGATCCCGGCAGCTACCCGGGTTATGAAGAGGAAGACGAGAATACCATTGAAACGGACAGTGCCCCCAAAGCAGAACCCTCTATCGAAGGCGGCACCAAAGGTGGCAGCACCCATCTAGAGCATGAAGAAAAAGCCGACGGGAAGCTCGGGGCAGAAAAAGCACCGTCTGACTCCACCGAAGATGGGAGTTTTCACGAAAAAACACCCGTAAAACCGGAGCCTGCGGCGAGTAAGAAGAAGAAAGAAAAAAACGGTACGTAAAAAATCTCTACGTACGCGCTGGCTCCCAAAAAACTTCTTCCTTTTCTGCAACCAAGACAACCCATCGACTTAAGACAAACAACCAGTCGCTCAATCGATTCATATAACGGGCCACCTCAGGCCGCACAGACTCATCTGCTGCGACAATCTGTAAGATCTGACGCTCGGCACGACGACACACTGTGCGCGCTACATGAGCATACGCATTGCTCATATGCCCCCCCGGGAGTACAAACCGGGAAAGCGGAGAGAGCCTATGCGCCCATGCATCCATTTCTGACTCCAATCGCTTGATACTGGATTCCGGCAGTCCTTCGATCCGAAGTATGGTTCGCGTCGCCAGTTCGCATCCGACATCAAAAAGCTCCTGTTGCACCCGGCGCAAGGGGGCATCTGCCTCCATAAGACGAGGATCTGCCCGTAGGCTCTCCCGCAACAGCCCGATATGCGCATTAAGCTCATCTACACACCCGTAGGCCTCTACCCGGATGTCGGTTTTGCTTACCTTTTCTCCCGACACCAGGGAGGTCATGCCTCGATCACCAGTTTTGGTATAGACTTTTTGCATTCCCATTTTTGCGTTTCCTTACAGGAAAAATATCCGCACCTGTCCGTTTACCGACTCGACCACCCCCTGTTGCAGCGTACTACCCGCTGTCCAGGTAAATACCCCTCTCCAAGCGGTACGCACTGCCTGTGCCTGTAATGCAACCGAACGAATCTGCACGCTCTGCGCCTTTCCGACACCCAAGCACGCATCGGATGTGAGCGTATTCTGTGCCGTAGGAAACATCCACGTTTTCGTCGCGACACCACTCGTGGAATCTTGCGTGCGCATCACAAATCCCGTGCCGTAAACAGCTTGATCTGGAGTTTGCCCCGCACATACGTGAGATTCACGATCGACCAAAAGGCCCAATCCATCCTCAGCTTGGCTCATGGACGCCTTCAAGGTCTGGAGCCCAAGAGGCACCTCTGCACTGCTCAGCGTATGGGGCGTATTGAGTCCCAGTTGAATCGAAGTAGATTGTACCGTCCAGATAAAAGCAGAATTTTGTGACATGCAAGCAGCTGGAGTAGCAGGCGCCAATGCATAGGTTGCCGCCCAAGGAGAACTCCATGTCGATTGCTTTAGGGCAAGAACCCCTTGAGAGAAAGCCTCCGCTGTAGCCAATGCAGCTGTCGCAAGAGATAATGGATAAAATGCACTCTCTAGCGTCGTCACATCCAAAACTTGTGCCAAGATCTGATAGGCAGAGTCTTGTAGATAAATGGCTGTCGCCCTGACCCGGGTGCTCACATCGGAAAGCGCTGCTGGATGAGCAGGATCTGCAACACGACCGATAAAGCTTTGAGTTCCCCCTCCAAAAGCAGACTGGGTATAGAGAAAAAGGGCTGAGTCAGGGCTGTAGGCAAATTGCGTTAGCTCGTAAGTGCCTTGTACCACCTGGAGCGGCGTGAATGTCGCAACATCCACCAAATAGAGCGTATAAAGATTCGGGGCCGTCGCGCCCAGGATCAAAAAGGTAAGGCCATCTGGAGACAGTTGTGCAGACAGTACTTTTCCTACATCAGAGGCAAAGGATACTCCCTGCGGGGTCCCCGTATCTTGCCCCAAAGGACGCTGCAGCACATATAACTTGCCATCTGCGTAGGATTGATACAAGACCGTTTGTCCATCCGCGCTCAAAGAAGGCTGTACGGTATAGAGCCCTGCCAACTGTGCCGTAACATCGGAGCCTCGACGTCGAGTGGGCGTCGGTAAATCCGTCGATCCAGTATTGCCGCAATCCCATAAAAAAAGAGGAAACAGTGAAAATACAATCAAACGCAACATAGCAAGAAATCCTTCCTAATGGGGAAACAACGAAAATTCTTTTTGTTCACAAGCAGGTATAACATTGAAATGGAATGCTTCTTTCAAATTTTGTGCCAATGCTCTTTGCGCATCTGGTGATCCATGATTGACAATAATCAAGGAAGGCTTCTTCTCAATGCTCCCCACCCAACGAACCAGTTCACTGCGATCTGCATGGGCAGATAATTGATCCAGGGTTGCGATTTCGCACTCAATGGAAATCTCCTCATGGTGGATTCGCAAAGTCTGTTGTTGATGTGCTTGCAACACCGCTCCTTTGGTCCCCTCCGCCTGATACCCAACGAAGAGTACTGTATTTTCTGCCTGTGGCAAGCGTTTCTTAAGGTGATGCAAAATGCGCCCTCCAGACAACATCCCAGAAGCGGAAATTACCACCATGGGTCCATCTTGCATACACGCTAGCATAGACTCATCTACAGTTCGAGAGGCTTGAAAAAACCGAGGCGTTAAGGCTTCTTCTCCCTGAGAAAAAGCAGCGCCCAACGCATGGTCCTCCTCATACTGCAAATACACATCGGTAGCAGCAAGTGACATGGGGCTGTCGAGGATTACAGGCACAGCAGGAATGCGACCTTCATTTTCTAACATGCGAATTAAGTATAAAATTTCTTGACAACGACCCACGGCAAATGCCGGAATCACCAGAACCCCATTACGGGCAAAAGTACGCAAGGCAATTTTCTCAAAAGCGTCTTTCACATTTTCTTCGCTATGAGAACGGTTCCCATAGGTAGACTCCAATACGAGTACATCCGTTTCCAACAATGGGTCTGGAGGGCGCATGGTCATCGAACGATACGAACCCAAATCTCCAGAGAACGTTAAAAGTTGCGTGCCATTGGAAGTCGGAACAGAAAATTGCACCATACTGGCACCGGGAATATGCCCCGCCCGAATAAATTTACAAGAAAGCCCGTCTGCCAGCGGAATCCACTCTTGTCGTTTCTTTGGCACAAAAAGACCCAGTGCCCCCTCCGCATCCTCTCGGGTAAACAAGGGATCTGCCGGTCGATGGTTGGAATATCCTGAGACGTTAGCATAATTGGCCTGCTCTTCTTCCAGGTGCGCTGCATCCATAAGCAACAATCGACTCAATGCGCACGTTCCTTCGGAGGCAAATACAGGCCCTCGATATCCTTGCTTATACAAACGCGGTAAAAATCCACTGTGATCCAAATGGGCGTGCGTGAGCACAACCCCCTGCACATCTTTACAAGAAGGAAATGGCGCCCAGTTTCGCTCTCGAAGTTCACGAGGCCCCTGAAACAATCCACAATCCACCAAGTACGAAGCACCATGAAATCGAAGTGCCGTCTTCGATCCGGTTACCGTATCTTGCGCGCCCAGCAGTGTCAGTTTCACGATGCCCCCATTTCATCCACAGGTTCAATTTTTCATGCTCAATCCTAAGCCCTTCATCTTATTAGCACAATGCATTTTTCAGTCGCTCAAGGCCTGCCACAATATCGGCTTCACTCACTGCATAGCTCATGCGAATAAATCCAGGCGCACCAAAAGCCTCTCCCGGCACAAGGGCAAGATGAAAGGTTTCGAGTAAACGCGCACACAACTCCATTGAGGTCTCCTTGCTAGATTGCATTTTCAACCAACTGCGCATATCGATAAAAATATAAAAGGCACCTTGCGGTTTTTCCATCTGAATCCCTGGGATTTGCTGCAACAAACCATAGGCAAGATCTCGTCGACGATGTAGCGACGCAATCTCTTTCTCCATCAACCCAATGCCGTGCTCAATGGCAACACAAGCGGCATCTTCAATGAACCCTGGAAGACAAGTTGAGGATTGACTTTGCACATTCCGCAAAATTTGTGCCACATCCAGCGGCGCAGCTGCATACCCCACTCTCCACCCTGTCATCGCAAACCCTTTGGAAAATCCATTGACCAAAATAAACCGAGAGGCCAACTCTGGAAATAGATTTAGCAAAGATAAGTGAGGCGCCTCAAAAGACAAGTACTCATAAATCTCATCCGAAATGATCCACCAATCATGCCGCTTTGCGATTTCTCCGATTTGTCGCAAGGCTGCTTCATCAAAGCAATACCCAGCTGGGTTGTTTGGAGAGTTCAAAATCAGAATTTTTGTACGAGAGGTACAATATGATTCAAGTTGTGCAATCTGCTGTGTCACATCCAAACCAGACTCTGGTGGTGGCACCACAACCGGCTTCCCGCCTGCAGCCACAACTTGATCTCCGTAGCTCACCCAATACGGAGCCAAAAAGACTACTTCGTCACCTTCATTAAGCAGCGAAAGACAAAGATGGAACAAAATTTCTTTGGCTCCGATCCCCACCACGACTTGCTCAGGAGAAAAAGCCAAATGGTTTTCTCTCCTGAGCTTGGCACAAATAGCTTGGCGCAGCTCGGCACCACCCCCGGCAGCCCCATAACGGGTTCGGCCTTTTTGTACACTGTCGATCAGCGCATCTACGATCACACGAGGTGTATCATAATCAGGTTCACCTACAACAAAACTCAGAATGGGCTTGCCTTGTTTTTTAAGTGCATTGGCCTTGGCATTTAATGCAAGCGTCGGAGAAGCTTGCACTTGTAGGAGTCGTTTAGAGAATTTGTGTTCCATCATAGGACCTTTTTTTATTTTTTACTTTTTCTGCTGGGGGAACCTGGTGCGCAGTTTCCCTCAGTAAGCACGCATCCTATACGTCACCTCAAGAAAGACAATTGCAAAAAATCCCACCGGGAGTAGGCTGGAGACGATTGAATGCCCAACCCAAGGATGCTTCCCCGTGCCGCCAAATTTACAAAACCTGTCTATCTACGAAGCCTTACCTGCTTATACAAAAGCGTTGGCGGAAAAAGACCCGGCCGCAAATCTACTGCTCTGCTACGGCGAAGAAGAGTATCTTCATCGCCATATAATGCGCACAGTTCAGAGACAACCGCGCGAAAATTATACCTTTCGCTGGGGCATGTTCGCAGAGTTGGCCCCTTCTGCACCGGCACTTTGCCAGGCCCCCTCCCTATTTGCCACACGCCAGGTCTCTTTCTTCCAACAATGCCAACTTCAGCAGGGCGGCCTCCAGAAACTGCTACAAGAGCTTCCGCCGCTCGCAAAAATCCAACACCCCTGCATTTTTTCTTATATAAAAGATAAGCTACCTGCCGCTATTCTTAAAGCCTGCCAGCAAGCGGGTGTATGGATTATGAACGGAACTCCCCTTTCCGCCACAGCCTTACCCGAATTTGTCGCGCAAAAAGCCCGGGATCATGGCATTACGTTGACAGCTTCGGCCATTTCCCATCTGATCCAATGCACAGGCAATGCTCTTGCCACACTTGAGCATGCCATCGAACAGCTCTCTGTGTTGGGTTTGCAAAACCCCCTCACCCCAGATGTCATCACCCGGTATATTACACCGACAAAAGAAGAGCGCTTCTTTCTCCTGGAGCAACTCCTCTTACAAGGAAAATTCCCCCAAGCCCATCTTTTCCTCCAAGACCAGTTGGCAAAAGGAGAAAGCGCTGTTTTACTCAACAGCCTACTCATCAAGCATTGTCGTACCGCACTCCTCTGCAAGTCCTTGCAACAAAAATCTCAGCCCCTACCTGCTTCTACACTGCGATTGCCACCCTTTGTGCTTCAAAGCTATAATCGTTACGTACAACACAAACCCATGTGGATGTTAACAAAAGCCTTCTTTCTGACGCAAGAAACAGACATGGCCTTGAAAACCTCTCGCTTGCCCCATGACCTGCTACTCGCACAGATTGTAGAAACGCTTTCTTCTTCAGCTCGATAAACCGAGGATTTGATATGCCTGTGACCTCTCTTTTTGTTCTGTTTCTTGCTTGGACTTCTTCTCTCTTCGCTGAAACACCACATATTCGACCCCAGATTGTACATGAACAGGTCCTCCCAGCGGCTGCTCTGGAAACCCTCCAAAAAGAAGCCCCTCTACAAGATCTGGCATGGGAAAAAGAAACCGCTCTTTGGCTGCTCAGCAAAAGCACCCTGTGGCGCTGGAACATGCAAAAGCAGTCTCTACAAAAAATTCATCTGGGAACCAAAGCTGGTACACTGCAAAGCTTGCTCATTTTCGGGGACTCGTATTTTATTGCAACTTCTCATGCCTTATTCATTGTGCATACAGCACCGTTTCAAGTAAAAAAAGTCAAAATTCAAAAAACGTCAGTCGCAACTTTTCTGCCATATCCTGACGTAGCCTTTCTTTTAACCCAAGAGGCCGTATACCAAATTCGCGTGAACCCAGATCAAATTCAACTCTTACATAAAATTCCATTCTCTATGGAAAACCCAGTGTACGATCCCGATACTCAATCTCTTTTTTATACCCAAGGTAATCAAGTCTATCGGTTTGACTTTGCCTCTAACAAAAAGCAAGCCTTACAAGGCTTTCCTTCTATGGGTAGCATTCACAGCCTGCAATGGCAGAACCAAAAAATTATCGTGCAGATTGACCAAATATTCTATCATCTCACCCCACGAGGCGAAATTCTGCAAACCATCCCCGTATTTGGAGAAAAAAAAGTGGTCGCACAGCAGACAACGACCACTGAGCATATGTTCCTTTTCACTGATCATATTTTGGAAAAAATTACTTTGGCGCCAATACGCCAATCCTACTACCAGATCCCCCTTGTCAGGGAAGGACAAATTAGCCGATTGGCAGCGCATGACCATTGGATTGCGCTCCTACAAGATGGGATGCCGCGTATTTTTCAAACTCCAAAACCCCAATAGCAAAGCGAAAATATACGCGGGCATTTCCTGCCCTAGACCTGAATTGGCGAGACTCCTATCGTGACTCCACCCCGTAACATGAAACGACTATCTGTTATTATCTGTGCCCTCACCTCTACTTTTCGACTATTATGATCTTTGCAGCAGAAAAACAGTAGAGCCCTGCCGATAAGGGCGTCGAAAAAAAACTAGACGCATAGAGACAACGCAGTTAATCGAAATGTATCAAAAAAATGACGTGCCGTTATGGTTTCACGCATAAGGTGAAAAACCATTGTGCCTCAACTTTCTTTTCAGCCTCGCAGAAAAGGATGCGCCAAGGCTTCCTCCGGTGTCATCCGTGTATCAGGATTCAAATCCAAACAACGTATAATGAAATCGACAAAAGTTTGATCTGCATCTTCCCCCAACAGATCTCTGATATTCTTGGTCCCCACCAAATGAGAAATTCCTTGGTGATCTTTGGTATGGAGGAGCTCTAATAAATCAGAAAAAAATACGGCGATACATTTACTTTTACTACGCAGACTCTCGGGAATCTGGCCTAGTAATTCCATTTGATACATCAGTTGCTCAGATTCATTTTTCCCAGGAAACAACGGAATTCCTGTATACAGCTCTGCTATCATGCAGCCAAAACTCCACATATCAATAGGCAGCCCATAATCAGCCCCTAAGATCACCTCAGGCGCTCGGATTGTATATAAACTGCGGTTTGTTTTGAGACAAGACAACTGACTCCAAAATCGGAAAGTTTAAACTTTTGATTTATGTGATCTGCACACAAGACATTTTCCGGTTTAATATCAGCATGAATGATTTTTTGTTCCTTTAATAAGGAAAGGGCCTCCAGCAATTCATGTGAAATATGCTGACTTCTTCCAATGAAAAACCACCACGTCCGTCTCGATGCGCCATTGCCTTTTTACGTTCAAGAGCTTCATAGAGATCCCCGCCTTCTGCGAATTCTAGCACAAGGCAAACATGGTTGCGAAAAAACATTGTGGCTAGAAAACATACGGTTTTTTCATCACCAGCCTTTTGGCAACGGCCTAACCGTTGCAAAAAAGTCTGCTCTACCATTCCTGCCTGAAAATATTTTGCTCCATTACGCAGGATCTTAATCGCGACCTGTTTTTGACGTTTATGATCGAATGCTGCCACAACATCGCCATAGGATCCTTTTCCAAGGGCTCCGATAATTTCATACTGATAGGCAACATGATCCTTCTTCCCGCACCTATATCTTCCCTTTTCATCATCATACCCAATCACACCCCTGTCCGTTCGAATTGGGATAATTTTATTATGATACTCCCCAGTATAATAAATTTCCGGGTACTCCTTTATCTCTTTCTTCTCAAACCAAGTTAAACGAGAAGCCAAAGCAGAGTCCGCCAAAATCTCTGCTGGGGTTTGAAAGTCAACTGGATCCGAACGGCTTGCACCTACAAGAAGCTGAGAAAACAGAGCCCAAACTAAAAACATGGAACGAAAAGAAACCCAATATTTCATCTTGTATGTCATATGTATCAAAATCCTTTTCCGCATTAAGCCACAGTTAAACTACTGCATAAAATCCTGCATCCAAACCAAAAAAACATCCTGCTGGCACATATCCTTTGTCATAAAAGGATGCCTCAAGGCTTCTTCTGGCGTCATTCGTACATCTGGGTCTAAGGCCAAAAACCGCAAGATGAAATCAACAAAATCTGGATCTGCATCAGAGCCCAATACTTCCTCTAGCCTTTTTTTTGAACCGACATTATGTTTTTTTCTCTTCAGCGCCCATGTGGCTAACAAAAATGGAGTATTATTCAGAGCTCTACGACGTACAGCTTCCGGAATCTCACCCAGCACCTTCATTTGATACTCCAATTGCTCAGATTCATCTCGCCCTGGAAACAACGGAATTCCCGTATACAACTCTGCCAGCATGCAACCCAAGCTCCACATATCGATAGGGAGCCCATAGTCAGCACTCAAGATTACCTCCGGGGCTCGATACCAGCGAGTTTGTACAGTGGCATTGAGTTGGGATGACGCAATAACACTAAGGCCAAAATCAGCCAGTATCAACCTACGTCCCTCATCTGCACACAGAATATTTTGCGGCTTGAGATCAGCATGAATGATATTTTGTCCCTGTAATAATACGAGAGCCCGTAGCAACTCATGGGAAATATGTTGTACTTGATTCAAGGAAAATCCACGCCCCCCCGAAAGATCTTTTTCCCTCTTAAGCGCAGCAGAGAGATCTCCTCCTTCCACAAGCTCCAGCACCAAAAAGAAATGCCCGCGAAACGACGCTGTCTGGAAAAGAACCGAAGTCCTCTCTTCCCCCTGCTTTTGGCGCATTTGCAAGGAATTCAAAAAGCGGCTCTCTCTATCTCCAGCTTTAGTATATATTTCTCCACTTTTCGTGATTTTAATCGCAACATAACGTTTCAACTTATGATCGAATGCTTTGATCACATCGCCATACGCCCCTTGTCCAAGAATTTCTATAATTTCATATCGATAGATAATGTGATCCCCGCACATACACCTAAATCTGCATTCCCTATCATCGAATTGACTTTCAAGAGGACTTTTATTATTTGGGATAATTTTTTGACGGCAATTAGATCCAGTGTAATATATCTCGCGACACTGTAATATCTCCCAGTTACGCTCAAACCAACTCAAGCCTGCTGTCAACTCTGGATCTGCCAAAATCTCCTCTGGGGTTTTACTTGCAGCAGGTTCTGCACAATGTGCACCGACTAGTAAAGGGGCAAAAAAACTGCAACATAAAAAAACTCCATAAAAACCAATCAAACATCTCTCTTTGCGAACCATAAATGAACCTTTTCGGTAGGTTGAATCAATAAAAGCGGATGCGATTCTGCCATCGCCATGTCTCATACTTATCCGCCAGGCACAAGCGGGCGATGGATCTCCGCCTCTGTATGAAGCCCCTCTTGGCAGTTGTCTTGAATCGGAAACATGAGACACTGAGTCTATTACAGTAATATTTCCCACCTAATAAGGAGTTTCTGTGCGGCGTACCCCCATTTTTGGCATAGTTTGGACACTCCTTTTCACAAGCTGTTCGGGAGAAATTGCACGCCCCCCTCTCCCTCTTTCGCCTATTACCCGAGAAGCCCTGCCTGCAGTGAGCCCCCAAGAGGAATGGACCCGACTCACACGAATTGAAACAGAACAAAATCAAGAACTTTTGGTAGATGTAAAGGAAGTCCTACTAGCTGAATTGGCTTCCCCTCAAAGGGCCCCCGCCCTGTGGAAACAGGCAGCAAACCACATTCAAGGCAGGTTGGGAAAATATGCGGCGTCTAAATCGAAGGAGATCCTCAACGGCACTCCATTGCCATCATCTCCAGGGACCGTTGGTCGCATCGGGGATCTCCCCCGATCTGAGATGACACCCGTGCAAAAATTGCGTGAGCAGCAAACCCAAGCCATTTTCCTGCGTAAAAATGACGCCCGAAAGCAAGCTGCGGATATGTACCTTGCGCTAATGGAAGCCTATGCTCGCCCCGAGATCACAGCAGAAGCCATGCAAATGCCAGAAGAGGGGTTTTTTTGGATGAAACTCGATGATGTGATGTGGACCGCTCGCTATCAAGCTCTTGTAGGGAACTATCAAAGCGGACAACAGTTTATAGAGAAAGCGCGAGCCCTGTTACAAGCAGGGCCCCCTGCAACGGCGACTAAAGCAAATAAAATACGCTATGCCACTACCCTTGCCGACACGTACCACACAGAAGCCTTTCGGATCACCATCGAAAAAGGGGACTTTATCGGCGCTGCCCATCAAATGGACACGGCGTCTCAAATTCCTGACATGAATACCGAATGGAAAGAACGAGTTCAGTGGTACCAAGGATTTTATCGGTATCTCGCAGGAGATGCCGAGGCGGCTTTGCCATATTGGACGGACTTGTTACCCCGCACCAAAGAAGGCGAGATGCGAGACAAGCTCACCTTCTGGATCATGCACCTCTACCACCAAAAAGGTAACCATGCGGCAGCTACTAGATTGTTGCGATTGCTACAGAGTCGAGACAGGCTGAACTTCTATACGCTCGCAGCTGAACAACGCCTGGGCCTACCTTCTTATATCGCAAGCTTGGGCTCTCCTACTGAGCTGCAACAGCGGTTGGTGAACAAAAAGAAATATGCCATCAGGGCCTTGGTTAAAAACAAGAAACTCGAAAAATCATTGCAAAAAATCGAGCTTTTATTGCAAGCGGATCTATATCGATTTGCCCGGTGGAGTGCGCTGGATTTTTCTGCGGAGGTAAAAAAGAATCTAAAGTGCAGCTCTGTACATTTTGAATGCTACCTCTATCTTTCCCGCCTTCTGTATGCGACCCATAACTACAAAGCCGCGATTCAAGTTACACAGCAACTGGCACAAGCCAACCCCAAATTATGGGAAAAATGGCCGGAGCAATTGCTCATTGCCTTTCCCCAAGCCTACTTCAACCTCTATCAAGCAGAGGCGAAGAAAAACCACGCATCCATTACCGATCTCCTTGCGCTGTCTCGTCAAGAAAGTCTGTTCGATGAAGGCGCGGAAAGTCCAGCCCAAGCCTATGGATTGATGCAGCTCATCCTCCCTACCGCAATCCGCGTACAAGAAAAATCCATTGCAGATCCTCGTGTCTTGCTGCAACCCGAAGCCAACCTCAAAGTGGGCAGCCGCTACGTACATATGCTGCTGGCGCGCTATCCTGGCCCAACCAAATTTCCTGTCTATGCCGCCTATAATGCAGGCGAGTATGCCGTTGACAGATGGGTACAAAAAAGACAGCATCAGGACCCGTTTGTCTGGGTAGAATTGATCCCCTTTGGAGAGACAAGAAAATATGTCCAACAGGTCTGGAGAAATGCTATGGTGTACGAGCATTTGTACACACCCCTCGGCGTAGAAACGGTCTCGAGGTAGTTTTCTCTCGTATAGAGGTACTGATCATGCATTCTGGCACACCGACCTCCGTAGAATGTGATAGACAAAGCAAAGGATGGCTCTACCTGATCGCCATCATGATCTGTTTTCCGATCCTGTTTTTTCTTTGTGTCTATTTTCCCATTTGGATGGGATGGGCCGTGCGGTATCCGTAATCGACGCGACAAAAGGTTGAGCTTGTGAAAGTAGCTGCAGTAAAAGTGAACGAGCTAAATGCCTCTGCTGTTGGGATCGAAGATTTTCTTTCTCTTACCAAGCCCACCATCACCTTATTGGTCGTGATTACTGCGATTCCCAGCCTGCTTCTGGCGACAGCAGGCATTCCCAATCCACTGTTGTCAATCTGCGTGCTTCTGGGGTTAACCCTTACCTCCGCCTCTGCTGCTGCGTTCAATCACCTGCTAGAAGCAGATGTAGATATCCACATGATGCGAACGAAACAACGCTCCATCGCTGCAGGGCGCGTATCCAAGAAACAAGCCCTGGCCTTTGCCTCTCTCTTAGGCATGGGAGGACTTTCGCTCCTCTACTTTGGCACCCAACCTTTAGCTGCCGCGCTAGCGCTGGGGGGACACCTTTTTTATAGCCTCGTCTACACCAAATTTCTTAAAACGCGGACTCCACAGAATATCGTAATTGGAGGCGTGGCCGGTGCCATGGGACCCCTAATCGGATGGGCTGCCGTAACCAACGGATTGGCATGGCCGGCTTGGATGCTCTTTGCCATTATTACCTTGTGGACCCCCCCCCACTTTTGGGCCTTAGCGCTGAAGTACAAGTTGGACTACGCCAAAGCTGGCATTCCCATGTATCCCGTAGTCTATGGCGATGAGAAAACCCGCAAAGCCATCATGCTCTATACATTTACCCTGTTTCCTCCAGTACTCGCTCTCTTTGTGTTTCACCAAGCTGGTTGGTTTTTCCTGGTTATGAGCCTACTGGCTACGGGGAAGTTCAGCTGGGATGCCGTGCAGGTATATCGCGCACATAATAATGAACAGGCCATGCGCCTGTTTCACTACTCATGCCTCTATGTCTTTTGGGTATTTATCGCGTTGGTTATCGATTGGTGCGTCGCAATGCCCAAGTAAGTCCGGGAGGGGTCATCAACGTGGTGAGCATCACCATAATGACGATGGCAGAATACAGCGCCTTGTCCACCACCGGCTCCCCATTCAACATCAACTCAGCCCCGTACATCGCAAAAATGAGCCCAACTTCGCCTCGGGGAATCATCCCGATTCCAATCAACGTGCGATCGATACCCTTGGCAGCCGTACCCCAGACACCCCATCCACAAACCTGCTTGCCCAACACCGCAGCGACTGTAAGCACAGCACCAAAGAGCACAACCGTTGAGTCGGTCAACACAGAAAGATCTACACCCATTCCTGTATGCACAAAGAAAATGGGAACAAAAAAGCGCGCCAGGTATACGACATGATCCTCAAGATCCCCCTTCTCGTGGGGGAAGAACTTGGCTACACCGGCTTGGTCGACGGTAAGCCCTGCAGCAAAGGCACCGACGATGGGCGCCAATCCAAACCAATGGGCTAAATACGAGAGGAAAAAGCAGTAGGAAATGGCGAGAGACAGCCACATGCCCTCTTGGCGAAGCTTCCCCCCATTGCGAAAGAGAAAGGTGCTGAGACGAGAGCCCAAAGCCACAGCCAGCACCAAAAAGCCCACGGCTTTACCCGTGATCAACAACAAATCCGCAAAGGAGAAGGCGCCGCCCCCTTGACCCACGCTCCCGATCATACCGCCAACTACAGCGAGGATAATAAGCCCCAGAACATCATCGATGACCGCAGCCCCCAGAATGATCTTGGCTTCTTGCAGATGAAGCTTGCCCAAGTCTTTGAGCACCCGTGCTGTAATCCCCACGCTAGTCGCACTCAAGGCAGCGCCGATAAAGATATGTACATAAATGGAACGATCTGGCATGAGCCAAACCCCAACCCCATAGCCCAGTAGAAAAGGCGCCACAACCCCAATTATCGCCACAACCGCAGCAGCGCCACCGACACGCAGCATCTCCGATAAACTGGACTCCAGCCCCACTTCAAAGAGCAGAAGCACCACCCCAATACTTGAAAGCAGAGAGAAAAAGTCCCCGGTTCCCAACTCAGTAAAGCCCGTAATCCCCACTAACGGTAAGTTTCCCAGCACGATCCCAGCAAACAGCTCCCCTAGAACCGCGGGTTGCTTACAGGTTAACGCCAAAAGCCCCCCCAGCTTGGCGCCGAGGAACAGGATCATCAATCCAAGCAACATGCTTGCAACCTGATCTTCATGGCCACCAGAGGCATAAGCTCCTTGCGAAAACACCAGCAAAAATGCCATAAGAGCCTGTTTGTGACTCCGCTCCATAAAGTTCCCCTCGTAATGTGAGTGCAGCTGAAACCAGTTACAATAGTATTGTCTCATACACCTCTATAGAAAGGAATTTCATGAGAATCCCGGTGCACAGTGCTTTTTTCTACACCCTTTTCCTTCTTGCCACGACAAACTGTGGCACCCACCGCAAAAGCGAAGAAGCTGAACCACTGGCGTCCGTTCCTGTCCCAACACCAACGCCAATGCCAGCTCCCTCGCCTGCGCCAACGCCGATGCCAGGCCCTTTACCCGGCACTCATCTACTCGCCGAAGCTGAACTCCGCACATTAGGGTGGAAAATCCCATCTATGCAAGAGAAGGGAAATGAAGTTCCGCCTCAAGTTGGCAGCATCATAGCACCACCCCCAGGAAATCCTTTTGCCACTGCAACAACGGTAAAACTTAATGGAAAAGACCTCCCCTGGACCGCCTTCACCCTCATTCTGTATCGCAATGCCGACTCCAAGGAGTGGGAGATCCTATCTCAACTACGTGCAATTAGACCCAAGGGAGCACTGGAAACAGCGGGTGGTCACCTTACGGCTGGCCTTACCTGGAGAGAAGGGGCTTTAGAGGAAATCTTGCAAGAAACGGGAATCGATAAAACCCTGCTCAAAGCATCTGATCTGATTTATGTAAATGAAGCAGCGCCAAGTGTACGTTCTAGCAAGAAAAAAGGCTCTTTTTTGGTCGGCAATATGAATTTTGTTGTGGTGTTCACCGGAGAAAAGCCCAAGACTCATGGGTTGAGTTGTTCTGAAATCAACCATGCCTATGGCCATGAAGGCCACAAATGGCTACCCTTGGGGTCAGATACTCAAGGCTTTTATCATACGGTGCTAGAAGAGCAGAAAGCATTTATTGCAAAAGATCCGCAGAACGGGCGGTTTTTTCATGGAACGTACTTCAGTTACTTCCGCGGACATTTGTTGGCTTTTGGAAACCAGTTCCTTGGCTGGCCTGATCGATAATTCGCTCTACCGAGCGGGGATGCCCGACGGCCGAAGCGGCCTGGGCATGAGGGAAAGCTATTTTCACGCAGTTAAATGGCGACACGCCCTAGTCGATCTCTTCCATTTGGCTTTCACTTCCTTGTACTACTCCCTCGGATGGCTCTATGAGAAAATCGTCAACGCAGAGCTCTTCAATCACTTCAACACTGTTATTTTGTGGTAATCGTAATAACGAATGCTCATCATAATAAGAGCCGTCAAAATTTGACAGAATTTCTACTAGTCTTTCATCTGCAAGTTGATGTCCATGCAGAACCTCAAATAACTTCATCTTATTTGCTTCCGAGAAATCAAACAGAGGGCCATGCTCTGAGCATTGGACCAGAAGTTTTCGTTTCCATCGCGCAAACTTACTCATGATTTCAGTAAGTCGTGCTTTATTTTGATCTGAAAACTGAGAGAAGGCGCCTGTTCGAAGAGACTCAGCCACTTCAAATCCATACGCAACGTGCAGATGTGTATCGGGATCCGGATCATAAAGCGCTCGTATTAGCTCCACTTTCTGTTCTTCATACCAGTGCAACCATTTTCCGTGATAATCAAAATACGATAGAATCTTTAGCAGATTATCATCATTCATTAGACGTACTCTTCGTTGCGCTTCGTTTAGAGATTCTACGATTGCAACTTTATTTTCTTCTGTAAAACCCAACATCGCGCCTTTCTCTGAGTAGAGAGAGAGGAGTTTTGCTTTCCACTTAGCATATCCTGACATGATGAGACGAACTCGAAGCTTATTCTCTTGCGTAAACCCACATAGCGTTCCCCATCTCATGGCGAGTTCCAGCTTGCAAGAGTAGTCTGACTGCTGTTTGCGCAGCTGTCGTTGTCGCCAAAGTTGTTCCTCCTGTTCTTCGACCGATATGTTCTTTGTAGAGGGCGTCTCAGCGAAAGAGGCTGTGGTGACACGATGTGAGCTCGCTTCTTCTGCACAAAATCCACCTTGGGCTAAGGTGGAGAGCGGAGAAAGTATATAGAAAATAGCGAAAAATCGTAACATGTTGATTCCTTTTGACACATATATTTTGCTGGAGAATAAGGTGGATGAAATGCGGATTCAAGGTTTTTCTACGCGGATATCATAATCTGCTATAATTACAGTAACATTATATGTTATCGACTAAGACACGTCGTCAAATAAAGATGGAATCCCTGATATTCGCATTTTGTACACCATACCGGTAAAATGCCGCCCAAAATGACGGCAACGCGTACAAAATGCAAGCAAAGGTCGCTAGGGATGAACGGATAGCGCAAGGACATCTGTAGTAGATAGAGAGAGTCTGGGGTTCCCTCGATCTACCGAGCCTCAATGGGTACATAGGGTGATATCGTCTCGCCCGTGTATACTTGACGCGGCCGCCCGATGCGGCTGCTATCACTGCTCTGATGCATTTCGCGCCAATGGGCAATCCATCCAGGCAAGCGCCCCAAGGAGAACATCACCGTGTACATATTCGTCGGAATCCCCAATGCTCGATAAATCAAGCCTGAATAGAAATCGACGTTGGGGTACAGATTTCGCTCCTTGAAGTAAGGATCGCTCAACGCAGTTTCTTCCAATCGCTTGGCAATATCCAAGAGGGGATCTTTCACCTTTTGCTTGCTCAATAAGCGATCGCAGTGACGACGGATGATCGCAGCACGAGGATCATAACTCTTGTATACCCGGTGCCCAAATCCCATTAGCAAGAACTTGCTATCGCGATCCTTCGCAGCAGTTACTGCGGCCTTTACATCCCCGCCATTTCGGTGGATCTGTTCCAACATTTCGACCACCGCCTGATTGGCACCCCCGTGTCGCGGGCCCCACAAGGCACTAATTCCTGCTGACACAGAGGCAAAAAGGTTGGCATGGGAAGACCCCACCAACCGCACTGTGGAGGTAGAGCAGTTTTGCTCATGGTCCGCATGAAGAATCAGCAAGGTATTGAGAGTGTCCACAACGTCTGGATCGACCTCATAGGGCTCTGATGGTACCGCAAACATCATGTGTAAAAAGTTCGCGCAATAGTTTAATGCGTTCACAGGATAGATCACCGGTTGGCCGATGGATTTTTTGTAAGAATACGCAGCGATCGTGCGAATCTTGGAAAGTACCCGCGGCACCAAAGCATCCACTTGCTCATCCGAGACCGGATCCAAGAGTTCCGGATAGTACGCCGAAAGAGAAGATACCATGGAAGAGAGGATGCACATGGGATGGGCAGAGGAGGGATAGCCGTCAAAAAAGCGAAGCATCGATTCATGAATCATGGAGTGATAGGTCAGCTTAGTACGGAAATCTTCCAGCTCTACTTTTGTCGGCAAATGCCCGTAAATTAACAAATAACTGGTCTCTACAAAGGTAGATTTTTCGGCCAGGTCCTCAATGGGAATCCCCCGATATCGCAGGATCCCCTTCTCTCCATCAATAAAGGTAATGGCACTGGAACAAGCCCCGGTATTTCCGTAGCCAGGGTCATATGTGATGTAGCCAGTCTGATCCCGCAACTTGGAGAAGTCCACGGCCTTCTCATTTTCAGAGCCCGTGATCACGGGAAAAAAATACGACTTCCCTGCTACTTTCAATTCCGCTTTTTCGTCCATGTGCCAACCCCATATACTCGAAAGGCATCACCATCGATATTCAGGCGAAGAAAAAGTTCCACACCCCGCTAAAATGAATATACTCATTCCTCCAAGACTACAATCCCGAGCCGCTTGGCGCTGAAGAAAAGGACCTCTATTGTGACGGATTTCGCCCCCAAAAAACCGCAGCGCTTGTTTATCCTCGATGCGATGGCCTTACTCTTTCGTTCCTACCATGCATTTATTCGCCAGCCATTGCGCACACAAGCCGGATTTCCGACCTCCGCCCTCTTTGGCAGTGCAATGTTCATCCTCAAATTATTGGAAGAAGAAAAACCCGATTTTTTGCTCGCAGCCAGCGATACCAAGCAACCGACCTTTCGCCACGAACTCTATGCGCAATATAAAGCCCATCGCACGGAAATGCCCGAAGATTTGGCGCAACAGGTCCCCGCATTTTATGAAATGCTACGCTGCTTTCAAATCCCCCTGCTGGTGCAGCCAGGCGTAGAAGCCGACGATCTGATTGCCTCTGTGATGCAAAAATTCACCCATGATCACCTACATGGTTACATCGTATCCGGTGACAAAGATTTCATGCAGCTGATTCAGCCTCATATTTTTCTCTACACGCCCAAAAAAGGCGGACAGAATCAGATTATCGATAAAAGTGGCGTCTTTGCAAAATTTGGCTGTTTTCCAGAGCAAGTGGTGGATGTTTTAGCCCTGTGCGGTGACGCCTCAGATAACGTGCCCGGTGTACATGGTATCGGGGAAAAAGGCGCTGCCAAACTCATCCTGGAATTCGGTTCTCTCGAAGGGATCTACGCAGGCTTGGACCAAATTTCCAACCTTCGACATCGAACGGCACTGGAGACCCATCGCGAGCTTGCTTTTCTTTCAAAGCGACTCGTCACCCTTCACAGTGACCTACCGGTTACCCTCGGACTACCAGAAATCGCATGTCAACCCATACATGCCGGTTGCAACTCCGATCTCTACGCCTTCTTTGAACGCATGGAGTTTGGCTCTCTTAGTACTCGATTGCAACGCAAGCTAGAGGAAACACCCCTTTCTACGGCTCCTTCCACTATGGAAGAGGCTCGCTCCAATCGGGTCTTTGCAGAAAATCCCTACGGGCCTACACGAGAATATTTTTTGGTAAATACCCGAGAAGCCCTTGAGTCCTTTTTGGCCGAAATCCAAATCTGCCAAGAATTTTCTTTTGATACTGAAACCACGGGCCTCAACTTGGTCCAAGATCGGCCCATTGGCATCAGCTTTGCTTTTGCTGCCAATCGCGCCTACTACCTCCCACTTCTCTCCGAGCATTTGGAAGATCTCACAGAAGCCGAAATCCTGACCGTGCTGAGACCCTACTTTGCCAGTCCCAGCAAAACCAAAATTGCGCACAACATCAAATTTGATCAGCAAATGTTACGTAACATTGGAATTGAAGTTGCAGCCCCTTGGGGCGACACCATGCTGGTGAGTTTCCTTCTCGACGCCTCTCGCACCAGTTATTCTCTCGATATATTGAGCAAAGAGTTTTTGCAGATCGAAAAAATCCCGACGACGGCACTCATGGGTCCTAAAAAGACCACCCCCATGGCATCGGTAGATTTGGACCTTCTCTATGAGTATGCCTGTGAAGATGCGGATTGCACCTTACAGCTCCACCAGCTCCTGCATCCCAAATTATTTGAACAACATCTCACCAAGCTCTACCACAACGTAGAACTCCCCCTTGCAAGGATCTTGTCTCATATGGAGCAAACGGGTATTCATGTAGATGCCGAAATGCTCCATCAGCAGTCTCTGATGTTAAACGGAAAGAAGAAAAAGCTGGAAGAAGAGATCCATGCGTTGGCAGGCGCCGTATTCAACATTGCATCCCCCAAGCAATTGTCTCACTTGCTCTTTGAAACCCTAGCGGTTCACAAAAAACTGGGTGTCACCAAGCTGCGCAAAACCACCCAAGGTTTCTCTACTGACAGCGCCGCACTGGAAGAGCTATCTGCAGATCCGTTGGTACAGAAAGTGTTGGAATTCCGTAGCGTCGCCAAACTAATCAGCACCTATGTAGATCAACTGCCCACAATGATCGATACGCAGAGCGGTCGCATTCACACCAGCTTTCATCAAACCGGCACGGCAACGGGACGTTTGAGTTCCTCCCACCCCAACCTCCAAAACATCCCCATTCGAACCGCCCTGGGAAAAGAAATTCGCACCGCATTTACGCCACCCCTAGGGCACACGTTGATCTCGGCTGATTACTCCCAAATTGAACTGCGTATTTTAGCTCATCTGTCACAAGATCCAGCTTTGCTACAAGCCTTTCGAGAGGGGCAAGATATCCATACCGTGACAGGATCCAAAGTTTGGGACAAACCTGTAGCTGAGGTTACACCTGAGGAGCGCTCCCAAGCCAAAGCCATCAACTACGGCATTTTATATGGCATGGGGCCTAAAAAATTGGCGCGCATTACCGGACTTTCTATGGAGAAAGCCAAAGCGTTCATCGCAAAATACTTTCAAGCATTTCCCACTATTCAAGGTTATATCGAAAAGACCATCGCCGAAGCCAAAGCCTGTGGCTATACGGAAACTGTACTGGGCAGACGACGCCCCATTCCGGGTATTCGCGGAGAATTAGGGGGCATGGCAGAGGCCAATGCACGCAATATGGCCATCAATTCCCCTATTCAAGGCACAGCTGCTGACTTGATCAAGCTCGCAATGATTCAAATCCAGCGCACCCTCGAAGAAAAAAAATCTCGCGCCAAAATGCTGCTCCAGGTACACGATGAATTGGTCTTTGAATGTCCGCTTGAGGAAGAAGCCCAAGTGAAAGAGTGGATCCGAAGCGGTATGGAACACGTGGTACACTGGGACATTCCACTCGAAGCTTCTGTGGGTAGTGGAAAAAATTGGCTAGAAGCACATTGAGCTGAGAGGCAAGTATGTCAGAGACAGAAGATCTCATTGATGGAGGCAAAATCATGAGCCTCTTTGGTCATTTGGATGAGTTGCGCAGCCGTGTCATCAAATCTTTGATCGGCATTATGTTGGGATTTTTTGTCTCCATGGCTTTTTCTGCTTCGCTGCTACAGTTTCTCAAACGCCCGCTCGTTAAAGTATTCCCTCCTGGGATCCAACCTCTTCACTTTACGGGGCCCATGGATGTCTTTTTGGCTGAGATTCGGGTTTCCTTTTTGGCTGCCATTGCCTTGACTTCTCCCCTGTGGCTCTACCAATTTTGGCGTTTTTTTGAGCCCGCTCTCTACCAAAAAGAACGAAAATATATTTTGCCCTGTATTGTAATTTCGGTTCTGCTATTTCTCACAGGGTTGGCATTTTGTTTCTTTATTGTATTGCCCATGACGCTGTCCTTTCTCATTCAGTTGGGCACCGAAGTCGGCACCCCCATGATCACCATCGTGGACTATTTGGGGTTGCTAAGTTTGATGCTATTCGGGTTTGGGTTTGTCTTTGAGGCGCCCCTAATTTTGGTATTACTGGCCTGGATTGGCCTGTTGGATGCAGATACGCTGTCACGCCACCGAAAAGCGGTAATCGTGGGTGTGCTTGTGGTGGGGGCTCTCTTGACACCACCAGACCCCATCTCTCAAGTAGCCATGGCAATTCCGTTGTACCTCATGTATGAAGCCTCGATTTTACTTATTCGCGCTTTGCTTAAGCCGAAGAAGGAGGCGTCATGAGATACCTAATTTTCTTTCTTTTGGGCTTTTCCCTTTCTCTGCATGGAAAAGCACCTCAGCCTACGAGCGAAACCCCAAATAAGGCCTCGTTTTTTGCCATGCACTATGCGGGGTACCGATACCAGTTGTCCTCTGACTCTCGCAATTTACTTGTGGGAAATGCGATGCAACTGCAAGTAGGATATGGAAAGCTACGCGAGCATACGTTTTGGGAAAGCGGGATTGGTTTATTGGTCGGCCCCTTTACCCCCAACCCCGATCTACCTTTACTCTCGACCTCCCAGGGATTTGGCGCCTATACCACGATGGGGTGGATTGCACGGGATCAACCCTTTCGCAACCCGCATGGCCCAGTAATCGGACTGCAATGTGGCTTACACTATATAGACTTCACCCAACGTTCCGTTGCAAATACGTCAACGCAAGGGAACATAGCTCCCTATGTCGGTATGATCAGCGCGCGCTCTATGCGAGTAACAGATCTTTCCCTGTACCCTGGTTTTTTCCTCTCGTGGCTCCCCACTCCGCCTCGACCGGATATGGTGCACCCAGATTCAGCTAAAACTCGCATTGAGGGCTATTGGATACAAATAGGGTTTGGGTTCCCACTCTATACCAGATACGATGAACGCTATTTGGACAGTGGCATGCTCAATGCAGATGGCACCCCTTCTCAGCAACGGCATACAGGTGCGCTGCATGGCTATACAACCACGATTAGTTTGACTGTATTATTAGGCGTATAGCCTGCGCCGCTTATAAAAATTCGATTTGATCCGATCCCTTGCATACATCGCCCCTAACTTTGGAGCCTGTATGCGAGGCTGCACTACCTTTCAAATTTTACGTAAACATACTATTTTTTTCTGCTTTATACTGACAGGCAGCGCCTTTTCTACTGAAGTAACTGATTTTTTCCGCACAGAAACCAATCTGCCAACCCCCCTAGACCAACAGCTAGAGCAGCTCCTCACAGCGGACACAACACCAGAAAAAAAACCCGAAGAAGATCTAGAGCATTTTTTTCACCGAAATCCAAACTATACGCCCGCGCATAAAGCACTTATTGATTTCACAAATTTTTTGAAAACACGAATTTCCCTTTTTGAAACCGACCGACTATATGGTCGACTGTTATTGGATTATCAACTTTTAATAAAATATACCCATTTTACGGCTTTGTTGCCTAATGTAGATTTTGGATGAGGATTTCCCTTCAGTAAGGTTTTATGTCATTGGAACTGCAATAGACAGACCCATCCTGGTAAATCGATTCAAGATGGAGATTTTAGTCGCAACCTCTCGCATCTGCCTTGCTGATTGC
>CANIBL010000015.1 GCA_947466225.1 Deltaproteobacteria bacterium
GCCACATAGCTCTTGATACTGAGGATCCGGATGCACCTTGGGATTCAAGATCACACAATCCGGCATTTTTTCCGTTTGGATCTTATGGTGGTCCGTGCAAATAAACTCCACGCCCTGCTCTCGACACCACCGGGCTTCTTCGTTGGCTGTAATTCCCGTATCCATAGTCACGATGACCTGGGCACCCCGGTCGTTCACCAGGTGTTGCACTGCTTGTAGATTGACGCCATACCCTTCGGAGAAACGGTCGGGAATATAGTACAGAAAATTTTCGTACCCGATGGCCTGGAGAAACCACACCCAGCTCACACAGCTCATGGTGCCGTCTACGTCATAATCCGCATACAAGGCGATGCGCCGCTTGTGGCGGATAGCAAAGAGTAGAACCTCTAAGGCTTTATCCAACCCATAATCGCCGTATTCCAACCGATCCAATGGCGTAAAATTCCGATTGGCAAAGACCAGTTGCGCTAACTCCGTAAAAGTACGAGGATGATCCCGTTCTGACCACCGGTGCCAATGTTGATATTTGCTGCCCCGCACAACGGACTCTCTTTCTTCGCCCTTACGCAAATCCCGATAAAAAGCCTATCCTACAAGGTCTCGCCCCCATTCTCAATGCCTAGCGCACTCAGCAAGGCGCGATTTTCTAGCACCCAACGCTGCTTCTCACGAGAAGCAGTCCCAACGGCGAATTTCATTGGATCCACGCCCAATAGATCGGTAAGAAACCGCTTCACCTCCCCCCGCAATTGCGACAGGTCCGATGCGCCCCAGGTCACATCCACAGACTTACTCTTCAAGAGACCGACTGCTTTGAGACGCATATCCAAGGAATACGCAAATCGAAAGGGAATATCACCTCGCTCCAACTTCCCTGATAAAATTACCGTACGTGCCGTTTCTCGCATGGCTGACGCCAACGCATCACTCACAGGATGCTGCAGCAATCCTTGCACGGAAGCCTGTTGCTCCAGCTGAATCTGCACGGCGGCAGCCGGTAGTTTAGCAAACAATTTTTCCAGCTCTTCTTTGATCAAGGTGACATCTTCTTCCGTCAATACCACCTCTGGATTGGATTGATTTTGATAGCTTTGCAATAAGGTATTCATGTGTTCTTTTGTCTGTGCCACATCTTCTGCTGAGAGAAGATGAAATACTTGGGAAACGGAATGATCCCGCCAAAATCCTGCGAAGGCATTTTGATTGCGAAGCACTACCTCTTCACTGTTCCTCGCACTTAAGTACGGTACTGTTCGCTGAACAGAAAGCCATCGAGTCCCTTCTCGAAAGAGATTTAACAAATTTTTCCGAGGGCCATACAAGCGAGAGAGTAGATCAAGGGGATCCGGTGTTACATGACGCAAAGAAAAATCCACCGCATTCACAGAAAGTTTTTTTGCCGCCAGATACATCCAAAGCAATTCATGGGGCAGGCGTTCCAACGCCAATTTTTCACTCCAATAGACAGACTCTACTGGATTACTGCCACTATCGAAGGTTTTGCAATCGGCAAATTTCCCGATATGGGAATCGGTACAGAAAGGCGGCATTTCTGCTGTAGTAAAAGACTTACCTTCATATAAGATCGCAATGGCTTTTTGGTCATAGGGAAAGGCTTGGGTACGGCTCACCAGCAAATTACCTGTAAGTGTAGATTCTTCAAAAAGCTGATAGTCCATTACGGAACTGCTGGTTTGCAATCCCACTGGTGCACGGCCCGTCATGAGGTATTCTCGATACAAGGATTTTTTTTGCTGTGGTTCAAAATTGGCAGCCAAAGAGCCAGCAAAATTGTGACGCAAACCCAGTACATGGCCCATTTCATGGGCAATGACCGATCGTACATAGTCTTGGGCTACCTGCAAAATTTTTGCATCTTGTATACCCGGTGTAGCCAATAAGCGCGACATGGCATGCAAGAAAGTGTCTTCTATCTGGTGCACACACAAAGGTACCTGATGAAATCCAGATAGAGAAACCCATTCTCGCTTTCGAGTTTGGGGATTTTGCAACAGATCCACCAAATGCTGGGCCCGAGAAATGCCAGTAAAAGCAAAGGCACTGGTCATAAAAATCTGGGCATGCAAAATTTCCCCCGTCCTCGGATCCATCTGCGCATCCGCATAAGCAGAACCTGCAGAATCCCAGGGAATCCACTGCACCAAATTGTGCAGCACACTCGGGGCTTGCTCTCCCTTGGTTGGCGCTACAATACGCACCACTTCTCGCCCAAACGCTTTGTTCCAATATAAAAGTCCATCTGCAATAGCCCCTCGAAACTCCATAGGCGTATTATCGGAGAGAGAAAACTCGATAACGCGATCTCCATCTATGGCAAATTTGGTGACATAGATATCACGCTCCCCCGTGTTGGCATGAATCTGCGGTGCAAGTTCAAAAAAGCCCGCCTGATCAAATCCGGGCGACAACTTAGGTTCAAATCCCTTTCGAGGTTCGTATAACGATAGATAGTAGTGAATGTTTACTTGTTCAGCTTGATGCACCCCATCACGCACCTGTACGGTTTGCCCTACTTGTTCGAGTACCAACTGATGGGCAGCACCTACCATAGCTTGAGAAATGAAAGTGTCCGTTAAGGGCAATTGGTTCCAGGCAGTTGCGGAATCTACAGGTCCACTCAAATCTTGGGCCATCCAATCACGGGCTATATACAACTTGTTCATCCCAGCAGAAAAGTCAAAGAAGACCCACTCGCTGTCTCGTTGCAAAATAGGAAACACTGCCAACACCAGATTTTGTCGCAAGTCTGGAGTCGAGGTGTATCCCTCTATGGACTCCATCATGACCAAGGCATCCCCTTGGTCTTGAAAAAATACAATGCGAGATCGAAGACCATGAAACTGGGGCGCATATACTTGGGCTACCACAGAACCCTGTAGCAAAAAGGATTTGCCCAGTTCGGAGATTCGAACCCCCGTGCGTACCTTTCCACGCATCCCCTGAGAAACACCAGCAGGGGAATCCACCACAAAGTATTTACCCGTAAAGATAGGAGGGGCTTCGGATGGAGCAGGCTTAAACGCCCGCTCGAGAGGGGAACAGCTGCCGAGTATCCAACAGGATATGGCCAGCGCACCAAGACGGGAGCGTCTGCGCATCGAATGCCCCTTTTTCCATAATGATGAATATTATCAAATATATACAGGATTTAAAAAAACGCCGTCAAGGAGGAAAGGGGAGGCTGGTTATCTGATTATCTAGGGACCCAGCTGCGCAGTTTCCCCAGACCTCTCCTTGCTACGATGGATGGGAGCAAAAAAAGGACGACACTACCGCCAATCAGACGACGTGCTGCTGGTGTGGAACAGCTCTCGTCCTGCCGCATCATATCCACGTAGTCGTAGCTTGCCACCCAATAGCTGCACCTTGGCAATGGAGTGATCAAAAAGCTGATAGAAGCTCTTCATGGTGGCAGAAGGCGTTAGCTCATAGTGTCGCAATACACCACCGCCCAACACGATAACTTCGAGCACCACTCGTTTGACTTCTGGGCTTACTTTCACCCCGACGTGTCGGATGTAGTAAAAGAGGGTACCGTTTTCAATATTCCAGCTCACAGGCTCTTCATAGTAGTTTGCACCGGGTTCTTCACGGCCCCCATCACGATCTGGACGGTCTGGACGGTCTGGACGCCCGGGCTTTATGTCTGCTGTGGCAAGCTTATAGAGCGACTCCAATGGCTTCCATTTTCCAGCAAACTCAGGGATATCTTGACGCCAGAAAAAATCCGGGCGCTCCTCTGTTTTCCAAAGCCCCCCAATGATGTTGTCGTTTTCATCCAACTCTAGCCAATACCGATAGTTTTTAATTCCCTCGGAGTATTGGTTCGGTGTAGCGATTCGATCCCACATATGACCGATTTCTCGTGTGTAGAGGAGTTGGGTTTCGACCAGCACGGCTTTCTTGGTCCCTGGTGCATAAGGCGCTTCAAAGTTGCTGGTACGGGTTTCCAACACGATAGAATCAAATCCATAAATGGGTTGATTCCACACGGAAGCGAAACGATCCACATCGGCAACAAACGGCATATTTCGAATTTTGATCAAATTCGTCAGAATGATATGCATAGAACCAGGATTTACCCCTCGACACTCTGCTGAATCCATGATGGCATCGAACTGTTCACGGGTAATACGCCCACTATACAACTGATCGCGCAACTCTCGCTCATCCACGTTACATCTGCGGCTCACGAAGTAGGTTGCAGGGCTCGGGGTTTGATGCAAGAAGAGAGTCAGCAAGCCTTGCACATCAGAGGCGCCAAAGGCCATTTTTAAGCCATCCTGGCTCTTTGTTGTGAAGCTACCCGGGCTCAAAAAACTATACGCAGCGGGAGCCCATGCATGGCACTTGCCAAACCAACGGGGAATATCTCTTCGCGTCATGACTTCCGTATCAGCTCGCTCTTGCCGGGTCATCGGGAATTCGTAGTCTGCATTGTAAATTTCGTACTTCTCGATGGGAGAGAGGTGACTCATCTCTCGAAGAGAAAAGACCTCGTCTTTAGACATAATCGGATATGTGAAGCGCGCTCGCTCACTCGGCGCATTTTCCCAGCTCCATCGATAGGAGACCCCCCCTTGCTGATTGGGCCAATAATGTCCACTCCAAGGGTTTGTTTTCAGCCGCCCGGAAAGGGGTAGCGAGTAAAAGTGGGCCACATAGTCATTGTGGTAGAGACCGATATTGGCAGGCGCATTGTCTCGGTCCCACTCCCGCTTCAGGGTAAAAGCCTGTTCTTGGGGAGTTTCAACTGAAAGATCCTCCCGCTCACAGGAGGGCAATAGCGCACCAAATAAAAGGATCCCTGAACAAAAGCGAGAAACTCGCATGCTCCAAACTCCTTACGTGAGCGGGATTTCAGGGGGAATACCCATGTATCCGTCTGAAATCGAATGTAAAAAAGGTGTGATTTCCTCCAGATGTATCAGAAAGGACCAGAGATTGTAAAGGCTTTGTTTTTTATAACCACTTGATATGTGGCGTATATTTCTAATTACGGCATTTTTGACTACCCAAACAGAGCGTTTTCCTCTATATATCTCTCCGTCCCATTCAAATTTTGCCGGGTTGGGTTTGGCGAGAAACCTTGTTGGAATCCGCTCTCAGGAGATTTGACAGATGACAGATAAAAAATGCGTACAGATGCAAACCGTTGGTATTGCCGTTATTTCCGTTATTTGCTTGGTCTTGGTTGGCATTGCCGTTGTGAAGAAACCCTTCTCCAGCGAGACTCATCTAGAAGAACATGCCACGACGATTTCTCAACGATTTTACACGGATACGACACCAACTGATGCATGGGAAGACTTGAGTGACATCAGCTTTCTTCGCTTGTACTTTGATGAAGAGCGGGCTGCTGAGATTTCTCAGACTGCATATCGGATTGCGCCCTATCGCAGAAGCCATGGCGTATGTATGCGCTGGGTGCGCCACGCGCTCACACGTGTACCTCTACAAAATGGTCAACAGCCCGAAATCCGCGACTTCAACCAATTGCCATACGATTACTACCCACCGGTGCACCGAGAAGGCAAAAGCCGCAAACGGGGCTCTATGCTACCGGGACGGTCAGCAAGAGACTTCATTCAATGGGCAGAACACAATCCCGTTTCGTTGTGCACCACCCTTGGATTGGCGGTGGTACCCAACGATATAGAAACAGCTCTGCAACCAGGATTTACCTTGGCCTATGAACCCAATCAATGTGGGTTTCACCGCCGCTGGGGCCATATCGAGATCGTGACCAGCACTATGGGGCCAACAGGCCGCCCGGAAGCTGCGTCGGACCATAAACGAGAGATTCCCACGCCCATCTGCCGACCCAGTATGATATTGGTACCCGTGACCTCTTGTGACTGGCTCTTTATGCCCAAGCGCCCCCAAGGTACCCAATACACCCACAACTCCATCTGGGGTCAGCGCTCACCTGCTTCGTAATTTTTTACCAGAATGTTACTTCTGGTATTTCTCGCACCATAATTTAGCCGCATGAAACCATAGTCGCAAAGCCGAGTGTGAAATTTTTTTCCAATCAGCAGATAGATACCGATGTGTCTACCGAAAGATGCTGCAGCATATTCGTATATTGCAATATCAACGGATCCAACATCTCTTGGACAGAAGCATCGAGTTGCGCTCGTGTGTAGTAGGATTTCTGCAGCCAATCGATCGAGAATATTACACCTGATTTGCTTCTGCCCAATATTCAACATACTGCCGCGTACAAAGCAGAGGTAACAGGCCAGAGAGCCGTCATAGCAATATTTCCAACTGCGATAGCAGCACCGGCCTGATTGGTAATCGTATTGGTGAGGTAAAAAGAGTTTATGATAGCAATAGAGGGCGTATTTTATGGGGCAGAACGGGTTTTTAACCGCTCCACCAACCAACTCGCTTCCATGGGAAGCCCCGTACATAGCAAGACAGGTTTCAATCGAGTTGCGTCCAACTCTAGTTCTGCCAAGAGGAGCTTGCGCATCTGCCCATCTCGATTTTGTTCCACCACCCAGACTCGTTCGTAGGTACGCAACGCCTCTGTGAGTTTGACTGAGAACGGAAAACTCCGAATGCGAATCTGATCCAGCTTACATCCTTCAGCCTGTAGTAGATCCAAAGCTTCTTGTAACGGCTCTGCACTGGAGCCATAACAAAGCACACATTCCTTCGTCGGTTCTGCACTTCGATCCCAGATAAACTCCGGTAACAAGGTTTCAGCTGCGTAAGAAATCTTGCGTCGAACCCGTTGCAAGGTTTCTTCATACAACGCAGCATCCTCCGTATAACGCCCAAAGCGATCATGCCCAGATCCACGGGTGAAGTACGATCCTTTGCTATGAACCCCAGGCAATGTACGGGGTGCGATGCAATCGGGTTCGTCCCATTGATAGCGATGGAACGGTGTGGTACGCGCTTGCAAGTCCTCTTCTCGTAGAACCTTGCCTCGATCATAGGTTGCAGGATCTGGTTCTTCGAGAGGGGGGGAAACAAACTCATTCATCCCAATCTCTAATTCGCTCATCACCAAGATCGGCGTCTGCAATCGCTCGGCCCAATCAAAAGCTTGTCGTCCAAAAGCAAAACACTCTGCGGGTGAACTCGGGAAAAGTAAGACATGCTGCGTATCCCCATGAGAAGCATATGCAGCCGATAGCAAATCTGCCTGTTGATTGCGAGTCGGCATCCCCGTAGAGGGACCACAACGCTGCACGTTAAAAATTACAGCCGGAAGTTCAGCATAGTACGCATAGCCCAAGAATTCTGTCATAAGAGAAAGCCCAGGTCCGCTGGTGGCAGTGAAAGCGCGAGCCCCATTCCACCCAGCCCCGAGTACGATACCCAATGCCGACATCTCGTCTTCTGCTTGCAAGATACAGTAGCGTTTCTCTCCCGTCTCTTTATCCACCCGCAGTTTTTCACAAAACTGAGTAAAGGCCTGTACCAAACTTGTGGAAGGGGTAATGGGATACCATCCTACCACCGTGGCACCTGCATAGAGACATCCCAAGGCAGCCGCTTGATTGCCTTCAAGTAAGATTTCATCTCGCAATACGGGCTTGGCACGCACGTAGAAAGGCAAGGGAGAGGAAAAGTGCGCTTGCGCATAGTTTCTGCCAATCTGCAAGGCATCGAGGTTCATTTGGAGAAGCGCAGGCGATTTTCCAAATTTCTCCTGTAAAATTCTCTCTAAGACTTTTTCTTCCAATTCCACCAAAGAAATCAGCGCACCCACATATACCAGGTTCTGCAACAAGCCTCGCACTTTGGCATTGGAAAATTTTTCTCGTACCAGTTGTGCCACAGGCAACGGTAGCAAGGAGAGAGTATCCAATTTTTGCAGGGCGGCTGCCGGGATATCTGCTAGAGGTTGAGTGGAATCATAGAGTACATACCCACCCGAAACGAGGGAGCGGATATCTTCCCATAGGGTTTGTCGATTGAAAGACAGCAGAAGATCGAGGGTCCCTCGACGTCCGGTATAACCCGCTTCACTCACGCGGATTTCATACCAGGTGGGCAATCCTTGAATATTGGAGGGAAACATGTTTTTGGGCCCAACCGGAATTCCCATACGAAACACGCACTGGGCAATCATACGATTGGCACTGGCAGACCCTGATCCATTCACGTTGGCAATGCGCATCACAAATTCATTTTCTGCAGCCATGGCTCCCTCCTTTTTTCCCCCCGAGGTGCAGCTCAAACAACTGCATATCCCAAGCACCGGTTGGACAACGTTCAGCGCACAATCCGCAATGCACACAGACATCTTCATCCTTGGCCATGAGTCGACCCGTTTGCGGTACCACCTCAGAAAAAACGTCCTGGGTCATATTCTGTGCTGGGAAAGGAAATTGCATTCGCACCGTTGCCTCGGGTGCATCCGGAGTAAGGATCAAACATTGGGAAGGACAAATATCAATGCAAGCATCACACTCGATGCAAAGATCTGCACGAAATACCGTTTGCACATCGCAGTTGAGACAACGAGCCGCTTCTTTCTTTGCCTCCTCTGGGGTGTATCCAGTTTCTACTTCTCTACGTAGCTGTTGCACACGTTCTGCTCCGTGGAGCATGGGTACTGGTGTCCGAACCCGAGGCGTATATCGGTTTGTGTAACTCCACTGATTCAATGTAATGCGTTGACTGGTAAGGGAGTGGGTATCTTTTGGAAGACTCTTTGGATCTTCTCCACTCAGATAGAGATGAATCGCCAATGCTGCTTGGTGCCCACTGGCTACCCCATAGATAATATTACGGGGCCCCAACGCATCCCCTCCCACAAAAACAGCAGGGTTTGTGGTTTGCAAACTTACAGGATCTACCTGCAAAAAATCTGGGTGGGCAGAGGAAAATTGCACGCCGCTGGCTGCATCCACAAAGGGAAACGCCGTACGCTGACCAATCGCAAGAATCACGGCATCGCACGGTATCGTGATCGGAGGGGTAGCAGCAAAAACCGGCCCCCATTTTCCTTCTGCATCGTAGCATGTCTCCAGCGGTTGAAATTGAACTCCGACCAAGACACTACCCTCAACCAAAAAGGCTATGGGTAAAAGCCCATTGCGAAAAATCACCTGTTCTTCTTTGGCTTCTTCTTTCTCCCAAGGAGAAGCCAACATCTGCCCATAGGTTTCGGGTGCGATCACGGATACGATCTCTGCTCCCAATCGCAAAGCCGTTCGACTGCAATCCATGGCCGTATTGCCACCTCCGATTACCACCACTCGCTTCGGTACATCGGAGCGATGCTCAAAATGCACGCTGGCCAAAAATCCTAGGCCCACATGAATATGGGCTGCAGCTTCTTGACGACCAGGTAAAAGCAAGTCCTTTGCCAGCGGCGCACCGGTACCCAAGAAGATGGCATCAAAGCCTTGGGATTGAAGATCATGCAAGTTTTTCACCGGCGTGGAGAAATGGCAGATCACCCCTTGCTGCAATACAAAGTCAATCTCTTCGTTTAATACGCGTTCTGGCAAGCGAAATGCAGGTACCTGCACCCGCATAGCACCGCCGGCTCGCGCCTCTTGTTCGAAAATCTCTAGGGTGTACCCATACTGAGCCAGATCATGTGCCACAGCAAGAGAAGTAGGCCCTGCACCGATGAGGGCGACACGTTTCCCTTGGGTTTTGGCTACTGCTACCACAGCCGGCATATCGCCTTTGTAGTCTGCCGTAGCACGCTTAATAGCACAGATGGCTACGGGCTTCTCATCTACTCGCCCGCGACGACAAGCGGGTTCGCAAGGCCGATCACACACCCGACCCAATATGCCAGGAAACAAGTTCGATTCTCGATTGAGAAGGTAAGCCTCTTGAAACTTACCCTCAGCAACCAGACGAATATAGGCAGGAACCGCAGTATGAGCGGGACACGCATGTTGGCAATCGACAACCTTGTGATAGCTGTCGGTATTCATACTTTCTCCTTTAATGGTGGTTTTTTTTCGGAACCAGCTGCGCAGTTTCCGAAAAAATCCTATACCCGTTATTTCATCTTGACTGACAACGTCAGTGTAAAGCGTGCGATGGGGATATCGCCAGTTTTTTTCGGGCAAGTTGCAACAACATCGATAGGCGCGTGGGTGCGTTCACCGGTTTTTTGCGCGGTATTCAATAGCTCTTGGATTTTCCCCCCATCCTGACAATGGAAATAGGTTCTGGCTTCTGGCCGTTTGAGAAATTCGGCCTTCAAATCTTTGAAGACGATCGAGAATTTTTTCTTCTGCTTCTTCATCAAATGAAAGGCAATGAGACCGCTGGCAAGATCAGCCCCACAAACCAAGGCTCCCATGTACATGGAATTAAGGTGATTTCGCGTCTGACGCCGCAAGGGAAGAGATACGATGGTATGAGCCTCATCCAGTGCCTCCACTGTCGGGCATACATGATAGAGCATGGGTACTTTGATGAAGCTCCACAGGCGAAGGCTCGCTGTTTGACGGATTTTTTCTAGAAAATCAGGCATAAAAAAACCTCCTCTTATATACATTTGGACTGTACGTCCCCAATTATACAAGCGAAGGTCAAAAGTAAAAAAATTACTTTCTAGTTAGAAAGGTCCTGCAGTCTTGGTTGGTACGAATCCGGCTTAGATATTCAGGTGTAGAGTCTGGAGATTGCAGAATCTCCTTGGCAACAGCAATGCGGGCCGCATAAAATTTTCCCGCTGTGACAGTACCAATTTCATCCCCGCCGGTAGGGATATTTTTCTCCATAAATTCGGATAGCTCTGTTACTTCCTCTACCATCCGTAGTATAGACTCGCGAGTTTTCTGTGAATATGGCTGTTTTGCTGCTTCGTAGCAGCCCCACTGATACATATTACCAGACATTCTCTTGGACACGCCAGACTCTGGAAAACTATTGGCATTATCGATACATCTCATCGAAGACCAAGTTGGATTCGATTTGGCTACAAATATATTCTCGAAATGTCGATCTAGATTTCCTAAGAAAAAATCAAATAGGGTAAACCATTCAAAAGCGGTTTGCTCGCCTTCATTCTGGGTTTTAGTTACAAGTGGAGAGGTTTCCTTGGCTGGTCCATACCCCTCTACAAATTCAATGAAAACCCCGTCTATTTCTTCTTCAGCTGGCAGTGAGGTCACCAAACAAATGGGTACCAGATGAGGCAATTGAGGCAATTGAATACCAATGAGTTGTGCAGTCTGCATCATTCGAGCCGCCAAACGAAAGGCCATGACCTCTCGCAAGGGTTCCCCAGTCCCACCCAACTCTGTTGAACTACTTAGCTTAGCCGCTTGTCCGAATGTTTTTTTGTACCAAGGTAAATGCGCAGCACTTTTAAATAGGCCAATTCGAGACTGCTCTTCTATATCTGAAAGAAAGATGGCACCAGTGCTACCACCGGCAGGTTCAACTTTCCCGCCCCACAATAGCGCTAATTTCGCATTCGCTATCTGTTGGAGAAATCCTATTAGACGAGATTCGGCATTCTCTGGATCTAACATTTGAAGAGAATGTTTCAAATATTCAACCTGCTTCAGATTGTCTCTTTTTTCTGCCGCCACCAAATATGCCCGCAAATTTTCCCCACATGTATGGTAAATCTCTGACTTTTTCTCGGCGCGCGTTAGTGCATATTTTCGAATTTCCCCGAACTGCTGTTTAGTTAGTGCAGCAGCTCTACAATAAGAGAGAAGATCTTGCTCCATCGCCAACTGAGAAATTGCCTCTTTTTGGTGAAGATCATGCACCCATTTCAAATTTGATTCTAACCCGGAAAGTTCTGGATATCGATGTTTGGGAAGTTGACGCGTCTTAATATCCTCCAACGTTTTCAACTGAATCGTCATCAATTCAACAGAAAAAACATCTGATTTCGGATCTAAAATTCGATAGATATTTTTGGATAAGGCATCTACACGCAAAAATGCATTGTATCGATCCATCGGCTCTTCTATGGAAGCAAGATCTGCTTCTAGAAGCGAAATCAATTCCCCGTGAATTTGTAGACTATTGTACATGAAGTACAGACGCGAAAAAATGGGCAATACCGAGGAGTTTGATAAATTCGCAATGTAGTGACTCAAAGAATGACCATCAATCTCATGATCTGCATTCATGGGAAAATGTAAGATTTGACCAAACTTATTCGTTAAGTGAAGATAATTTTTTTGTGCGATTCGATCTCCATCCATTCGAATTCTCAGGTTACTCCCTTGCATAGTACTGGCCAATTCTGCTTGAGAAGAATGAGCCAAATATCCCTTCACCCCGAACGTGATCGATTGAATCTGGGTGTCGTGTTTTTCGGCTCTTTTCTGTTTAAAAGCCAAAATTTCCGCCAATTGGCCTGCTTCCCCAGCACCAACAAACCGCACCAGTTTTCCTCTCGCTATATAATTTGTTATTTTTTCACGAAAGGCTGCATTTCCTCGTAGCGATTTTTCCAGGCGATCTGCGCGATGCATGGTAGTCTGATCACCATTCAATCCATTGCCAGTCCCAGACAACAACCGGACGGCTGCGCCTTCTCGCATAGAGGGCTCATAACGAAATACGACCATCAAATTTCCATTTGGATCCTCGCGTGGGTATACATCACAAAAAATTGCTGCGTCTAATAAGAAGGGAATAGAAAAAGTGCTATGTTGGACAAAAAAATTGCTTTCCTCTGCCGGAGGGCTTCTGAGTGCTTGCAAATAGTAGCCCATGAGTTCTGGATTGCTGAGAATATCGGAAAAGGAAAAAATATCAAATGATTTACCTCGGGTAAAGCGATAGAAAGTTCATCAGCAGAGACCGTAATCTCTTGCAATGATCGATCTTCTCGATGTGGCTGTGCTGCATCAATATGAATGATCAACGCCTTTAATGCCGATTCGAAAGAAAACGGAGAGGCTGCATGCAATCCTCCAGATAAAAAAAGCGCTACACAGCACAGCAACTGACGGGTGCTCTTTGCAAAGAGGGAATGCATTGGCATAAAAAACCTTCTCCAATAGAATTGCAGGGTTGCAAAACCAGGGAGAATACCAACAAAAAGGCAATGTCGAGCGGTTTATTTTTGCCAAAAAATCATTCTATAATTAGATACATACCTTCTATGCTTCTCCCAAAAATGGATATCGATAGTCGGTAATCGGCACGTAATTTTCCTTGATGGTACGAGAAGAGGTCCATCGAAGCAAATTTGACGGACTGCCTGCTTTGTCATTGGTCCCAGATTTACGGCTTCCACCAAAGGGTTGCAACCCCACCACTGCACCGGTGGGTTTGTCATTCACGTAGAAATTGCCTGCTGAATAGGTGAGTCGACGAGAGAGATCGTGAATGACTTGTTGATCTTGGGCAAAAATCGCCCCCGTTAAGGCATAGGGCGTAGAGGTATCACACAAGGTGAGTGCGTCCTCCAACGCGGCATCGGGATAGACATAGACGGATAAGACTGGGCCAAAAATTTCCTCTGTCATAGAGCGATACCGAGGATCTGTGGTTTGAATCACCGTAGGCGGAATGAAAAATCCTTCTCGATCATCCCCTTTTCCTCCACAGAGAATCTCTACCCCTGAGGCTTGCTTGGCATGATCCAAATACCCTTGAATCCGCGTGAAGGCCTGTTGATTGATCACGGCATTGACAAAATTGCGAAAATCCAGAGGACTTCCCACACGCAAGCTAGCGGTTTCTTCCACTAGCTGGGCTTTTACCTTCGGCCATAGCGACTGGGGAATGTAGGCACGAGAGGCAGCAGAGCACTTTTGTCCTTGATACTCAAAAGCACCACGTAAAAGCGCAGTAGAAAGTGCAGCTGGATCTGCAGAGGCATGAGCAAAGACAAAATCTTTGCCCCCAGTTTCGCCCACCACACGAGGATAATTTCGATAGGTGCTGAGATTTTGCCCCACTTGATGCCACAGCGTTTCAAAGGTCTTGGTCGATCCCGTAAAGTGAATCCCGGCAAGAGAAGGATGTTGCAAGGATTGGGTCCCAATCATCTGGGCATCTCCCATGACCAAGTTAATGACCCCTGGTGGCAACCCGGCCTCCTCCAGCATTTGCAAACCGTAATAGGAAGCTAACATAGCTTCCGGCGCTGGTTTCCATAGCACACTGCACCCCATCAAAGCTGGCGCTGTAGCCAGATTGATAGAAATTGAGGTGAAGTTAAAGGGACCTACAGCAAAAACAAATCCTTCGAGTCCACGTACCTCACTTCGGTTCCATTGACCAGAAGGGGAATACATCGGCTGTTGGCTATAGATTCCCTCAGCAAAATAGGCATTGAATCGTAGGAAGTCGATGAGTTCGCATACCGCATCGACTTCGGATTGAAATACGTTTTTGTCTTGCGCGAGCATCGTAGACGCATTGATACGGTCTCGATAGGTTTCGGTAAGCAACGTTGCCGCACGCAGAAACACACTGGCGCGTTCATTCCAGGGTAACCGCGCCCAGTCGCGTTGCGCCTCTACGCCAGCTTGTATGGCGCGTTGAATGTCTTCTGGCGTAGCAAGGGCCATGGTGGCGATCTGTTGGGTTTTGGCATGAGGACAAAAGACGGCTTGCTGGGGACGATCAAAGTATTTTTTACCGCCGATTACCAAGGGGATTTCGGTGACCTGTTGCTGCTGGCGCAACAGCTCGGTTTTCAATCGAAGTTTTTCGGGGGATCCGGGGCCGTAGTTGCGAATGGGTTCATTGATGGGCGTAGGAATGTGATACATGGCGCTCCTTCTAGGCTTTTTTTGCTTTCTGTTGCAAAAGAGGCTAGCGCATTCAACGAGAAAAAGCCAGAACCGCAACCCCTGCGATAGCAGCGGTTGTAGCCCGCAAGATCGAAGTACCAAGAGCAACAGGCGCAAATCCTGCCTCTCGAAATCCCGTATTCTCTGAGGCAGAAAATCCTTTCTCAGATCCAATAGCCAATACAGACGACCGCTGTTTATCAAGTCCTGTACCGAGAGAAGTTGTAGCATCGGGATCCAATACCCAACGCTGGGCCTCCATCGGGAATGGATTGCCTTGCAACAGGGCGCTCCAACTGGACCAGACTTCAATGGTGGGAATCGTGGGACGTTTACATTGTTTCACAGCGGTAAGCAAAATTCGCTGCCAGCGAGCTTGGGCAGATTCGCTACCGCGATATCTCGCAGTGCCCTCGGAAAGAAAGAGATGAAACGCATCTACGCCCAATTCTACCAAAGGCGGCAGTAGGTCATCACAAGAGTTGGGTTTCAATGCACCGAGGCACACGATACAAGCCGGTTTTTTGGGCTGAGGTTCTGCTACTTGTGTAATTCGTACTCGGGCAATTTTTGATGCAAGGCTCTCAATACAGCCTTGTGCCACCCACCCGGTCCCGTCGAATACTTCGATTTCCGTTCCAACGGGGAGACGTAAAACTTTTGCCAGATGTACATGCTCGGCTCCCTCGACAGAGACACTCTCTGTATCAGAAGCAGAGACGAAAAAACGAAAGCGATGGGGATGCATATTGGGACTCACGCTGGCTGCACATTATCTTTGAGGCAACGACGTAACACTTTCCCCACATTGCTTTTGGGTAAATCATCCCGAAACTCAACATACTTGGGGACTTTATACCCAGTGAGATGTTGCTTGCAATACTCTCGGACCTGCGCTTCTGTTAGATTCAAATCCTTGCGTACGATAAAGATTTTTACGGCTTCTCCGGATTTTCCATCTGACACTCCCACCACCGCCACTTCTTTTACTTGGGCGTGATTGGCCACTACATCCTCAATCTCATTGGGATACACATTAAATCCGGATACAATAATCATGTCTTTTTTTCGGTCGATGATGGTGACAAACCCAGATTTGTCCATAATGGCAATATCACCGGTTTTAAGCCACCCATCTGCTGTCAATACCTCTTGGGTTTCTTTTGGACGCTGCCAATAGCCCTGCATCACTTGCGGGCCTTTTACCCAAATCTCCCCGGGACTGCCCAATTGTACTTCTTGCCCAGCATCATCTCGAATGGAGACCCAGGTTGAAGATAGGGGGATTCCGATACTGCCAGTAAATGTATCCAGATTTAATGGATTGATGCACACCGCAGGCGAGGTTTCCGTTAACCCATAGGCTTGTGTCAATGCCACACCGGTAACTTGCTTCCACTTGTTGGCGACTGCAGTTTGTACAGCCATCCCCCCACCCAAGGCCAAGCGAAAGTGAGAAAAGTCTAGAGATGCAAAATCGGGGTGATTGAGCAATGCATTGAACAGTGTATTCACACCGCCAAAAGCGGTAAAGGGATGGGTACGCAGTTCTCGCAAGAAAGCTTTCATATCTCGTGGGTTTGGAATGAGCACATTAAATGCCCCAAAAGAAAAATAGGCCAAACTCACCGTAAGCGAGAAAATATGATAGAGCGGCAATGCGGTGATCAACACCTCTTGCTTCTTACCCAAAGAAGGTTTGAGCCACAAATACGCTTGAGAGATATTGGCTATGAGATTGCCATGAGACAACATCGCGCCTTTAGATACCCCAGTGGTGCCCCCTGTATATTGAAGAAAGGCCAGATCATGGGATTCTAGTTGCGGCGAAGTGTAGCTGAGGCTTTGCCCCGTCTGCAGCATCTGCGTAAACAACACGGAATTCGGGAGAGAAAAAGCAGGTACAAGTTTCTTCACCTTCCGAATTACAAAATTTACCACAGCCCTTTTGGGCTGAGGAAACAAATCTCCAATCGACGTCAAAATGACATGAGGCACCTTGTGCTGCTTTTGAACTTCCTCTACCACGTGAGCAAAATTCTCTAGCACCACCAGAACTTTGGCTCCTGAATCTTGTAGCTGGTGCAACAACTCTCGCGCTGTATACAGCGGATTTACATTCACCATCACCAATCCACTGCGCAACACCGCACTCATGGTGATGATGTATTGATGCAAATTGGGCATCATGACCGCAACCCGATCCCCCTTTTGCAACTTCAAATGGGACAACAAGTAGGCTGCCATGGCGCGAGACTGAGTGTCGATATCCCCAAAGGTGCGAGTGGCACCCATGCAAGAAAAAGCCGGGAGATCTCGATATTGGGAAAATCGATCCTGCAACAATGCTTGCAAGGTAGAAAACTCCCCTACAGGCAAATCCGCAGGAACGGAAGACGGGTAAGACCGTAACCAAGGACGTTCCATATCGTGACTCTCCTTTTTCTTATCGATTTTTTTTACGCAGATATACAACCAAAAACCCGATGATCACAAGTGCAAGCAACGCGTAGATGACAAGTTGAAACTGGGTCATTTTCTGTTCCAACAGCTCCAGATTTTGTCCAAAGAAATAGCCGACCCAAATCCATAGCGGAACAGAAATCAAAGCTGCAATGCCATCTAGACAGAGGAATTTCCAAAAGGACACTCGATACATACCGGCTGTGAGAAACAAGGGCATCCGCAAACCAGGGGTAAATCGAGCGAAAAAAATCACCCGATCTCCGTAGCCTTTGAACCATCGATCCACTTTTTCCTCTCGCCCATTTTTCATCAGGGATCGATAAAATTTCATTTGTTTCAACTTGGGACCCAATCGATACCCAATGCAAAACACGGCGCCGTCGCCAGCGAGCACCCCAACCAAGCACAAAATATTGGTCATAAGTAAATCCACTACATGACGAGAGGCAAGCATCCCACTGGTGATAAGAATCACATCCTCTGGCATGGGAAATCCAAATCCACATGCCAAAAGCAATCCAAGCATAAACCCGTAGGCATACATCCCGTAGGGCAAGAGAAAATCCAGTAATTGTAGAATCAGTGACATGTTGTGGTCCTATCTGAGTTGAAGCCCCAAGGGCAGGGGTTCTCCAAACAACTGTGCTTGCTGATCTGCCGAAACAGATTGCGGCACACAAAGGCTTTCGATCCAAGGATGCCCCGGGGTTTCCTTGTGCATTTTTTTCACCAATCGCGCTCGCACGTCGGATCCAATATCAAATTCTCGGTCCAAACATTTTCTACCCGCAAAGAAGAAGAAGGGGGCCAAACATCGAAACTTAGGGGATGCCACATGCAGCCCCATAACCTGATTCAACCACCCTTCTACATAAAATGCCGGAACAATATGCGAAGCTTCTCCATGAAGTAACACACGACTGGCAATTCGAGCAAGTGCCCATGCATAGGCGTCTAAACCCGGCGCCCCTCGCACGATCTGCTCCACCAGAAAATTGCCCCATTGCAATTTTTTATTCATTTCCAATCGCTCCAACATCCCCGCAAATTTGATTTGTTCTGCAGAGGCTTGATGGGAGCGCAACACCGGCCAAATTTTGTCAAAATGCGCAGCTTGCTGTGCAGCAGTCATGCCACCGCTTATTCGACGACAAAGAATCCACCACTGTTCGCTTACCAAAGGAACGCCTTTTGCCACTGGCTGGGGGCATAATTTCCACAACGTCCCCAGACGCGGGCCATCCAAGGGATCCCCCCATCCCGGTCGCAGCAGGTACCCCAATAGACTGTAGCCACTGGCTTCGTGCTGAGGAGATCGAGCCCGTTGTTTGAGCACTGGCATGGCAGCTTCCGCCAAATCTCGCAGCTGAGAGAGGGAAAGGGTAGAGAGGGAAAGGGCACTGATTCGTTCAAACTCTCGCAGCAACTTGGCCCCTGAAGTGGGCATCAGTTGGAATGCCGCACGCAGCTGCGTGGCAAAATTCTGTACGCGAGACTGCCACTGGGCACACTCGGTTGAACCCGATGCAGAGTCTGCGATCTGTGCGCCATCTTCTACCTGAAAGCGCAAGGGCCAACGCAGCGCTGCATGGGGGCCAGTGCCCATACAAGTGAGCGACAAAATGCCGTTGGATTGGATATGCACCTCTAGCTGCACTTCGATATGAGATTCTGTTTGTGCGGCCAATTTTGTAAACAGGGGCACAGGCTGGCGCGTCAATCCTGACAGCGAGACCCAGTCTCCGCGTCGATCCTCGCTTCGATGTCGAGACGTATACAAATGAAATTGCACCGATTGGTTCACCACGGCTTGCAAGCCTGGAATCGTAATTTCAACGGGATGAAGCCCCGTTTCGCCCTTTTCTACGATGCACAATCCTTTCACCGTGTCTTCTCTTGCCACAGCCAAGTAGACACTGCGTGGATACCCAGATTTCATCACCACACCGGTCTTGGGCTCCACCACACGTCGCCAACAGGCTGCGCCTTTGGAAATGGATAACGCCAAGTCCGAGTTGGGCAACACGATGGGGACTCGACCCGCTTGCCATGAAGCAATCACTTCGAGCAAACGGCTTTGAAGCAACGGAGGGGTTAGCGTCCCTCCCGCAAACAGGATCGAATCTATGGATGCACCCGCTACAAAGGCAGCAAGGTGACGGGTAATGGCAGAATCATAGGCATAGGGCAATCCCAACTGACGCAACCCAAGAGGATGCGCAGCTGGGCGGTCCTCCCCAGCACAAAAGGGGAAAAATCCCTCGATCACAGCCTCTCGAATTTCTCGCGGCGTAAGAGAGAGTGTTTCCACTGCCCCAAAGAGATCTCGTCCAACCGCTGGTACAGAAAGAAAGAGCGGTACATCCAATTCCACATCATCGCGAAATGCAGTCTCCTTCAACTCACGGGCCTGTTGGTAGACAAAGGCCCATTGCGCAGGGGAAAAAGTGGCTGCATCACGTTTCTTTTCAATCAACGTTGCCAACTGCAAATCTAGGTTGTCGCCCCCAAGAAGCAAATGCTCGCTTACGGCTGTACGCTCGAGACGGCATCCAGGTTGCAGGGTAAACAAACTAAAATCCGACGTTCCACCGCCGATGTCACAGATCAGCAACGTACGCGAAGCTGTTTCTGTGCCCAGCAGGGCAAGTCCTGGGTCTCGAATCTGTTGTTCCCAAAGCCAGTAGTAAAATGCGGCAAGGGGTTCTTCTAGCAACCGAATGCGGGCCCCCGATAGACCCGCAAGTTCTGCCGCCTCCATGGTGAGTTGACACGCAACTTCATCGAAAGAGGCGGGGACCGTGATGGTGAGGGATTGATATTCGATGCATAAGGCTGGATCTTGGGCAGCCATAGCAGCATTCCAGGCTCGCGCCAAGTGGGTCAAATATCGCGCTGAAACCGCCACAGGCGAAAGACGGTTGTCGCCCAGCAATGTTTCAGAATGCCACGGTAGAATCGGACTACGTCGTTCGAGTCCCCCATGGGCCAACCACGATTTAGCAGAATGAATGGTGCGCTGGGGATTTTCTACCGATTGCTTTTGGGCAAAACGCCCCAAAACCCAGAGTGCCTTCGCGGAATCAGCGGGAGGTTCAAAGGGCAAGGTGAAATCACAGCGTTTGCGTTGGCTCTTCTCTACTGCATAGCAAAAAGAGGGCAAATAGGGGCGCTCCACAGCTGCCGTTTCGGTTTCCCACTGCAAAATTGGCAAGGTATGCACCTGATCCGGTGCTGTTTGATCGATATAAGAGAGCGCACAACTGGTGGTCCCCAAGTCGATGCCGATAAGAAAACGCGGTTCTGTCATCCGTGCACTCACCGCTGATGCTGTACGTTAAACGCCAAATTCCAACGACGACTACCCTGTACTTGCTGCAAGGTGACCTCGAGTGTACCGATCTCCGTAATATGGGCTTGAAGGGTTACCGGTACCAATGCGCCCTTTTCATACCCATCGCCTGGAGACAACGTGCTTTGCAGAGAAGGGCCTTCTTCTAGCTCGGCTTCCGCATCCTCTACCCAACTACCCGTTTCATCACCAGCGCGACGAGGAGCACTGAAAAATCGAAAGGTAACCGGCTGACCGGTTACCAGTCCAAAGGTGCGAGCCGGTAGCTCTTGCACATCCCCGGCTTTGGTTCCCTGGGGCAAAATGCACAATGCTTTGAGCGGAGGTTGCCATCCCGGTACGGCCATACGCGAGGTTTCAATGCCCAAGTAGTAGGAGCGAGCTGTACCTGCTGCGATGCGCACCCCCTCCCCCGTGGCTTTACTATGGGCGTAGTAGGCAGCACCGATGGCCACCGCAAGATCCAGCTGGGGATTATCCAACACCTGAACAGGCTCAGGTGACCAACTGTTGATCACCTGTACCATGCGAGAGCGTATGGAATCAGAGGTAAAGACACCTCCGTTAAATAACACCTTATGCGGCCGGAAAAATCCATCGGGATGCGCTTCGATCAATGCCGCAAACTCTGGATGCGCCTGGGCATTTTCCCATGCCTGATGCAAAAATCTGGCGAGATGCTTGGTAAGCGCAGGTTCCGTTTCATAGCGAAGCCCCAGCTCATATACACCACCTTTGGCGGCTTCCGCTGGTTTTTCTATCACCGCAACATGAGGGAAAAAGCCTTCTAGCAATACATCTACCACCTGCTGCCGATGAATTTCTACCTGCACGGTACTGGCAAATAAATCTGCACCTTTGCTTGCAAGACTCACAGTGATCGTATCGAGAGGGGATGTCCCCAAAAGTTGCTCTTTGGCAAGTCGAGCCTGCTGAATCAACGCTAGCAATTGCCAACGATCCAATCGGGTACCTTTGCTCTGAAGTTCCTGCTGCAAGGACAAAGCAAGGGCGAGGTCCATATTGTCCCCCCCCAATAGAAGATGGGGACCCACGGCGATTCGATCCAAGCGAAGATCCCCATGATCGGCTCCCACTGCAATCAAGCTGCAGTCGAAGGTGCCGCCCCCCACATCGCATACAAGAACCAACTCACCGGGTGCCACCTGCTCCCGCCACGCATCGCCTTGTTGGGCAATCCATGCATAAAATGCCGCTTGGGGTTCTTCTAAAAGCGTGATCGAAAGTCCCACGGCCTGGGCCGCTTCTACTGTCAATGTACGCGCCACTTCATCGAATGAAGCCGGCACGGTGAGTACCCATTCTGCCTCTTGCAATGCCTGAGGACGAAATGCCACCACAGATTCTCGCAACTGTTCCAGAAACAACTTTGCGCAATCCACCGGCGATAATTTAGTTGCAACAGGAGACTCCCAAGGCAGAATCGGAGCGGTGCGATCTACTGCATCGCAGCAAAGCCAGGATTTAGAAGAAGCGATGTAGCGCTCTGGCAATAAGGCGCCGCGCTTGCGGGCAAACTCCCCCCCGACAATTCCCGTAAACGCTGTTTGCCAGGGCAAACGCCCGGTCTCTGGGGTCAGCTCCCCATCAAGAGAAATATAGAGAGAGGAAGGCAATAACGCTTGGGTTACTTGATGCCCTGGGGACTCGAGTTGAACAAGCGGCACCGTATGAGAAGGCTCTTTTGGATCCCAAAGTCCAACGGCGCAATTCGACGTGCCCAAATCGATACCGATACCATATTGAAGTTGTGTCGGTGTACTCATGCTGTAACTTCCACCTCAGCTGGCACCAACACGGCTGCAGAATCAGCGGAGGCTGAGTGAAGTACTGTAGGCAGCGTGGCACGCTGCACAGTCCAGCCACGATGCAATACCGTACCAGACGTAGCGGTACTACTTCCGCTTTGCCCCACCAGTCGAATGTGGGTACCAAGCTCGGAGGGGGTCCAAGAAATTCGCTCCCCCTCTCCTTGGGATACCGTCGGTACGATTTCAAAGTAGTCTTGTAATACGCGACGACAGCCTTGGTGCACAATGCGAGCTACAGCGCCGACTCGATCATCGGGAAAGGATTGAATGTCGCGTTGAAGGAAATCCACCAACCGTCCTTCCTCTTGGAACAATCGAAGCAACTGCACCGCTTCTGGCGAACCAGCTGGGGCTACAGTGGGTTCGGTAGGGAGAGGGGCGGCTACTTCGGTAGCGGAATCCACCGGAAGTTGTTGCGCTGCATACTTCCAATGGGCCAGCTGCCGCAACAACTGCGTCGCTTCCAGCTGTGTAAGCATCGTGGTGAAAATAAGGCCAATCGGAACCCAGATCGCCCACTCTGCCGGCATATGCCACGGCGTCACGTACGGAAGCAACAAAACAGCTGCCAATAAAAACGAGACAAAAGAGAAAAGTGAAAATCGTATGCTCATGCTGGTCATTCCATGAAAAAAGCCGTCAAAAGACCTCACACCCTATCAAAGCTTTGTCGATTACCCTAGTTTTTTCTCTATGAAGGGGGAGGTTTAGAAGAGGGGGCGAGCGTTCAGAGAGGAAGGCTCTACTGAAAAACAAAAAATCAGCCGCCGCCGCCATATGGAGGACAAAAGCCCACAGTAGGGGCATCATGCTCTGTTATGGTTTCTGTTGTGATATCGGTGTTAACATCCGTGCAAGTAAAAGTGGGGATGCCCTCAGCCTGCAACGCAACAGCAAAATTCATACTCAACGAAAGACAAATGCATACGATACTCTTTACAATCTTACTGGACATAATGAGCTTTTTCCTTTTGTGGGGGTGATAATAACGTATCAAAACAACTAATAGAAAACACATGGATTTCCCCGTAATTTTTAGGTTCCTCCATGAGCTTTACAACTTTTTTATGAAATTCTTTGTGAATTTCGTACAACTCCTGGGCTGCATGTTCATGTAACTTTTCTACATACATGCTGGAGTAGTTTCCCTTACGGCCCTCGTCGAACAATTGAGGCGAATAAAATCGGGCCAAAAACTCAGGGCCGTGTTGCTGAAACAATTGCGCCCCATAGGGCAAGCAATAGCCCGCTTCAAGAGTGATCACACCACCACCAGTCTCCACCAACTTACCTGCATCAAACAACGCCTGCAGCGTCAGTAGCGCTTTTTCTCCCAGTACCTGTTGTACCACCTGACGAGAGGTGCCTTGATGAAGCGAGGCCAAGACAAGAATCGAGAAGGTGTTGAAATCCGATAGATCCACATCTTCTACTTCCACTCGTTCTTCTGTTCCAGCCAAGGACTCGTACATGATGGGAAAGGCATTTTGGAATGCCTCCCGCAACGCAAATCCAGAAGAATCAATGGCATACTTCACAGCGGATTTTTCATGCAAAAACTTGATCAACCGAAGGGCTTGGGTGAGATCCAACATTTTACTCGGATCTGCCTGGCCATCATCCTGCAAAATTTTATTAATGAAGTAACGATTGACCTTAGAAAGTTTTGCAATAGAACGCCATGAAAGACGAGGCCTTGTCTTCTTGTAAGAATCAAGCTCATTTTTTAGGCTATCAATCAGGCTTTGAACTTCAATATCCACGTTTTCGGTCTCTATTTAGTACTGGATATAAAATAAAAACAAAAAAGATCTATAGTCAAAACAACCTGATTACAATCATTTTTATACTCTCTATTGACATCGAGTCGCTTTTTTATTGATTTTTCCCGGTTTTTGGCGGAAAAATGCCGGCATCTATCTGGAAATCCTATCTTATTTATGGGGATAAAAAATGGAAACCATTTGGATCGCCCTCAGTTTGTGGGCGATCACCAGCCTTGGATTGTTAGGGTTTTTCCGCCTTTGGGGACAATCAGGCTTATATGTTTATATGGCGATCGCAATCAATGCAGCGAATATCCAAGTTCTCAAACGTACGTGGCTTCCCTTTTTGGCAGAACCTGTGGCTATCGGTACCGTGGTGTTTACCTCCCTTTTTCTTTGCAGCGATTTGCTGCAAGAATTTTATGGAAAAGCCGCTGCCATTCGAGGGATCTGGATCGGATTTGCAGCGCAGCTTTTGTTCACCGTATTGTTGGGCTTGGGCATCCTCTATCCACCGCATCCAGATGTGGCAGATCCTTTTCACCAAGCCATGGCGCTTCTTTTTACCCCTGCGTGGAGATTCCTTGCCGCTAGCTTGATTTCTTACATGGGGTGTCAGTACGCAAATGCCCTTCTTTACGAAGCGTTGGGTAGATGGTGGCAAGGCCGATACCTTGGACTTCGCAACTGGACGTGCTCCTTTATCAGCAGTCTGTGCGATCACATCCTCTTCACTTGGCTTGCCTGGTGCCTCTTCGCGGCGACACCAGTGGATGGACAGACTCTATTGTGGACCTATATGATCCACGCTTTCGTGGTCCGCCTTCTAGTCTCTAGTACCCATGGTGGACTCATGTACATCGCACGCTGGATCAAGGTATCGAGAAGAAATTTTGTATGAAAAAACGAAATAAGGTACCTTGATCGAGAAAGATCTCCGATGCGACCAAAGGTCATATCGGAGATGACGGGTTACGTGACGAGAAAAGGCTGCTGGCAAAATTCGTCATGCCCAGGCCGAAGGCCCTACGGGCATCTCCTTCGATTATTCTCTTTCTCCTAGGCGGTGTGTTGATGTCGGATTTTTTTCCTTCCTTTCGAGATTATATTGCCCAACACCATCCTCTCTTCCTAGAGGGTGCACAGGCATTATCCCCTCTCTTGGTATCTCCTGAGGTAGTGCAGGTTCCAGCTACCTTAGAACGGGATATACATGCCTTGATCGAGGTACTGCTCGCTGCACGAAAAGACCCGCTCTATCGAAGTCAAATCGCAGCGCAAGTTGGATTGCCATCGAAATTGCAATCGGAGGAACAAACCAGTCTCGCTTGTTTCGATTTTTATTGGACTCCTGAAGGGATTCGTCTCATCGAGGTCAATACGAACGCCGCAGCATGGGTGCTGGTAGAGCTGTTACGCGGCTATCACAACTTGGACATACCGAAATTTTCTTCCTTGTATCAAGGGTTTCAACGAGAGTGGACGTCTCAATTCCCCACAAAACCCTTTACCCACGTTGCCATTGTAGATGAGACCCCCGCAGAACAAAAAACCTGGTTTGAATTTCTTTGGATCCAAGCCTTACTGCGAGAGCAAGGTCTCACGTGTGAAATCTTGGCGCCAGAAGACCTACGCTTTGATCTCCAAACACGGGCCTTGGTCGATGCACAAGGCAGAGCCTGGCCTTTTGTGTACAACCGTTTCTGTGACTTTCTACTGGAGACCCCCTCTTCACAAGCGCTTCGACAAGCCTACGAAGCAGGTGCCCTCTGTTTGCGACCTTCGCCTCATGAATATGCCTATCTATCGGATAAAAGTCGCTTGGTGCAATGGTCTTCTCCTGCTTGGCAGGCTGGGTTTTCTGCGACCTCGCGTAGGTTGCTAGAAACCATGATCCCGCCTGTAGAAGTCATGGATGTTTCGCAAATCGAACGCTTCTGGACTGCTCGAAAAGGGCTGTTCTTTAAACCAGCCTCTTCCTATGGAGGAAAATCTGTCTACAGTGGCAAACGCATTTCTAGATCGGTATTTGCGCGGTTGGTCGAAATGAAAGCCTTGGCACAACCCTTGTTTCAGCCTGCAGTTTGGACGTCGAAGAGTGGAAAATCGTTTAAGTATGACCTGCGCATCTATGTGAGGGGGGATCGTGTTGTGAGCACAGCAGCGCGGCTGTTTCAAGGGCAGGTTAGCAATTTTCAAACCCCCGGTGGGGGCTTCGCTCCAGTGGTTTTTTCTTTTACTTAGGGTGGGCCTTTTCCTGCCTATGATTCTCCTCGCTTACATGAGGAGGGGAACTATTCCTAGCCTATCAACTTTAGATAAATCCAACTTCTACCGAAGCCGTATCCATACATTTTTTCAACTAAAATGGGGCCGCTCATGAAATTTCTGCAAAAAAATTTCATATTTTTCCTACTGACTTTATTACTTGAGGCTACCGCATTCGGTCACTTTGAAAACTACTTTTTGGAACTGGTACAAGACGATAACACTGAAGTCGCAGAGGATCAAATCGAACAAGCACTTGCATCTATTCTCCGGCTGATTGACATTCCCTATGTAGGAGAAGATGGATCTCTTCAAAGAAAAGGATTTTTTCGTACGTTCGAAGCAAAATCCTCCATGATTGACCCTGAAGCTAAGATCTATATCTCCGGCGGAGTCGTGCGGAGTATGCTCGGATATATCTATAAAAAAGTAGGGGCTGAAGTAGCTAAGATCTAAAAAACCCGCCAGAGAGTACTCGTTCTGTTTTGACTCGAATCATACTCGGGCAGAAACGCCATCCTTCCCAGATAAAAGAATTTTCTTCTGTACCCGTATTGGGCATTGCCAGTGATTTGGACCTTTTGGTGGCCACCTCCAACGAGGCAAAAAAAAGTGAGCTACTCGCCACGATTACAAAATTTATCAACTCAGTGGAGGAAAAATTTGAAGCCAGAGGTGTTACCTCCAAATTCAACCATGCAATTATCCCCATTGGGGATGTAAAAATTTATCAACAACAAATAGACAGGGAGTAACATCAAACTGGAAAGAACCATTTAACATGGATCATTTTGTTCGCTCCATAGAGGAATTTCGAACTTTTCAAAGATTGGGGAAGTTTCTGGGTGTTGAAATGCCTTCCTTACCCGATTTGACCTCCGATATTCATTCTTTTCTTAGCAGCAAGATATCGAAGATCTTTCTTGGTGACGTTTCATTAGTAAGGATTTATCGAGATCAGCTGGATATAAATGAGGCTCGTTTTTGGTATAAAATTTTTACTGACCATTGGAAGAATCATTATAGCACTCCCTCTGCTAGAGCCAAATTTGTGTTACTATTGCGCGAGGTGATTCCTCTACTTGTGGATGAAATCACGCCATTTTTACTTACAGAGATTATAGATTCTTCCAAATCCTTGCCCTACTCGTTCACATCGGGGGAAATTTCCACTGTTTTTGAAAAATTGCCTCTTGCAAGAAAAAAGGGCTATCCAATACTTGCCGCCCTATTCAAACGTTCAGATGCATGGATTGCAACTGACATTTTCATGACATGGCCTACGATGCCATCTGATGATGCCATTCCATTTATTACCCCCATAGTCATGGATGTTAGGGCATCCTCTGAAGGTCAACTAGAGCAACTTTTAGAAAAACATCCGGCATATTGGTCTTCGATTAGCTCCATTTTTTCCCAGTCAGATGTAGAAGTACGCGGCAAAATGGCCCGCAATTTACTTCACAACTATACAGGAGAGTATCTACTCGCTTTGACGAGTCATATACTCAATGATCCTGCCTGCATAGTTCGAAATGCGGTACAAAGGTTGAAATTCAATGTCAATTTTCAGCAGATGGTAGAAAAATTGGATCCAAATTTGAAAGAAACATTGCTGCAACACCTCGAGGGTATTCATAAAAATCCATATAACGAGTTTGACAAAAAACCTACCTTTGCAGAGAGTTTCCCTAAAGAAAACCAAGAGCTAAAACAACGATTTCCCCTTCCTGCCGGCTTCTAGGGAAGAAAGGATTCATTACATCAGGCTTTTGCAAGAAGAAGAGGGAAGGATGCTAAGGAGGGGGACCCTCCCCCCTTAGAAAAGGAACCTATTATCTCTTGAGGTTGATAATATCTTCCATCAAGGAGTCTGTGGTGGTGATGGATCTAGAGTTGGCTTGGAAAGACCGTTGGGTGGTGATCATATCCACAAACTCTTGGGCCAAGTCCACGTTGGATTCCTCCAAAGAGGAGGAAAATAGAGACCCTCGCAACCCGGTTTTGGGCATCCCAATATTGGCGGGACCGGAGGTTGGGTTGCTGATAAACACGTTGTTGCCCGCTTTTTCCAAAGCATCTTGGTTGCTAAACGTTGCCAATCCGATACCAGCGAGCGTGCGTTGAATCCCGTTAGTGAAAATGCCTGTTGCAATCCCATCTTCTCCAATTTTCAACGATGATAGCTGTCCGGCTTCATAGCCATCTTGTTGATGAAACACGGTAACGGAATTACCTGCGATGGAAGTTGTAGCGCCGGCGCCTCTATCCGTAGGTTCGATGCCATCCACAGGTGGACGTTTTCCGAAGTCAAACTTAATGGTTTGTCCGGGGAATGCACCGTTGGAAAAATTCACCGTATTTTTATTTGTGGTTTCATCTTTGATAAATCCAAATTTATCAAATTTGAGATGCCCACTGCCAAATTCTTGAAACGGGCTTTTATCTCCATCTTTTACTTCTTTGTTGTCGACCAGTGCATGCCAATCCCATTCGATTCCATCTTCTCCCGCATTGGTTTTTCGCAAAAATACGGATACCTGATGGGCGCGACCTTGACTGTCAAACACCGTCATGGCCGTACTGAAATTAGACGTTTTATCCGGTTGTTTAACGTCAAAACTCTCTTTCATCACATCCACCCGAGAGTCGAGCTGAAGGTTCATCTTGAGATTATTGGTGGCACGAGGGGGAATGGTGTTGGTCTCGATGCGAATGTCGGTCAGTCGAGCCGACAAAGTACCATCCGCATCTGCCATATAGCCTTGCACCCTACCTCCATTTGAAGAAGCAAAATATCCGTCTTTATCAAAGTGCAGAGCCCCAGCCCGGGTATACATTTTCCCAGCAGAGTCTTGCCCAGCGCCGCCCGGTGGTTGTGCAAGAACCAAAAACCCACTACCCTGAATGGCGAGATCGGTGAGGTTGTCGGTGACTTTCAAACTGCCTTGGGTGTGCATGGTTTGCACGTTGGCCAAGTGCGCCCCTTTTCCGATTTTTGCGGATTGTGCCCCCGTTCGAAGATCTCGCAAAAGAAGATCTTCAAACTCGGCTCGGTCCCGCTTAAACCCTTTGGCGTTAGCGTTGGCAATGTTGTTTGCCACAATGGACATGCCATCAGCCGCTACAGACAGCCCTGTAACCCCAGTATACAAACTTTGCGCGACACCCATAGTCTCTCCTCCTTTTTTGTAAGCCTGTGCAAGCGACCTACATGTAGACACCTTAGCAAGGTTAAAGAGGGGGGTGGGGATTGTGGCGAAAACTCCACATTTTGGGACTGGATATAGAAGATGGTCGTTTACTTATAAAATCCCATCCTCGACACAATATCCTATGGTTACCCGAAGTTCTGGCGTGCGCGCCATCTCTCGTTGGATTGCAGTTCGAGCGCCCGCATTACGCCCCCAGCTGCGCCGTGCAATACCATTGTTCACATCCCAATGGAGCATGCTGGTAAGACGCCGTTCGCAATCAGCCGTACCATCAAGCACCAGGCCAAAGCCTCCATTGATGGCTTCTCCCCAGCCAACACCACCCCCGTTATGAAGCGAAATCCAGGTAGCACCACGAAATCCATCCCCCACAAAGTTCTGCACTGCCATATCTGCTGTAAATTGAGATCCATCGTAGAGGTTAGAGGTTTCTCGAAAGGGAGAGTCTGTACCGGATACATCGTGATGATCCCGTCCAATGACCACCGGAGCTGACAGAGTACCGTCCGCTACAGCTTGGTTCAAACGACGCGCCAGCTCGATACGGCCTTCTCCATCGGAGTAGAGAATGCGTGCTTGGGATCCCACTACAAGGCGATTTTCCTCCGCAGATTGAATCCACAGCAAGTTATCGGCCCATTGCTGGCGAATATCATCTGGTGCCTTTGCCAACAGCCCTTGCAGTACCTCTGCCGCAATGTGATCTGTTTTGTGCAGATCGCGGGGATCTCCCGAGGTACAGACCCAACGAAAGGGGCCAAATCCGTAATCGAAGCACAAGGGCCCCATAATGTCTTGCACGTAGGACGGATAGCGAAACTTGCCTTGAGCATCCATAACAGCGGCACCAGCTCGTTGCGCTTCCAACAAGAAGGCATTGCCGTAGTCAAAGAAATACATGCCCCTTCTACACAAGCATTCGATGGCCCGTACATGACGGCGCAAGCTCTCCTGTACCTCCGCTTGAAACCCTGCTGGATCTTCGATCATCTTCGCAGTCGCAACTTCAAAGGACAGGGACACGGGGTAATAGCCACCAGCATAGGGATTATGAAGAGAGGTCTGATCGGAGCCAACTTCCACCGTAAGATCAGAGTCTGCAAGCCGTTCCCACAGATCCACAATGTTGCCAAGATAGGCCATGGACACTGCCTCGCCTTGGGCCTTGGCCTGTCGAATGCGGGGTAACAAGACATCTAAATCTTCGTACACTTCGTCCACCCAGCCTTGGGCATGGCGCTTGCGCACAGCAGCCGGATTGATCTCCGCAATCACCCCCACCGCACCGGCAATAACTGCCGCTTTTGCCTGGGCCCCTGACATGCCCCCCAGCCCCGAGGAAACGAAGAGAAGCCCTTGCAAGGTGCCGCTGGCTCGGATACGCCGCCCAGCATTCAGCAAGGTCAGGGTCGTGCCGTGTACGATACCTTGGGGGCCGATGTACATGTACGAGCCTGCCGTCATCTGCCCGTACTGGGTGACCCCCAGTGCATTGTAGCGGTCCCAATCTTCGGCGCGGGAGTAGTGCGGCACCATCATGCCGTTGGTCACTACCACACGAGGGGCTTCTATGGACGCAGGAAAAAGCCCCAACGGATGACCGGAATAGATTACCAAGGTCTGGGTCTGGGTCATGGTTGCCAGATACTGCATGGTGAGGCGGTACTGGGCCCAGTTTTGAAATACAGCGCCATTGCCCCCATACGTAATGAGCTCATAGGGATACTGGGCCACAGCTGGGTCCAAGTTATTTTGGATCATCACCATGATGGCAGCTGCTTGTGGACATACAGCGGGATATTCAGCAAAAGCCCGCGCCTTCATCTCGTACTGGGGACGATAGCGATGCATGTAAATGCGACCATAGGCCTGGAGCTCTTCGGCAAACTCTTTTGCCAATACCCGATGGTGCTGAGGCGGAATGTAGCGCAAGGCATTGCGCACTGCGAGAATTTGTTCCTCCGCAGAAAGGACCAATTTTCGACGGGGCGCACGCGGAATTTTAGGGTCCATTGCAGGGCATTCGGGCAAATGATCGGGCATACCTTGCAAAATATCGGATTGAAACATGGGGTGCCTTTCAATGTGAATATACCGTGTTTTGTTACTATGGCACTAGCTACTGGGCAACCAGCTAGGGAGTTTCCCCAGTAACAGAAGGCCCTATAGAAAAAAACCCTCACATCCTTGCTAGGATCTCTGTATCATAAAGAAAACTTCCAAGAGCCACAGATTCTGGATCTCCATGAGACGAGGTAGAGATGAACGCCTTTCAATTTCCGCCCGGTTGGGTGTTTGCTGACAAATACGAAATTATCAGCCGGCTAGGAGCTGGCTTCGAAGGAGAAGTATATCTCACGCGAGAGAAAGATACGGGAATTGAACGAGCAGCCAAGTTCTTTTTCCCCTCCCAGAATGTCCGCAATGAAGCCGCCAAGCGACATGCCCAAAAATTATTTAAAATCCGAAGCTGCCCCACGATCATGCAGTACCATACCCATGAAAAAATCACCTACCGGAAGGAGCAAGTCACCTGCGTGATTTCAGAGTATGTAGAGGGCGAGATGCTATCTACCTATATGGATAAACATAAGCGTTTACACCACTTTCAGGCGTTACAGCTGCTACTTGCGCTTACCATCGGATTACAACCCATTCATATGATTGGAGAGTATCACGGAGATTTACACGATCACAATATTTTCATCAAACCCGTAGGGGCCGGCTATCAAGTAAAACTCATCGATGTCATCGACTGGCGAGACTCTCGATTGGAAAATATGAAAAAGGACGTAAGCGACCTAATTCGGATTTTTTATGACATAATGGGAGGCAACCAGTACTACCACGAGCACCCTCCTCAGATTAAGCGGATTTGTTGTGGACTCAAAACCACGTTGATCCACAAACGATTTCGCAATGCGACGATGCTGAGGGACTTTATCGAGAATCTGGAATGGTGAATCTCCACTCGGTTGTTTCTTTGATCGATTCCCACATGGATACGGGTATCCCTTTTTCTTTTGGTCCCTTTGAAGGGACCTATTTTGTACGGCGACACCCCGAAAAATCCGTAACCGAAGACTCCGTGTGTCTCTTTCTACAGGGAGAAAACAGCTCTGTACTCGCTGTAGCCGATGGATTGGGGGGGCATAAGGGGGGAGACCTTGCCTCCAAGATTGCCATTGAAACCCTCCTCGAGCAAATGGAGGGGGAAAAAGCCGGCATCTCCCCAATGGAACGCATCACCCAAAGCTTCGACATTGCCAATCAGCGCATTCTCGACCTCGGGATTGGCGCTGCCACAACATTGGTGGTGGGAGAGTTACAGGGAAAATCTTGTCGCTTCTACCATGCAGGCGATTCCATGGGCATGATTCTCGGCAGTCGCGGCAAGTGCAAATGGGCCACGCTGCAGCACAATCAACGAGGACACGGGATTGAGTCTGGGATGGTGGCCCCTCAAGATCCAGAGTTACTTGCCGTCAATCACATTGTAACCAATTACCTCGGTACACCGGCCATGCGCATTGAAGTAAGCCCGGCTGTGAGCCTCGACCCAAAAGACCGCATTTTCCTTTTCTCTGATGGTATCAGCGACAACCTCGATCTTACAAAAATCCCCAATGGGAGCCGCACGGCATTTCTCGTTGAATGGATGACCTCTCGGGTGCAGATTTCCATGGGAACGGAGAGCGGAAAACCGGATGATGCCTCTCTGATTATCGTCTGCCAGCGATAGAAAGAGCCCACTGTTTTAGCACGTCATCCCCAGTGAGCGAAGGCGAACGTCGGGGATCTACCTCGATTGACAGCTATGGTTTTGCAATTTTCAACGCAGCTGGCGCCAAAAATTCTGTGGAGCGAGACTCTTGGAAATTGGGAGGGGCTTTAATAATACCGTCGGGAAAAAGTTGGTTGAGTGCATTGAAAGCCGCGATACGAAAGCCTTCTGCCAACGTAGGGTAGTTAAAAATCAGGTTGATAAAATCTTGAACATGTCCGTTTTTTGCCATATATCCCAATCCAATATGGATCAAGTTACATGCATCCGCACCTACGATATGAATACCCAAAATTTCATGGGTCTTTCGAGAGATCAAAAGTTTGAGTAACCCAAAACTATCGCCTCGAATGTAGCCTCTGGCAATTTCATTGTAGGTAGCACGTCCCACCACATACTCAACATTTTCGTGTTTCAACTCTTCTTCTGTTTTGCCAATCATGGACAATTCAGGGATCGTATATACCCCGATCGGATATAAAGTAGGAAAAGCCCCAATCATAGACCCGAAAGCATGACATGCTACGTAGCGACCTTGCTGAGAGGAAGTAGCTGCGAGCGCTGGCGGTCCAATGGCATCCCCAGCTGCATAAATATTGGAAATCGAGGTTTGAAAATGAGCATTTACTTCGATGGCGCCTCGATCATTCATAACAATCCCCAGGCGTTCCAATCCAATTTTCTCTGTGGTAGAAACACGTCCAGCTGCATAGAAGCACACATCGGTCGTGATATGATAATCAGCTGCCTCTACTATAACTTGAGGTCCTTTGATGCGAACCTTATGCAAAGTTTTATCCAGTACAAATGTGACACCCATCTCTTCCATGGATTTTTTCAGCTCATTGGCCACTTCTAAATCCAGGTACTGTAAGATGCGAGTGCGAGAGTCCATCATGGTAACCTTCACACCAAGGGCAGCAAAAATACACGCGTACTCACAGCCCACAACCCCAGCTCCATAGATCACCATGGAGTTTGGCATATGATCTAACAACAACACTTCGTCTGAATCCACCACGCGCCATCCATCGAAGGGAATATCAGACGGACGACGAGGCTTGGAACCGGTTGCAATCAGGATATGGTGACCGGTCAACAAATACGGATCGGTTTTCGTACTTACGATTCGAACGGTAAATTGGTCTTCTAAGGATCCATATCCTTCCGCTATGACCACAGAATTGTGAGCCAAATGCTTTCGCACCAACTCTTCTTCTAGATAGGATACTTTAAATGCGCGTCCAAAGAGCGTACCTGTATGTAAATCTTGAATGATCCGCTTGACCCATTTTTCGCCCACATGATTGCGAATGCTATGAATTTGCTCCAAGCTTTCCCGGATGGTTTTAGAGGGAAGGGTGCCAGTATGGATCCAACTTCCGCCAATCTTACCCGGCATTTTTTCGATGATGCAGACCTTTTTCCCTAGCTTGGCTGCTTGTACAGCCGCATGGATTCCCGTAGGCCCACTACCGATCACGATGAGGTCGTACTGGTATTCCTCCGCTTTTTTTGTCTTTTTTTCTGTCATATCGGCTAATTCCCACTTCGTGACGAATGTGCTTTCCTCATCGGTTGAAGGGGAAAAAACTTTACCGCAGGGGGGCGATAGCCCTTGCAGCAACCTAACAATTTCGCTATTTTCCCCCGGACTTTTGACTGCCGGAGATGATCATCATGCTACCTTCCCTTTCTGCCCTCAGCCTACAATATGACGCTGGAGGTTTACGTATTTTGGACCAACGCTGGTTACCGGATCGAGAGGATTGGGTCACTGTGCAACATCCAACACATATGGTGGAACTCATCCAGGGCCTTGCTGTACGCGGAGCCCCCCTCATTGGAGTTTCGGCTGCCTTGAGCCTCGCGCATTTCGCTCAATCCCACCGGAATCCCGAGTTACTGCAAGCGAGTGCCCTACAGCTGCGCAATGCGCGCCCGACGGCAGTCAATCTTATGTGGGCCATGGACCGCATGGTGCAAGAGGTTCCGGATTTTGCCCCTGAAGGCTTGCTACGAGTGGCAACTCAAATTTTTGAAGAAGATGTGGCCATGTGTGCGCGCATTGCCTCTCACGGAGCCGAGCTCCTTCAAGATGGGGATGGTGTACTGACGTTATGTAATACCGGAGGCCTCGCCACCGCTGGCGTTGGAACCGCACTAGGCATGATTCGAGAGGCCTTTGAACAAAAAAAGGCGCTCCATGTATATGCTTGTGAAACGCGCCCCCTCTTGCAAGGGGGTCGCTTGACCGCATGGGAGCTGCAAAAACTTGGCATTCCCCATACTTTATTGTGTGACAGCATGGCTGCGGCTCTGCTGCGCTTGGGGAAAGTCAAACTTTGCGTCGTAGGTGCAGATCGCATCGCAGCCAATGGAGACTTTGCCAACAAAATTGGCTCCTACGCGCTTGCTGTGCTTGCACGCTATCATGGGGTTCCCTTCTATGTAGCAGCGCCTATGTCCACAGTTGATCTCTCTTGCGCAGATGGGAGCCAAATCCCCATCGAGATGCGACCTGCATCTGAGGTGCACGGATTTCACGGTGCCCAAGGCAGTGTACGGTGGGCACCCTTGGATACCCCGGTGTTCAACCCGGCTTTTGATGTGGTACCTCGTGAATTGATTACGGGGTGGATTTTGGATACTGGCGTTCGATATCAGTTTTAGAACGGTTTTCTGCTGAATCACGTGCTAGTGGGCCACCAACTGCGTAGTTTCCGCAATAAAATATCTATAATAAAAAGGAGTCTCCCATGTGGGCCATTATCGGTGGAAGTGGATTTGAAAAGTTTAGTGAAGTAGAAGCTCTGGAAGAGCTTCCCCGGGAAACTCCCTTTGGACTTGCCTCTTCGGGGTTGAAGAAAATTCGAGTGAAACATCTGGAATGCGTGTTTCTTTCGCGACATGGTAGTCATCATGAGCTGCTGCCTTCCGAAGTTAACTACCGTGCCAATATGTATGCATTGAAACAAGCCGGCGTCACACGAATTCTATCCCTCTCTGCAGTGGGAAGTTTACGCAAGGAACTCGCACCCGGGGATTTGGTGGTACCCACTCAGTATCTCAATTGCACCAAAGGCACACGTCAGAGCACCTTCTATGGCGCAGGCATGGTGGGACACGTTTCTCTGGCAGATCCCGTCTGGGAAGCAGGAGCAGAGTGGGTCCTCACCCAAGCGGGTCGATTGGACTGCGGCGTGCATGGAAACAAAACCTACGTTTGTATTGAAGGCCCACACTTTTCTACACGAGCGGAGTCTCATTTCTACCGACAAATGGGTGCCGATATCATCGGGATGACCCATTTTCCCGAGTACGCATTGGCGCGAGAGGCCGGGATTTCCTATCTACCCGTCTGTTTTGTCACAGACTATGATTGTTGGGATGACCAACGAGCGCCCGTTACGGTAGAGGAAGTCCTTGGGGTAATGAAACAAAACAATGTACGAGGCCTGCGTTTGGCTACACAATTGCTAGAGCATGATTTACCTCGCGATACAGGCATTCAGCAACAAGGGTTTGCCTCTGGGCTGATGACCCCCGTTGGTTCGCTTTCTGCCACACAACGTGCTGTGTTGGATGTGTTGAAGTCTTGATTTTTTTGCGGAACTGTTTTTTTCGAAAACTGCGCAGCTGGTTCCGAAAAAAACAGTTCCGCAAAAAATTATAACAATACCTCTCGCAAAACTTCTCCCGTCACAGACAGCACCGCATCTCGATCAAACGATAAATATGTGTTTCGTTTTTCCTCCATAGTAGCCCCTTTTGGCTTTGTTATTTTTTGATCTGCCTTCATCAAAAAATGCCCTACGTGGCTTTTTTTTGTGCGGGTGAACAAGAATTTTTTCTTCCACTTTTCATACGCTGCGTCCATATATACTCTACAAGCTGCCTCAGGATCGGGTCCGGTGGGCGCATATGCACGAACATCCTCTGGCAAAATCACAGCAACGGCTGGGGGGACTCCCTCCATCGGGTATGGTTTATAGCCACCGGTAAGCGCCTGTCGACAAGACCCTTGGGTTGAAAAAGTGCGGATGATTTTTTCTTCTACCTGCCCATATTCAGAAGCAGCCAAAAAGGGATCCCAAAAAGAAGCCGGACCATCCCACGGCACCTTTTCCTTATCAATCCCTCGCAACACCGCACTCAACTGCTGCAATTTTCCATACGGAATCGGAAGCTGGTACGCCTCGATCATGGGTTGAATCCCCTCAGAAGCATAGGTAATAAATTGATCTCGCACAAAAAATGGATTGGCAAAATGCCCCCAAAATAGCAGATACGCAAACAAATATAACGATTTGGAATCAGATCCCGGCACAGTGAATGTGGCACGCAGCTTTCCATCGGGATGCCACATATGTTTTTTAAAATAGGCACTGGCCTGCACCGACCCTGCAGAAAGGGGGCAGGTGAGCGCAGGTTTTCCGTTGCTGCGATTGCGCGCAGATTGCAGGGTAATCTGCTGAAAATCCTTGGCTCGGCCTATCTGCAACTGTTGCAAAAATCGCTGCGTACCCAGTGTAAGTGGCTCCCCCTCTACAAGGCCAAATACCAAGTACCGTTGGATTTGGGTAATATCTTTGTCGCAGTAAAATAAATCCATATTGAGGGTAAGTGTAGGGGAATAGGTACGGAAATATTCTGCCAATACCGGACTTCTTTCTTCTACTTTGGCAAAAGGCACCTCATACCGAATGATGGGGTCTGTATTGGATTGCAACCACACCGTCTCCAAGGGGCCTTCAGTTTGAGTCCCTATGTCTTGTGAGTCCTTCATCTCGCCTTCTGTAAGCTGGGTCGACACCTCTACCCGCTCCGATGCGATGGATATCCACGGACACAACAACCAAAATGCAATGCCGTACATAAACTGCAACATATTAATTTTCCTGTATTTTTATTGAATATAATCAATCGTACCAAACAAGAGCTGGAATGCAACCGACTTCTTTCTCAGGCCTGTCCACTTCTGACCGATACAGGGAAACAGGAGGATCGCAATGAAACTACGTCACCTTATGGTTGGATCCATGACAGCTGGTATATGGCTTATGGGATGCAACAACACAAAAACGAGTTCAGCACCAGCTACAGCAGTACCCGTCACTTCAGGCGTACAAAATGCCTGCAAAGATGTAAACGTACTGGCATTGGCAGCGACCATCACCAAATCAGATGCCAGCAAGCTCACCCTGGGCGCCATACAAGCCACCATACATCCGTTGAATAATGGATTTCGTTTGGTGGGAATTGACTTCACCCCTCTCCCTGATGAGGCAAACTCCCTCCCAGCTGCCGTAGATTATGTAGAAGTGAGCTTTGCCAATATCGATTCTTCGAAAAGCACCACACAAAAAACCGCAGACTTTCCCCAAGACTTCTATGTCGACGACACCATTGCCGGTGTTCTCCGCATCACGGCCACTCCGTGCTTAATGCCATATAAACGCACAACCGCGGCTGCTTGCGGTAAGCCAAGCACATCCCTCATTCAACTCAAAGCCAACGGAGATGACAAGACGGCAGCTGTACTACTCACGCAACAGACCAACACCCAGAAGCGAGAGCAGCTGGTGCTCAAAACCGTGCAAGAGGCCCAAACCTATCTGGCCAATACACCGCCCCAAAGCCTGGCTTTGGCAGCTACAACTGCACAAACACCAGATACAATTAAGAAACAATCCCTCTATGTTACAGCGCAGAACTTACTCGCAGATCCATATATATACATGGCAAATACGGGAAACCTAACCCGCAGATCGGATATCGAAACCCAGTATCAACAGGCGCAAAAAAGCGCAGGATTTGCCTTGGCAGATGCCGCGTCTGATTGCTTGCATGCGATACAAGGAGGGTCTGCATTGGCACTGGCTGATTCAACAGTAACAGATGGAACCACTGATATTTTGACAGAAAGTAGTTTTGAACCCCAAGATCCTACAATTTTGCCGAACTTGGAGGGAGCATCTGTCAATTTTTTGGTATGGAAAGGGACAAGTGAGGCAACGACGGATACATATAATACCAAGCTGTACAACAATACTTACGTATTGCTGCAAAACACCTGGCTCCTCAACACGGTTTCTTATGATTGGTACTGGGTCTTTGATACAACTCCAAAGTTGATCAATGATACAGTTCCAGCTGCCTGTTCCTTTCCCGATGCAGATTGCAAAGCGTTGGCAGCTGCGTGGGAGAATCGGAAGGAAGATCAAAATACCTTTACGGTAAACAGCAAAACCTATGAGGTGAAATATGATCTTATGTACGGAACTTCGAAAAGAGCCTTCCATTGGCAAGTGCCCGCTGTTAAGACCGAGGTTAAGACCGAGGTTTCTAAGCAGAAAATGAGCAAAGCCCAGGGCAACACTTTGATTGCTATGGGCGTACTATTAGGCGCGGGTTTTGTCAGTGGAATTATGGCTGCAAGCGTGGGGGGACGGGCAAAAATAGGTTTTGGAGTCGCAGCCGCACTATTTCTCGTTGTTGGAGTTGTTCTGGCTGCTGTAGTTCTCGGGAGTAGCCTTGCCTCTACCCCAGATCAAACCCTCGCTACCTCGTTGCAACAGCTGCAGAACCAAGATCAGCTCCTCACCGCGCAAAAGCGCAATGTGGAGATTCAGAAAATCCTGCTGCCAGCTGCACAGTAACGTTGTCCATAATCGAGGGGGGATGCCCATACGGCCGAGGCCGGCCTGGGCATGACGGAAACTGCGAAACGGCCTGGGCATGACGGAAACTGCGAAACGGCCTGGGCATGACGGAAATTGCAGCCTCTACTGTGTAGGAACCAAAGAGGCGAAACCCGTCATCCCCAGCGACCATAGGGAGCGTCGGGGATCCCCCTCGATCGGGGGAGATGCCCATACGGCCGAGGCCGGCCTGGGCATGACGGAGTTGGCCTTCGGCCTGGACATGACGGAAGTTTTATATTGCGTGTACCAACCGCCTACTCTGAAATCCGCTTCTTCTCGTTCGTCACGGGCGTTTGTGCCGTTTCTTCCTCGTCGGATTTCAAGCCCTTCTTAAAATTGCGAATGCCTTCGCCCACAGCTTTGCCCAACTGGGGCAATTTGCTTGGGCCAAAGAGCAAGACAGCGACACCGAATATGAGCAACAGCTCGGAAGATCCTGGTAACATGTTTCTTCTCCTTCTCGATACATGCGTACGTATATCTGCTTTCTCGACGCCCACCAAGGTAAACTTGACGAAGCAAACTTTGCCTATCTGGAGCTACATCCCTCGCACCCGAAGCAATACTGCCTCCGAGAGCGTTGCACCATAGCGCCCGATCACATCTGCAGCCAAGAGAGAGCCCATACGCCCCGCCGTTTCCAACCCTCGCCCCAAGAGCATCCCATAGAGAACCCCAGCCGCAAACATATCCCCTGCGGCGGTGGTATCCACCACAGTCACCGACTCCGGGGTGATAAAACAGCGTTCATTGCCCCGTTGGATCAAAGCCCCTTTGGCCCCCAACTTAATCACCGCCATGATGCCTTGATCTGCAAGTTTCTGCGCGGCTACCTCTGGGGATCCAGCAAAGAGCAAATGGGCCTCTTCCTCGTTGGCAAAGACTACGTCTGCATGCTGGGCAATGACCTCGAGCATGTCATCTCGCACCAACTGCGCAACACAAGGATCTGAAATATCGATAGAAACCTGAACACCAGCGGCTTTGGCTACCGCGATAGAACGCTGCACCGCCTCCTTAAGACCTGGCGAAAGCCAGGCATACCCACTGCAATGCAAAAACCGGGCTTTTTGCAAGGCGTGGGTTGGCACATCCTGATGCCCCATCTGGGTACTGGCGCCTAAGCTGGTGACCATAGTCCGCTCCCCATCAGGGGTAACCAGGACCAAGCAACACCCAGTGGCATGCCCTGCCTGAGCCGATAACTGCGCTGCAATCTGCAAGGCATCGGTGCGAACGCGAATCCTCTCGCCAAAGGCATCTTCCCCTATGGCACCGGCAAATGCGGTTTTCTGCCCCAGGAGGGCCAAGGCGCGCACCGCATTTAAGCAAGACCCGCCTAACTCATACGAAAAAGCGCGATGATTGACTTTTTGCAAAATTTCTTGCTGGGCTTCAGATTCCATTAGGTGAGAATAGCCCTTTTGCAGGGGCAATGCCTGCAACTCTGCCTCGGAAACGGAGACAACCACATCCATCAACGCGTTGCAGATCGATACGACATCTACTGGTTGCATACTGCCCCCTTTTTTTCGCTTACGACGTAGGGCAAATGTACCCCTTTTTGGATAATCTCTTAAGTTCTGCCCGATCTTATCCGATCTACCTCAACAGTAAAGAATAACTTTCTGATTTTGGAATGGGTGAACTTTGGGGCGCAAACCTTTTTTTCTACTCTTGGGACTCATCGGAGGGCTTTCGCTCCGATGTTCCAAATCGAGCGAAAGTAGTAGCAGTGGTCCTCATCCCGCCACAGAGACCAGCTCTGCCATTACAGGCTCTGCTAGTACCTCGGAGGCCAAAACACCACCCGCCACTAGCAATACGGCTACAGATACTGCAACCACCCCAGCGCCAGCAGCAGTGGCTCAAGGCGATCCCACGATCATTCAACTCTCCCAGCACTTGGGTACACGGGCTACGTATCTCACCACACGACTGAATGAACTAGGGGGTCCTTTACCACAAGCGGCTATTTCTAATCTGATATGGAAATGCCCCGGAGACTCCATCTTAACCGGCATGCAAGCCACCTATGCGAACAAAGATCGCAAATTTCAATTGGCCTGTTCTTTCCTTGAGGACGGACAAGGGCGTCCCATTTCGCGCGAGACCTGCAACACCAGCAGCGCTTCTACCGGAAACGTGGATTTTACACTGGCCTGCCCGGATGGTACGTTTCCAGCTGGGCTTCAATCCACCAAATTGGCAACGGATCGAAGCTTTCAATTCTATTGCTGCGAACTTGCCAACGTAGAGGGCAAAAAAGTCATCACCCCCAATATAGATAGAGGCGATGGATTGGGCCCTCGCAAAGCCTGTGATGACCCTATGGCAGGGCTTGCAGCCAAACTCTATGGCTTGCTACCCAATCGCCAAGTAAACGATGCAGGGGATACCTCAACGCCCCTGAGCTATACCTGCCCAATCGATGCCCAACAAGGGGAGACCAACAAGGTACTCACGGGGTTTAGCACCGAATACTACAAAGATGACCAAGATCGACGCTGGGGGTTTGACTGCTGCCAGCTGGGGTTTTCGGATACAAAATTGGGGCTACCAGCGGAAGGTGCCACTGCACCCTAACGAAGAAGGACGCTGCATGTCGGCTCGCATTGGCGATACAGATCTTACCTCAACACTCAATCGTTACTTAGATAAAGCCAAGGAGGGCGAAGCAGATGCCATGGGTAAGCTAGCCTCAGGGTCTGCATTTGGGGGTACAGAAAAGCGCCCAGCCGAACAAGCCTTGGCCGAAAAGATGGAGTACCGACTTCGCTCTCTCTCCGCTGCCAAACAAAATATTAGCAGTACGACGTCTCTCTTACAAACCGTAGATGCTTCCATGGCAGAAGTCGGCAACATCCTTACCCGGATGAAAGAGCTCAACCTTGCTGCTCTCAGTCCCACCTTGGACAACCAAGAGCGCAAGTATTTGCTCGTGGAGTATGAAGCACTGCGCAACGAGATGGACCGCATCAGCAAGACCACCGAGTTCAATGGACTCCCTCTCTTAAATGGCAACTCAGAGAAAGTGCCCGAAAACCTTTTCTTCCGCGTTGACGATCCTTTTATCGTGGGGGGATTTTTCTCAAAAGAAGACCTTAACGCCATTCGATTTAGTGGGTTGAAATCTATCAATACCACCCCTGATGCCTTGGGATTGCGCAGCGCCAAAAGCTTGCTCTCCGGCGCCGGTGACGAAGGGGTTCATCGAAGTGACGTCGAAGAGCTCATGATGTCAGAAAACAACGAGCAGTTTGCGACGGTGTACGACCAAGCCCTCGCCTCTCTGTCAGAAGGTCGGGCCCTCTACGGGGCCCTACAAGCGCGCCTGGGGCATAGTTTGAATCATCTCGAGGTATACCAAGAGAATATCGCAGCGGCAAAGTCTAAGATCGCAGACACCGACTACTCGGAGGAAATTTCCCACCTGCTGCATGCCAAGATTTCTACCCAGGCGACGACTGCATTGTTGGTACAAAGCCACTTTCAATCCGAACAAACGCTACAACTTCTCCGCAATTTGGGGTGAGTAGAAACCCGTCATCCCCAGCGAACATCATTCGCGTCGGGCCCCCCCCAAAGCTTCCGTCATGCCCAGGCCGCCTCGGCCGTATGGGCATCTCCCACGATCGAGGGGGATCCCCGACGCGACCAAAGGTCGCTGGGGATGACGGATATTTCCGTTATCGATGTTACCAAAGGCTTTCATGGGCTGTCCGAAATTCTTGTTTATCGCCATAACCTGAAAAAGCGTCTAAAAGCTACTTTAGATCAACAGCCAAAATTTGTTCCATAACCAAAAATTACCAAAGCCCTTGTCCCGCAAATCTTTGATTCTTAACCGAACAGCATTGGCATGACGGAAATGTAAACCACGTTACGGATGTGGGTCTCGATTGTTGTCATCATACAAGGGAAAATTAATCCCCATTTTCCAATCTGTTTTACCAGATTTCTGTACCCTATATAGAATCGTATAGTCACCATCTTGACCTGCTAAGATTTGTACCAGATCTGGCTCAATACCACTCGTATCTAAATCAGTTTTTTGTGGGAAATTCTCATATTTTTCAAAAGTTTTATCCTCTGAGTTTCCTAAATTATGGAGCAATAAAGGCGCTGGGCTTTTAGCGCGTTGAAACAGCATGAAAGTGGGCCTTCCGTCTTTTTTCTTGATCAATGAAATTTGCATTGGGTTTCTGGCTGGAACGTTATATTTAGATTGATTTGGCTCCGTAGGAAATGACACAGCATGTAAACTTTTGAAATCCCCAAGAGTCGATTCTAGCTTCCAATGCCCTTTCCATTGATCGCTTGTACCCCCTTTGTTATAAACCATCACGGCATAACCTCCTTCTGCATGACAGAAGAAATGCGTTTCATCATTAAATTGATGTTCCACTTTTCCATTTTCTCCCGTAAATTCTTGATAGTGAATTCCAGCGCTCCTCCAGTTGTACCGACCTTGCACCAGAAAAGGCTTTTGATTTATTTCCATCAAGCAAGGTAGATAACGTAGTGTGGAATTTCTGTTTCCTTCTTTAGAAGTAACTTTGAGTCTTATCACATTAGTGGAATCTACTGATGGATTTGAAAGATCTCGCACCCAAATCCCAACCTGATCTTTTGGTTCGATTGCATCCAGGATCAATGCAGCACGAGAATATATCATTGCAGTTATAGTATGATCCTGTAGCCAATACACATCACCAAGAATGGGCTCACCGGGATCCTTTTTCTTCTCCATAGATTTTGGTATCTTCAACACCGAACTAGATCCTATTATCTCAAGATTGCTCTCCCAATTTGGAATACGATGAGCCTCAATCCATACTGCATCAGCAACTTCTGTCGCAAAAACAATCGCTACCTCATGTAAGTTCATGGGGTTTTGACGTAAGAAAATCGGCCCTTTTTGGGTACCATGAATGGCAATCCCATTTTTGTTTCCCTTGTATTTATCCCCATGTGAATTCACAACAGACCATCGAATCACCCTGTCCGAATGAGTATTACTCTTGCCAGAGATGGCAACCAAGTAGCTTGCATGCCCTTGCCCATTTTTTCCTAGGTAGAGAGCTGCGGGGTCTTCCTTATTATCAGGACTAAAGCCTTTTCCCCACTCTACATTTACGATGGCCTCTGACTTACGAATTTTGGAGACAACTGGTGCTGGGGGTGATGCTGGTGCTGCTGGGATCGGTGGTGCTACAACGGCTGCGACCGGTTGTTGTTGCACTTGGTGTAGCAGTGCCATCGCTTGTCGCAAGAGACCATCTGCATCCTGCGCAAGACGATCAGACTTATCTGCAATGGCCTCAATCGAGATCGTCCCGTTTCGCAGATTGCGATTCATTTGATCCAACAAATCTGTTTGTTGCTGCTGTACAGATTGATAGGAGCGAAGCAGAGCATCAAGTGCGGCTTGTTTGTCGTGAGCAATTTCTGCCAATGCTTGCGCTTTCACCTGATGAATCGCAGTCAACGCCTGTTCTGCATCCCGAGCAGCTGTTTCCGCTCGATCTGTAAATCCTCGCACCGCGACTTGCTCTCGTTGTATCGCAACCATAGTGCTTTGTGCATCCGTCAATAGTCGGGTTGCAGCAGCATGCTCGGTTTGGGTACCTACCAAATGTTGCTGCGCAGTATCTAGATTTTGCTGCGCTTGTAGCAACGCTGCATCCACACCTTGCCGTGCAAGTTGTGCGTGAGCGGCATCTGTTGCAACAGCTGCTTGAGCTGCCTGTAAATCTCGAGTCAATTGTGCATTGGCATCATGCATTGCCTGCACCGCGGTATTGAAACGCCGCTCTGCGGCTTCTACCCCACCCACTGCAAGTAGCATACGAGCCGCAAGGTCTTCTTGCCGGCTCACTACGGCTTGGGCAAGCCGTAATTGTGCATCTGTATCATCAGAACGCTGTCTTGCCTCAGCCAACGCCTGTCTTGCATCCACTAAAGCCTGTGCTGCCAAAGCATGTTGTACGCCTGCTGCATGTGCTGCGTCAGCTTCCAATCGCGTGACTCGAGCTTCTGCATCTTGCACACGCGTCGCTGCAGCTACTGCATCTGCAGCGTTACCAGCTGCCACGCCTTGGAGTCGTAGAATATCCGCATGGATAGTCCGAATTTCATCTCGCAATATCACAACCTCATTTTTTGCCCCCACTGCTGTCACTGCTGCTTGCTGTGCCGTTGCATTGGCCTCTATTGCGCGATCTCGGGCGGCTTTTGCTTCCCTCACTTTTTGGGTCGTTTGGACGAGCGCATTGCCCGCCCTTGTTGCAGCTATTTGTGCATCCCGCAAATGTGCAGCACTTGCAACTTGCTGATTGCGAGCCTCTTGGGCAGCATCTGCTGCAGCCTGGGCATCGACCTGAACATCAGCTGCGGCTGCTCTTACGCTTGCTTCTGCAGTGGCTACATCCGCCGCATGCCTCGTTACCTCTGCCAATGCAAGATTTACGGCGCGGGCTTTGGCATCCCATGTGGCTTGCGCAAAGATAAAATCTCGCTGGGCCTGTTGCAAGGCAGCAGTGGCTGTGTTTGTTTGTTGCATCAACAATTGCGCCGCTTGTAGCTGACTCTGTGTGTCCGCTTGGTCAGCCGCTACTTGTTGGAAAGCTGCTTGTAAGTTTCTTTGCACTTGCATAGCCAATGCGTCCACAGCTCGGCGCTCTATACGGGCCTTTCCCGCCTCTGTAATCGCCGTTTTTTTTGCCTGGTCGGCAATGGCAACCAACTCCTCCATACGTACACGCAATCGATTCATGTCACCGGCTAAAACACGCAAGTGACGATCAATCGCAACCGCTTCGTTCTTATATGTAAACGCCTCGTCTGCAGCCCTTCGAGCATCTGCCGCTTGCTGAGCTGAGCGAGTCGCTTCATTTAAGGCCAGCTGAGCGGAGGTATCTGCCTCTTTTGCGCTCTCACGTGCTGCAATGGCTTGTCGCGCTGCTTCCGCTTGTTTCGCCTCTGAAAGCGCGGCAGAGGTAGCTGCATCTCGTTGTGCTGCCACTGCAGCCCGTTGTGCAGCGTCAGCGGCTCTGCGCTCTGCCTCAGCATCGCGCGCAGACTGGGCGGCTCGCTCTGCCTGTCGCCGAGCAAAATCTACAGAATCCGCTGCATTCACTTCAGAAAGATCGGCTGCACGAGCGGAAGCAGCCACAACATCTCGCATGACAGTCACTTCGTCTCGTAGGCCTCTCACTTCGCCTACCACTGTATGGGTATCGTGTGCAGCACGCTGCGCCAGCCCCAATTGTGTCACTACGTTCGCCTCAATTACACGGGCAGCTGCAAGGGCATGCTCAGCCACTTGTTGTCGTTGAAGCGCAAGTTGGGCCGCTGTTCCAGCGCTAGTACGGAATCGTCTGGCTTCATCTCTAGCGTCTTGTGCTTCTCTTTGTAGGTTTTCCACCTCAGTGTGAATTGCCACGCTTTGTGCATGTAAATGCTGAATATTTCCTTCACGAGCCACCACCTCGTTGCGCAAATCTCGACTGTTGGTTTCTGCGACAATCGCAGCATTTCGCGCAATATCCGTTCGCACAACAGCAGCCAATGCATCGGTACGCGCCGTTTCTGCTGCCAAGGCACGTTGATCTGCCTGATACGCAGAGTTGGCTGCAGCCCCCTTGTGGGTATTTGCTTCATCTCTCGCTCGTTCTGCTGCGATCTTCGCAGTCTCTGCGGCTCGGGATTTGGCTTCAAATTCTAACTTGGCTGCACCCAGGTCGGCATTGGTTTTGGCAACCTGGGCTGTGGCTTGTGCCAAGGCATCCTGGGCCTCTTTCGCTGCTTGTTTGGCTTCGGCTCGGTATTTTTCTGTCTCTACATCCGCATCGCCTTTTTCCCCCGTTTCTCGCACGACAACCCCCCCTTGCATGGGAGTCCACTCCTGGGTGTTTCCCACGCAGCGGTACGGAGCTTCACCCGCACCCGCGCCCGCACCCGCACCCGTAACAAACACTTGCACGCCGTCTCGAATCTCATTGCAAGCCGGTAGATCATGGAACGAGGCATATACAGATTTGCCCTGGACAAACTCATCCGCACGTAAGGCTCTCGCTTGAAATCCCCCGGGAGCATCGCTGGCCTTTTTTTCACATCCTACGATAAAAAGGAGGATCACCGCATATTGCCGTCGCATGTTCATACTAAACTCCCTGATCAAATGGTATCCCAATTGATATCGGTACAATGGGAGGGAACTTAAGGGGGCATGACGGGGGGGCTAGGGAGGGTCTGCAACGGCCTTTGGCCTGGGAGCAATGACGGGGGGTTTTCAGAGGGGGGTGTCCCAGCACACTCCGTCATCCCCAGGCCGCCTCGGCCGTCGGGGATCTCCCTCGATTGAGACAAAACTTATAACATTCTGTTTTTAGGTACTTTATAACACTCTGGAACAGAAACCGCCGGATCCTCTTGCCATTTGGGTGCTTACATATGGACCTTACCTATTCACAGTATTTGCAATTAGATAAAATTCTGGAGGCCCAAGCGCCGCTATCCCCAGAAGAGCATGATGAAACCCTATTCATCATCATCCACCAGACCTATGAATTGTGGTTCAAGCAACTCTTGCATGAGACCGGGTTTTTGCGAATCCACCTGCAGAAAGGCACAGAGTCCTTGGCCATGGCCACCTTACAGCGCATGTTGGTGATTTTGAAAACCCTGGTATCCCAAGCTGACATCCTGGAAACCATGACCCCCATTTCGTTCCATGCCTTTCGGTCGCGCTTGCAACAAGCGAGTGGGTTTCAGTCCCTCCAGTTTCGACGCCTGGAATTCCAATTGGGACTAAAGGATACGCGCACCTTGGAACGATTTGCCTCCCATCCTCAGTTTGCTTCTCTTTCCGAGGATTATCACGCACCCACACTGTATGATGCTTTGCTGCAATTCTTATCTCAGTATCGCGGGGTGGAATTTCCATTGGAGATTTTGCAGCGCACTTTTTCAGACAA
>CANIBL010000016.1 GCA_947466225.1 Deltaproteobacteria bacterium
ATGGTAAACGTTTCATCATGAATCGAAGCTTCGATGGCTTGGTGAATCAGAGGAGCCAGTTTTTCTGGATGCATACTCAACTCTTTTCCGACCAGAGATTCGGCCAAAGAACTTGCCAAATGAACAAAATTTTCTTGCATATGATGGAAGAGATTTTTTTTACTTTGAAAGACTTCTTGGCAAATGGCGTTGAGAGAGTCAAGGATCGCGGATTGATCCGCCCCAAATTTTTCTGCGGCAATCCGCATGCCTTCCTCAACCCCTTGTTGAATCAATGCCTCTCGTTCTGCTTCTGAAAGAACTTGCACGGACGACGCAACGGAATCAGGAAGAACGCTTTCTTCTGTAACTGCCGCTTCTACTATAATGGGAGCTGGTGCTTCTGATTCTTTAAATTTAAAGGACGAAAGTGTTTCTTCGACCAAAGGCGTTACCTCTACTGCCGCCTCACTGTTTTCCGCCTTGTCACCTACATCTGAGTCGAAAACGCCCGCTTTCAGCATAATATCAGGTTGAAATTCAACTGAATTTTCTGCATCCGCCTCGAAAGATTCTATGCTTTGTTTTTTGTCTTTTTCTGTAGGCCAGCCCGGCGTAAAATCTTTTGGTCGCAGAATGGGACGCCATTGATTCACATCTTGAAGATTTTGGCTCAAGACATCGGTTTTGGAAATTTCTTCTGCTAATGTTTCGGGGTCGTGAAGCTGGTGGAAAATGATATTGGAACGCGGATTATCCGCATAGAAAACCTTGGACTCACAAACATTTTCAAAGCTGTATTCTTCCACAGTTACCCTGTTAAAGGTACTCGAATCCTTTCGAATATAGCGACCTTTTCGCGGCATGCCTTCTGTCAACATACTGAACCTCTACCCGTAGATATTATCCCGACATTTGACTTGGATTCATCAACATACGAATGGCTTCTGTGGTGCGTTTAGGTTCATTTCGAGCCAAAAACAATACCTGCTCTTTGGGAGAAAGCTTATCGAAAGATACTTCTTCTTGAACCTGAACTTTTTTCGCAATGGTCGATTCCAGATCTGGCTTATATTCTTCCGCAATATGTTGAGAAGCTTTCTTTTCTGGATCATAGGAAAGCCATCTAAAGTAGGGCCGTACCACGAAGGCAAAAAACAGTAGGAGCGCAAGTGCAATGGAACCGGATAAAGCCAACGTAGATAGATAGGTACGCGTTTCTTGTTTTTGCTGGGAAATCTCCTGCTGCTGCACTGGGTCCATTTGAAACATCATATTTTGCACACTCAAAGAATCTCGTCCCTCTTTGAATCCCACGGCATTTTTAATGAGTTCCTCAATTTTTTTTATCTCTTCTGGGGTTCTTGCACTAAAATCGGGGGTGGTGCCATCAACTGGATATACTTGCTTTCCATCTACAATGGCAGATACGGTGATTCGGGTAATATTACCTACCGGCAAGGTTTTTTCGCTTACCGTTTTCGATACTTCATAGTTAATAAATTCAGTATCCTTTTTGCTGCCACTTTTTGAAGATGATCCGGTTACTTTTTCACTCTCCCCCGGCACATTGGACTTAGCTCCGGGAATTCCCGTGGGCGTTAGTCCCTCTCCTTCCATGGAAAATCCCTGGGTACTCTTATGCACAATGGCTGAATTATCGGGATTTACATCGGTAATCATCTGCTTTTCTTCTGTGAAGTCAACGCCAACATCAACTCGAGCCTCAATGCGATCAGGTCCAACGATTTTCCCCACGATAGCGCGGATGCGCTCTTCCATCATTTTTTCGATGTTTCGTTTGTAACTCATCAATTCACGAGATTGCTGAGAGGACGAGTTCTCGGACTCCACCTCGGTGAGCATTTGCCCTTCCCCGTCGATGATGGTGATATCGTTCAAGGTCAAGCCTTCTACTGATCGAGACACTAGATGTTGGATGCCTTTTATCTGCTTTTTTTCTAGGGTAAATCCCCGCTTGGTTTTGATATAAATTGCAGCAGTGGTTTTTTTCACATCGTTCAGAAACAATGTGGATTTTGGTTGTACGATGTGAACCCGCGCGGTAAGGATTCCATCGATGGCACCGATGGTACGAGACAATTCGCCTTGAATCGCCCGCAACTTCTGCACCTGTTGCTCAAATTCCGTTTTGGTGAAATTCTCTTTATCAAAACTTTCCCAACCTACAACGCCGTTGCTGGGCAATCCTTCTGCACTCAGCATCAATCGAACACGGTCCACATTTTCAGTTGGAACCTTTACCCCTTTTGCATCGATGACATAGTCATTGACATTGTTTTTCTTCAAATAATCGGAAATGGCATGCACATCCTCTTGGGAGATATCCATAAACAAGTATTGATACTCGGTGCGATTTCGGGTGGTGAGGAAAATAGAAAGAACCAAAATTCCCCCTGCAATCGAACCGAGGGAAATCGCTCGCTGTAGATTGGTCAATTTTTGCCATGTTAAGAGAATCGACATTTGGATGGTATTTAAAAAATCAGCAGCTGTACTCACGGGTGATCCTCTCTACTTAGATCGACATACGCATTACTTCTTGATAAGCTTCTAAGGCTTTATTTCTAATTTGCACCAACATTTGAAACCCCAGCTCAGCTTGATTCACAGCCAGCATGGTTTCGTGAATATTGTCGTTCTTACCAGAAGCCAAATCTGTGGCTTGGGTGTCAGCTGATTTTTGCAATGCATTTACTTCATTCACACTGTCTTTAAGATGATCAAAGAAGGACTTTTCTGTTTTCTCTGGCGCAGCAGGTCCCGGCAATTCGGGCTTTTTTTGGACCTGATTTTGCGCTTGCTGAATGTACTGGTTCAGATGAACAGCGTTCACGGGTTCCTCCTTAGCCTATTTTATACGTTCTGGTTTCATGTCCCGTCATGCCCAGGCCGCCGCGGCCGTACAGGCATGTGCTATGATCGAGGGAGCTCCCCAGCGACCAAAGATCACTGGGGATGGCGGAATATAATATACTTTCCACTCTTTCCCTCATACTCTTACTTCCCAAGTTCCAAGGCCTTTACAGCCATGGACTTTGCTTCGTTAAGCGCTGTGGCGTTGGCTTCATAGGCACGGGTTGCTGCAATCATATTCACCATTTCCGTCATCACTTGTATATTGGGTTTTTTCACATAACCTGTTTTATCCGCATCTGGATGTCCCGGTTCAAACACCCGCTTTGCTTCTTGCTGATCTTCATGAATTTGCATCACTTGTACTTTTTTCAGTTGTGCATCTTCGGTTTCATTCAAGTAATCTTCAAATGCAGGGCCGGCTGATACAGCACTAAATACCACATCTTTTCTTTTATACGGGCCCCCTTCTGGAGTCCGGGTAGTTTCAACGTTGGCAAGATTAGAGCTCAACACGTTCATACGCGTGCGCTGCGCCGCCAAACCAGAAGAGCTAATCTGCATCGATTTAAATAAACTGCTCATCCTCTGCCTCCATTAATTGCATACCGAAGAAGACCTATTTTCTTAGACAGCGTTTCCACAGTAGCTCGATACAACAACTGGTTTTGGGCCAACAATGCCATCTCCGCATCGAGATCCACCGTGTTTCCATCATTACCCACCGACTCCGTGGGGCGCATGTACACTTCTGGCTCTACCTTTCCATCGCCACTGACAAATGGATGCATGCGGTGCTGTGCATCTGTAGCGGTGGCTGCTTCGGATTTTTGCTCCCCCAAGGCCTGCAATTGTGATTCAAAATCAAACCCCAAGGATCGATAGCCCGGTGTTTCTGCGTTTGCAACGTTTGCGTTGATCACTTCACTTCGTTTAAGTCGAAAGTTCAAGGCATCCATCTGGATGCTATCACTTTGATTCATTAATCCGAGAAGCTTCATAGTCCGCTCCGTCCACTCAGAGGGCTGATCACATCGATCCCCTCTGCGGTAAATTCATTGATTTTGTTTCGCAAAGTTCTCAAACTGATACCCAATGTTTTAGCTGCATGGGTACGATTGCCTTGATGATGCTTAAGGGTTTCTAAAATGAATTGGGTCTCAATCAATCGCAAACTTTTCCCGATTGGCAAGGTGGAAATCCAATCAGAAGAAAGCGGCAGATCCTCTCCCTCAAATGGAATATTGGACAAGGTAATTTGATCGGACGTCGAGAGAATAGCGGCCCGTTGGATTACATTTTGCAGCTCTCGCACATTGCCAGGCCATTTGTGGGCTTTAAGTCTTTCCATGGCATCTGCTGTAAAGTGTAAAGACGGTCGTCCATTTTGCGCCGAAAAATCTTGTAAGAAATTTTTGGCCAATAGTTCGATGTCACGAGGACGTTCGCGAAGCGGCGGAATTTCAATATGGAGTACATACAATCGATAGTACAAGTCTTGACGAAATTTTCCTTGCGCCACCGCTTTGGTTATATCTCGGTTGGTCGTCGCAATCACCCGGGTTTGGATGGGAATGGGAGCTGAACCTCCAATTCGATCGATTTCTTTCTCTTGTAATGCACGCAATAATTTGGATTGAAGAGGCAGCTCAATTTCCGTCACTTCATCCAAGAGAAGGGTACCATGACTGGCTTGTTCGAATTTTCCGATGTGCCGATGATCTGCGCCGGTAAAGGCCCCTTTTTCAAAACCAAATAATTCGCTTTCCAACAAGGTAGAAGGCATGGCAGCACAGTTCACTGCGATGAAAGGGCTGGTTTGTGGGTTGGGGCCGGCCTCATAGATGGCTCTGGCAATCACCTCTTTTCCCACACCGGATTCCCCAGTGATAAGAATGGGCACGTTGGTGTCAGCAATTTGCCAAATGATGTCTTGGATGCGCATCATTTTTTCGTCAGCTGTAGGAAACAACTGCTTTCCATCGGAACGTGCTGGACGTCGGCCCTTTCGACTTTGAATAAAGTCCAAGTAGGTGCTGGCTTGTGCTTGGCCAGAAGAGAGAGAGGATGAAAATTCTTTAACTTGTGACACGCTGCACTCCTTACTTTGAAAGTTGAACCAGGTGTTCTTTGGCTAAATTTGCATAAAATGGATTGTTGCCATCTTCTTGGGCTGACTTCAGCGCTTGAATCGCCATTTCTCTTTTTCCAGCCCGATACAGCAACAATCCGCCTTTATAAAAAGACTCGGCTCGTTGATCCCAGTCTTTTACATGGGTTGCAAGGTACACATGCAGACTTCCTGCGTCGTAAAATTGGTTGTCCTCTCGGTATTTTTCTGCCAGCTCCAAAAGACGAGCGGCCCAAAGTTTTTTTCCTTCTTTGCTTTCGTTCACTTTTTCCGTAGGTAAAGATTTAAAGAGGAGAATGGCAGCAGCGGATTGTTCTTTTTTTCCTGCTTTTTCAAAAAAGGTTGCCAAATGGTCGAGGAGAAATACGGTTTTTTCCGTTGGAGGATGAGTGCGGACCCAATCTGGTTTTTGTCCTTTGCTTTTGGTCAAAACTTGCTGCCAATTTTCCAAAACTATTTCGGCTGGAGCTTCTAAGGAAAGGGTGGCATCACTCACCAGAGAGTTTTCTAAATCCCCTTCGATATCTTGCCAAACCTTTGCTTTGTCTATGTCAGTCATATCTTTCCACAATGATTTCATTGAACTATCAGCCTTTTTCATTTTTTCTTTTTGCCCATCTGCCTCTCCCTCTTTGGTATGCAAGAACTGCGCCCCCAGGGTGGAAATCCAAAATTTGGCACAAAAAGCGCGAGGGAGATTGCCTCGGTTTTCAGGTAGGGATTGATAGAAGAACAAGGCTTTTTCTTCTTGGGATTCCTTGCGATAGGCTTCTGCCAAGGCCCATTGAATATCTACTGGGATGGGAGTTGTTTTCCAAGCTGCAGGCGCGCTTTCATATAATGCAACGATCTCTTTCGTCTCATTTTTTTCTGACTCCGTCAGGATTTTGGCCTGGATTTTTTCTTGCCCCTCTTTTTGTAAAACCGCATAAAACGGGTTCTCTTCTGTCATTTCATCGGAATCAAAGTAAGCCTTTGCCAATGCGGCAGTTGTTTCATTCCAATCGGCGTCCGGTTGTAAGTACGTATGTAACAAGAGGCTTGTAGCCAACCGTTTGGTTTTGGGTACAGAGGATTTTTCTATCAAAAATCCCACTTGCTTCACTTGATTTGCAGAAAACACCGGCAACAAAGCATTTGGACGATTCATGTTCCAGTACGCAGCTCGCAGTAATTTCTGTAGCGCAAGTTCTCCTGTGCCTCTGTCCACTACGGCATCCAAATTTTTACTTCTCATGGCACCTTGTTGGTTTCGCGCATCGCTCATCGCTTGTGCATCCAACTTCCGCAACGCCGCATATTGCGCCCACGTGGATCCTGGAAATCGCTCCAGCAGCATGCCGTAGTAGCTGTCTGCCAAAAGGTAGTTTTTCCTCTTAAAAGTAAGTTCAGCTAAAATCCAGAGGGATTGGGGGTCTTTTTTAAAAATGCTTTCTTCCAGTTGCAACAGTTGTTGATACAATCGAAGAGATTTTGCATGAAACCCTGTTTCGTATGCCTCTAAGGCAAGATCAGATAGAGATTTTTCGCTCACATCGGTTTCTACAGCCGGAGAAGCACCAAAAAGAGTCAAAGGAAGAGGATAGATATACGCAGGAAATTGCTGCCATGTAGTCGGATCTTCTCTCTCGTTATCTGTTTCTATAGGAGTAAAGATTGGTTTCTCTTCTATAGAGCCAGAAATAAGGGGTACGACCCAGGCCTGAAGGGAGTCCGACTGATGTTTGAGAGAGGATTGGCCTACATTTCCCAAGGGCAGATGGCTGCCCGGCATTCGATCGAGCTGATAACCAGTTTCAAAAATTTCCAGGTAAATTCGCGGAGGTGCATCCAACTGGACCACATGGGACCGAAGCGTTGCATCCACCAATTGTAAGGTAACATCCGTCCCGTACCCAGGTACTTCGCGTATCACAATCCCAGAAACAACCTTAGGGTCTCTTGGTATTTTTGTTGTGATTTCAGATGGTTTTGTATCTTTCAGCTGAAGGGTAACCGTATGTTGTACACGATTTTGTTGAAAGCGGTACTCTCGAAGAGAGGATAAAGGAAGGGTCCACTTATAGTAGCGGCCGGCCGGAAATAGCACCGCTGGGAGCAAGAGAGATAAGATGAAGAGGTATTTCCCAGTGGACATAGCCGACGTTCCCTTTCAAGGCGTTCTATGATAGATCTTGCAAGATGCATGCCACTTGAGATCCTTTGAAAGGGCGATTTCTACCAGTGGAGTTTTACCTCGTTAGCGAAAAGTGGAAGTCGTCAAACTTGTGACACAAGTGCCAAATTCCTGGCGAAAGAAATGGAGTCTACTATGCTGCCTTGGACGCGTCGTCCGATTCGGATTGCAGTGATTGGAGATGTGATTTTGGATGAATACTGGCAAGGGAATGTGCATCGCATTTCCCCTGAAGCCCCAGTTCCGGTTCATCATGTGCAACAGATTTCTCATCATCCAGGTGGCGCTGCCAATACTGCATTGAATATTCAAAAAGTGGGGGGCCAAGCTTTTCTATTTGGCACCTGGGGCAAAGATGAAGCAGCAGAAATTTTGGGTACCTTGTTGGAGTCAGAGGGGATTTCTTGCAAAGGGATTCTACAAGTACCCCAACGACCCACTGCGAGAAAAACCCGCATTACCTCAGGCCCTCAACAAATGCTGCGCATCGATCGAGAGCAACCTTTTCCCTTAGAAGAAGCTTTTCAGAAAGACTTGCTGCAACGACTTGAGTCCCAAGAATGGGATGGTTTGTTGCTCAGCGATTATGGTAAAGGCGTTTTGCCATATGCCTTTGTACGTCAAATCATGGCATTGGCACAGAAACGGAAAATCCCGGTGGTAGTGGATCCAAAGGGCAGAGACTTTGAACGCTACCAAGGCTGCACGTTGGTAACGCCCAACATCAAAGAATCCTGTGTGGCATTGGGACTCAATGAAGAAGGTAGTTACACAGGGGAATTTTTGGGACGAGAGATTCAGAAAAAGTTTGGACTTCAAGACGTTCTCGTTACCATGGGCGCAAAGGGCATGATCTACGTGCCCCATGATGCCAAAATAAAGTCTGTACATGCACAAGCAAAAGCAAAGGAAGTATTTGATGTATCCGGCGCTGGAGATACGGTTGCCGCTGTAATGGCTCTTTCACTTGCAACCCGAACGCCAGTTGCAAAAGCCGTGCATTTCGCTACCGTAGCTGCGGGAAAAGTTGTAGAAAAGTGGGGGACTCGCCCCATTCTACAAGAAGAGCTTGAAGTGGGATTGCAAGAAGCGGCGATGGAAAGTGAAACCCAGGTAAAAGGAACCAAAGGCAAAGTATGGGCTCGAGACAATTTCCCAGGTCTAGCCAAAAAATTGCATGACCAGCAAAAGAAAATTGTGTTCACCAATGGATGTTTTGATTTGATGCATGTGGGGCATGTGACCTACTTGGAACAAGCCAAAGGGTTGGGAGATGTGCTGGTGATCGGGGTCAACACCGATGAATCGGTACAACGTCTGAAAGGGGAAAAGCGTCCAATTATTCCCCTACAGGAACGTATGCGCATGCTGGCTGGGTTGCAATGTGTGGATTATGTAGTGGCCTTTGGAGAAGATACTCCAGCAGAACTGATCGCACAGGTAGAACCGGATGTGTTGGTAAAGGGATCGGATTACCAGGTGCATCAAATTGCAGGCGCCGATTTTGTACTGGCCCGTGGGGGTAGTGTGCAGTGTTTAGATTTTGTAGAAGGCTGGTCTTCAAGCCGAGTTATTGCGAAGATTTTAGAATCGGAGGGGTAAACTGTTTTTTAGAAAAAAAATCATTTCATTTGAAGACTAGTTGAATGCGCTCATCTTGTTGATTACGTAGCAATACCGTAGAAAACTCCCGGGCAGTACTATACCCCACCACCCAATTTTCTCCGACCAAACCAGCATCACAATGAATCACACCACGACGCGTGAATACACCTATTCCATATGGTATATGAAATGCAGTTACCTCATACTTGCCAGCTTCAATTTTTTTTGCCAGCAGGTATACTCCACTTGCATCTTCCGAAAGTGGCATATGAAAATGAGGACGATCCAAATGCCACTCCAGGTACCACCCCCCGCCTTTATCTGTCATAATGTAATCCTGGGAGTAGGTAGGACCAATATTCATACCCCAAATGGGATATCCAGTTTCCTCGGAGGGAAATTTCACAATGGCTCCCATCTCTACGGCCACCGCTCCGTAGTACGAGAGTTTCTCAGGAGAAGCTATCTCAATCGGAATATGAAAAACCCTTTTCTCAGTAGAAATACACAACCGACCATTTACACCTAAAATATTTGATGCACGCTCTGATTCAAAATAATTTTCATCAGAAGCCTCAATCCAATCTCCCACAAGTATGGCACGGTTTGGCAGAATATTTTCTGCCATTTCTTGCTGCGACATACTATATGAGAGATTGTGAATTTCTTTTCCTTCAATCGCTGAATCGTACACTCGCAATCCATCAGGAGATAATTGATACAATTGTCCTTCTTGAATCACACAGTGAAGTCCCTTGGTTTTCATATAGCCCTGTTCGCTACCCACCCGATTCACCATCAAATTCTGGAGAGTCACTACGTCATATTCTGGTAATTTAGTATATATCTCATGTAAACTTGAAAAAATTGGACTAGGAGCAGAAAATATCGTCTCAGAAAAAAAGACCGCTAAAAAACATAAAATAACTCGTAGCATAGATGATACTGCCTTTTCATATAAAAAAATAGACGGAAAAATTCAAGTTGCCAGACTAATGCGATACTTATAGATCAAATTTCAACGTAAAAAAATTGGAACTAAAAATGGGGATTCTTTTTCTTCATAAGAGTTTTAAGCAAAGTACACTCTAGCCTGTTGAAGAGATGAATATGTAGCGCATGCAGGTCGATTGAATGCAAAGAGAAAAAACGGAAGGGACGCGGGGGAAGTCAAAAGAAAACAGCTTGATTACATTTCCGATGTTGACTGGGTTCCATCATTCATCCAATGCTTCGATTTGAGAACTACACCACATATATTTGAAATAAATGGCTCTGCCCCTGCAAATCCGTCTATGTCACGATCTAAAACTGCACCAAGAAGAAAATTCTTTTCACATGAAAAAGCAAAGCCCAAGTCTTCATATGAAGAGTCATTTCTTAGGCCCCTAGACGAAAAATCACATCAGCAATGCCAACAAATCTTCGCGGGTAAGACCCGCTGCAGTAGTACCCTGTCCCAAGGCAGCATCTGCCAACGCTCGCTTCTTCTCCTGCAACAGCAGGATGCGCTCCTCTACTGTATCCTTGGCAATCATACGCACCACCATCACCGGCTTATCTTGTCCAATTCGATGGGCCCGATCTGCTGCTTGTTCCTCTACTGCAGGATTCCACCAGGGATCCATGATAAACACGTGATCAGCTGCAGTAAGCGTGAGTCCAACGCCAGCTGCTTTGAGAGAGAGCAGCAAAATCTGCGATTGCGGGTCTGTTTGAAATCGATCCACCACACCTTGTCGATCTCGTGTAGTCCCATCGATTCGCAAGAAGGCAAGGCCTGCCGCCTCCAAGCGATTTTCCATTAAATCCAAAAAAGACGTCCATTGGGAAAACACCAACGCCTTGTGGCCATCTGCTGTACAAGTCTCGAGAGCTTCCACCAAGGCTTCTACTTTGCTCGACGTTTCTGCTTGATGCCCCGGTAAAAGCCCCGGATGACATGCAGCCTGGCGCAAGCGCAGCAACACTTCCAAGAGTGAAATCGGATTGGCCTTGGACTCCAACTCTGCGAGAATGTCCTTTTTCGTCGCCATGCGCACGGTTTGATAGAGCTCGGTTTCCTGTGACGTCAACTGGCATGTCCAGACTTTATCTGTACGCGGTGGCAACTGCGGTGCAACTTGAGACTTCAATCTACGCAAGAAGAACGGTGCAATGCGACTGCGCAAGCCTTCGAGAGCGGCAGCCTCTTCCGTACTGCGCAACAGCTTTTGATATCGATCAGAGAAATCAGAAAATCCCCCCAAAAGCCCTCGATTGAGGAAGTGAAACTGGCTCCATAAATCCTGGAGTCGGTTTTCTACCGGGGTACCGGTCAACGCAATGCGAAAGTGGGCCTGTAGTTGGAAGACAGACTGGGCCACTTGGCTGTGTGGGTTCTTAATCTGCTGCGCCTCATCCAGCACGATCACACGCCATCGATGCTGACGCAGTACTTCAGAATCCAATCGCGCCAAGGCATAAGTGGTTAAGATCGCCCCTTCTGGAGATGCTGGTAAACTTCGATCTTTGCCATGATAGATGCTGACAGGAAATCCGGGACGAAAGGTTTGAATCTCTCGCTCCCAGTTATACAGCACACTGGTAGGCACGATGATCAAGCTCGGAGACTCCAGCACACAAATGGCCTGTAGTGTCTTACCCAACCCCATGTCATCAGCAAGCAGGGCCCCAAGCTCCGCTCGCTGCAACAACCCAAGCCACCGCACCCCTTCTAGCTGATAACTGCGCAAGTCTGCGCGCAAATTATCCGGAGCCGTCCACAGCCATGGCTCCGCCAGCCGTGCGACTGCAGAGTCTACCGGCCATGCCACGGGTTGCTCGAGTTCTTCACACAGTCGCGCCAAATCTGGCAGCAGACAAGCCGGTACCTCGCCCTGCTCCTTTTGCGCAGAGAAGAGCAAATGCAGCCTCTCGCCGTACTTTGCCAACCATTGGGCTGGAATCGGGGCCCACCCCCCTTCGAGCAAGGGCACGAGACTCTCCCCTTGTTGCCACGCACGTAGCACCTGCTGGGGATCCGCAGAAAAAGATCGACCCCCAGCCTCACAAGAAAAGGATAGGCCCACGCCGGCAGATCCAGCTGTCGTCACCGTGAGATGCGCCAATAAAGCCGGGCGTTCTTCAAAGTACTCCACACCGGGCCCTTGGATGGCCTCTTGCCATCGCGAGGTCTTTTTTACCCAAACCAGCGCCTCTTCCTTAGAAAGAAATCGCTCTTGCTCCAGCTGCAGACCCAAATCACGGCGTAAATCTTCTGCAAGACCCGCTTCAGCCGGTAAATCGCGCAAGGGGATACGATCGCCCGCAATCAGCTGCAACTGGCCATTCTCGACGACCGCACACACGGGATCCCCGTAGGCAATGCGCGGTCGCACCACCAGCATGTGCTGGGGCTGGGTCACACGGGTCAGGAGCTCAATATGAGGATATAGATCATCGCGCACCCCTTGCCGACGGGTGCGGTTGTCTACGCGCACCTTAGGCGTCAGCTGGGGCAATAACCGAGCAAAGAACTCTGCCGTCTCGCGCTCTGGGATAAACTTCCCCTGGCGCAGGAGATCTTGCTCCTCTTGGGTAAAGACCGAGGGCTCTACCCGGGGGTGTAAGGTTTGCTTCACCTGGCAACCGCCATTTTGAAAGCTTTGGCGTACCTCCGGATCTGGCTTTCCCTGTACCCGAATGCCGCCAACAGTATCCTCGATCTGCAAACAGATACCACGCACGTCTTCTGAGGTACGCGCTGGCACGCCATCCAGAAAAACACAGGACTCTTCGGCCTGCAAAAGACCCAATACCGTACGCAAGAGATACGCCGGCAGCAGTCCGCTTCTCTGGGACTTGAGGGCATAGTCCACCTGAAGATCGGTTTGCGAGAGGGTGAGATCTCGCATACCCTCTTTTTGGGTAAAGCTCAGCAAATCCCCGATCACCCGACGGCGATCGCCGCCCTTTTGCACCCAACGCTCAAGCAACAGCTCTGTACCACGCACCGAGAACTCATAGCGCAAGCCACTCGTGGCTGCGGTAGCCTCCAGCACAGGCATTCCTGTATCTTCTACACGGCGCAAGAAAATGGCTGCGGCCACTGTATGACAACAAGGGTCATCTTCACCGCGGCAGGTACAGCTCCAATCCATCTCCTCTAACCAGAGCGTAACCTTGGGCGTCGCCAAATGGGCAGAGTCCGGCACTTGTAGTACCACCCCTTCTCCAGCCCCTTTCGGGTTCACGCGAGAGATACGTCCACTGCGCGCAAGTTCGACGCCTTTGGACCAGAGATGGGGGGATACGGCTTCTCGGATTTCTTGAAAAAATTCGTCAGTCATGGGTTTTCAAAGGTCGAGGGGCTTTTGCAACAGACGGTCGCAGATGCCTTGAAAGATTTGATACAAAGGGGATGTCTTTTCGAAGGCGATGGGCATCCCCTTTACACTATGCTGCAGTAAGGTCCGGTCGAAGGGGAGCTGCCCCAATTTAGACACCCGTTTGGCATCCAAGAAGGCTTCGAGATGACCCTCAAAGAGCGCCTCCTCGTGACCGCACTTGGAACAACGATGCACGGCCATATTCTCCACCACGCCGGCGATGGGAACTTGCAACGCGTGAAACATAGACAATGCCTTATGGGCATCGATCAAGGCCAAATCCTGAGCTGTGGTTACGATCACAGCTCGAGCCAGGGGCACCTTCTCCACGAGGGTAAGTTGCACATCTCCAGTTCCAGGCGGTAAATCGATGAGCAAGTAGTCGAGTTCGCCCCAGGCTACGTCGTAACAAAGTTGGTTAAATGCCTTGGCGATCATAGGACCACGCCACATTACCGGGTTTTCTCCATCAGAGAAGAACCCAAACGAGGCACAGGGAATGCCATACGCTGACGGCGGCACCAACTTGTCATCGGCGCCCACGGCCATAGGCCCCCTTAAACCCAACAAACTTGGAACTGAGGGGCCATAAATATCCGCATCCAAAATGCCCACTCGATAGCCTTTTTCTTGCAATGCAGCCGCAAGATTCACGCATACCGTGGACTTCCCTACACCGCCCTTTCCCGAGGCAACGGCGATAATTTCCTTTACGCCGGGAATAGGCCTACGGTTTACCTGCATTTGAAAGGGAGCCGAAGCAACAGGATGGGGCTTGGGTATTTCTCGTGTCACGCGATGCAAAGGGCGAAAGTTCACGCTGAGCGCATCGCTCAGACCCACGGCCCCCTCAATGAGCGCACGCTCGATTACTCGCTTTTGCTCCAGCACTAGGTTGTCAGAGGCAACCTGCACCTGCCAGCCTTTGCCAAAGGGGATGACTTCCAGCACCCGCTTAGACAGAGGCAATTCCGGTGTTTGGGGCCAGTGGCCCTGGGTTTCCATCTGCTGCAAAACAAGGGACAGGCGATCCAGGAGGGGCTGCGGCATGGCGGTGGTCATAGAAAGATCTCTCTTGGGGGCGTATCAATGACGGGATCTAGGCTTCTGGTTGCCCATCTATTCCATACTCTGGAGGTGGCTTCAAGGGTTTTTACTTACCAGCAGGATCAACCCCGTCTAGAGAGCTTGGATCATATGCTGGATTGGGGAAGTGAATAAAATGAGGTTCTGCGGCAATCGGATCTGCAAGATTTTTTCCCATAACTCCACGCCACCAGGTCCAGAAACGGCTCTCACTTCGAACGTCTTTTGCTTGCGCTCTTCGTTCTACTGTTTGTGCTACCGTCGCTCGAGCATCCGCTCGGGTGATCGGGCATTTGGAGTTGGGCTCGCTCGCCCAAGCTGGAGCGGAGAGAGAAAGAGAGAAGATGGCCACTCGTTTCAATAAATGCATCAAAGACATAGATCAGACTCCTTTTTTTGGGCTAGTCTATGTAAGTTTCTGATTTTCTTACAGATAGAGGTTTGTATACCCATTGCCAATGAAGAAGCCCTTTCCGTAATGCCCAGGCCGCCTGCGCCGCAGGGCGGTCTCCCACGATCGAGGGGGGATCCCCGACGCGACCAACCGGTCCTTGGGCATGAGGGATAAAATCCATTTCTTCAACTCAGGAAAAAGTATCGCTTTGGTTGTAAGTCTGATAGGAGCTGGAGTTCAGCTTTTTCACAAGGGGACGCCGCTCTATGTCCAGTAAGATTCTGGTACAAAACCGGAAAGCTTTTCACGAATATGAAATTATCGAGACCTTCGAAGCCGGCCTTGCCTTGCAAGGGACCGAGGTCAAATCCATTCGCGAGGGTCAAGTCCACCTTACAGATGGCTGGGTAAATATCACTCCCACGAGTGAAGCCATCTTGATGCAAGTCAAAATTGCCCCCTACTCCCAAGGTAATATTTATAACCATGCAGAAGCACGTCCTCGCAAATTGTTGCTTCATCGAAAAGAACTGCTTCAATTAGAGGAGCATGTCTCCACGCGAGGCAACACGATTATCCCACTCAAAATTTACTTGAAGGGGCACTTTGTCAAAGTAGAAATTGCCATCGTACGTGGGAAGAAACTGTATGATAAACGGCAGGCCACAAAAAAGCGGGAGACCCAGCGGGAGATTGAACGAGATCATAAAATCAAAGTTCGAGTGTAACGCTATGGCGTCTCTCCCGCCTACCTATCTACCTGACATTATCAGGAGAAAGATCGCTCGATACATCGACTACAACCCATGGGAAGAATGAATCTCTTGATTTGCCTGAAAGGCAAGTTCGACAAAGTGAGGGGCAAACTCCAATGAATGGGTTCCATAGACAGGGAACCCTTCAGAGAACTGAAGAAAAGAGCGATAGCGTTCTGTTGGGCTCACATTGTGCCGAAGAGACTGCAAAAAAGCCCTTGTTTCGGAATGAAACAAATCGTTGGGAAATTCTGCAATCATCTGATCCAGATAGAAATTCACACGTTGCAAGGTTTCAGGGGTGAGGGGATGGGCAGAGAGAAGAACTTGGGACTTTTGTTGGGCCGCATTAACTTCGCGTACAGCCCAATAAGAAACACCAGCCGAACCGAGAACACTGAGACAGGCCACACGAAAGACGAACATCCAACGAATCATAGGATACCTCCTTCTAAAAACCAGACTCTATCGTCACCAGGACTTCGTAGCTCAGGTGAGAGCAACTTGTCAAATTTTCATATCGAGAGGTTCGCCGTTTTGGCTTGTTTGTAGATATGCAAGGCCTTTTTCTGTCAACAAGCGCCCCCTTGCACTACGGCTAACATACCCGCAGTACACAAGAAAAGGCTCGTAGACCTCCTCAATGGTGCTGCGTTCTTCTCCTAGGGTAATCGCCAGCGCATCAATGCCCACCGGCCCCCCTTGATACCGCGCATGCATCATAGTCAAGATATCCCGATCCATGCGATCCAAACCCTGACTGTCGATATCTAGACGCTGCAACCCTTCTCGCACCACACGGTCATCGATAATCCCGGCATGAAGCACCTCGGCAAAATCCCAGACTCTGCGCAATAAGCGTAGCGCTACACGCGGCGTACCACGAGAGGACAGTGCCAACTCGCGAGCACCGCCAGCTCCAAGCTGGATCCCAAGTAACCCCGCCCCACGTACGAGGATTTGCTCCAACGCTTCTACTTCATAGAAATCCAATTTTTCTTGGATCCCAAATCGGCTCAGAAAAGGTCGACTTAGACTCGATAGCCGCGTAGTGGCCCCTACCAGCGTGAAGGGGGCCAAGGGGATCGTCACAGAACGGGCCGTAGGTCCTTGCCCTACCACCACATCAAGAGAAAAATTTTCCATGGCGGAATAAAGGACTTCCTCCACCTGAATCGGGAGGCGGTGAATTTCATCAATGAAGAGCAGCGCCGAAGGCTCTAGCCCTGCCAAAAGCCCGGCTAAATCTCCTGGTTTGTCCAACGAGGGCCCTGTGGTGCTGTGAAAGGGGACAGAGAGCTCATTGGCAATAATATGAGCCAAGGTAGTTTTGCCGAGCCCTGGAGGCCCATGGAGAATCACATGGTCCAGGGGCTGTCCGCGGTTTTTTGCTGCTGCAACGAAAATTTTGAGATTTTCCTTGGCATGGGTTTGACCGGGGTAATCATCAAAACTGGCGGGACGCAATTGGATTGCAGCAGGCGCAATTTCTTCCACTTGAGGAAGAGGGCTTACATAGCGTTCGATGGTGGTGGAATGATTTCGCTGGATTTCCATATTTTTACATCATTTTAGGGTTTTTTTGCGCAACCGGCTGCTTTTGCGGAACCAGCTGGTTGCGCAAAAAAAGTAAAAAAAATTAAAATAAAGAAGAAATCGTCTTTGACCGCAACTGCTGCAAACAAGCCCGTAGAAGATCAGCAAACTTTCCAGCTGGCATTTCCTCTATCACCCTATGCAACACAGGGGTAATCTCTTTGTCCTTAAATCCTAAGTTGGTCAAGGCAGAGTGCAGATCATCTTCACAGTCTGCGACGGGAGCAGCCGAAGCACCCGCACGCGCAAGCGGCACAACATCAGCCCCACGACGCAACAGCGCTGCATGAGCTGATTTTGAAAGCTTGGCTTTGAGTTCAAGCAAGACTTTCTCTGCGGTACGTTGCCCAATACCCGGCACCTCCGTCAGAAGATCCACCCGGTTCTGATCCACGATGTGCACCAACTCTCGCACGGTAATCGTAGAAAGAATGGCCATGGCTACCTTCGGTCCCACCCCATTGATCTGAATCAACAGCTCAAAAAGATCGCGATCTGCCTTCGAAGAGAATCCATACAAACGCAACGAGTCTTCTCGCACCCGCGTATGAACCCAAACTTGACAGGCAGTACCGATGGCCAATTGCGTAACATAGGATAACGGCAAGGCAAGACCATAGCCAACCCCGCTTACATCCAATACGATGCCAACTGGGGTGAGATCTTGAATGGTACCAGAGAGAAATTCAATCATGTGGCATATCGCTTCAGTTCATCCAATTTGTCGGTTTTTTCCCAGGGGAACTCACTGCGTCCAAAGTGCCCATAGGCAGCAGTCGCCTGATACATAGGCTGGCGCAATGCCAAACTGTCGATAATCTCTTGCGGCTTTAAGCGGAAATGCTCGCGCACAATTTCAGCCAATTTATGAGCAGGCAATGTAGAAGTGCCATAGCTCTCTACAAATACACTGACGGGTTCGGCAACCCCGATAGCATACGCAAGTTGCACCAAGCATTTTCCTGCCAATCCGGCTGCCACCAAGTTTTTGGCAATATAACGACCCATATAAGCGGCAGAACGATCTACCTTTGTAGGATCTTTTCCTGAGAATGCACCACCACCGTGAGCTCCATGACCACCGTAGGTATCCACGATAATTTTACGGCCTGTAAGACCCGTATCGGCTGCCGGTCCACCGATCACAAAGCGACCGGTTGGGTTAATCAAAAATCGCGTATTTTGGAGTAGATCGCGTGGAATCGTGGGCTTAATGCAAGACTCGATCACAAATTCTTTTAGCGTTTCATAGGGAACATCAGGACCGTGTTGCGTCGAAATGATGACCGTATCTACCCGCTTGAGTATATTTCCTTCGTACTCTACTGTTACTTGGCTCTTAACATCGGGGCGCAGCCAATCCACAGCTTTACTATGACGAAGTTTGGACAAGGTTCGCAATAGTTGGTGGGCATAGGAAATTGATGCCGGCATGAACTCTGGGGTTTCGGTACATGCGTAGCCGAACATCATCCCTTGATCGCCAGCACCTTGTTCTTTGAACAATCCTTCGCCTTCATTCACACCCATGGCGATGTCAGCAGATTGTTTATCCATACATGTCAATACCGCACAGCTGCGATAATCAAATCCCAGGGCGCCATCGTCATAGCCGATATCGCCAATCACTTTACGAGCCACCGCTTGGTAATCGATCTGCGCAGAAGAAGTAATCTCACCAGCAAGTACTACCAATCCAGTCTTAACCAGGGTTTCACACGCAACTCGCGCATAAGGATCCTTAGCCAGCAAGGCATCTAATACTGCATCACTGATCTGATCGGCCACTTTATCAGGATGGCCTTCGCCTACAGATTCAGAAGTAAATAGGTGCCGAGAGTAGGACTGCGTCATCTTATAAGCTCCTTTGGAGTCGAATCCGATCCTTTCCTATGCATGTTCCAATTCCAAACGCACGTTCGGAATCAACCAATAAGAAAGGTTTACTCGGAATGGATGTACCCGGTAACAGACAGAGCGATGAATGTAGCTCTTTTCCCTGTAGAAGGGAAAGTACATCTTCAGTAGAATGAATGGCAAGTTGTGGAATTTCGCGCAAGCGATGAATCGGCACCAATATCTCTCGCATTCGCGCCTCATCTAAGCCATCAAGTGACACTGTTTGATCCAGCGAAAATCCCGATGCCGCCTCGCGTACCAATCGATCCACTCGTCCACAAGTCCCCAGTGCCGTACATAGATCTCGTACCAAGCTGCGTACGTAGGTTCCTTTGGAACACGTCATTCGCAAGGACAACAAATTGCCTTCTAGTGAATCAAGGGAGAGTGCATATATTTCCACTTTTCGCAAAAATGTAGCGAGAAATTCTTCTGACAACGCTTCCTGTCTCGCGTAAGCATACAAGGCTTTCCCTTTATGCTTTACGGCAGAGAACGCAGGGGGAATCTGTTCGATGGGACCAAGAAAGGCCTTTGCTGCTTGCTGTGCAGCTTCGAGGGTCACATGCTCCCAAGGCGCAGTTGCCGTAACCGTACCCTCTCGATCGAGAGTGTCGGTGGTTTCACCCATAAAAATTTGGCACCAGTACGTTTTGGGAGAATCAAGAAGCAAATCTTGTACTCGTGTCGCCGCGCCAAAGAGCACAGGCAACACGCCTTCTGCATCAGGATCCAAGGTACCCACATGGCCCAGCTTTACCCGACCGAGGCTCCGCTGTAATATACGAGATACATCTTTAGACGTCATGCCGCGAGGCTTGTTGATGGGCAACACGCCTGCGAGGCGATCAAAGGGTTGGCGCATGGAGGGGGCTCTCTCTACTCGTCAGCGGAATCTTTATTGATTTTTTCCAGCAAGGATTCGATTTTTGCGCCTTCTTCCACGCTTTCATCATATCGAAAGCGCAATTCTGGCAATTTTCGAATCTTGATATGGGCCGAGAGAGAGGTACGCAAATAGCCTGCACAACTTCTCAACGCCACTTCAATTTCCGGCAATTTACTTGGGTCAAATACCCGAAAAAATACCGTTGCCTGTTGAAGGTCCCCAGAAAGTCGCACGTGAGTGATGCTGATACCTTGCAAACGGGGGTCACGCAACCGATCACCTACAAAGCAACTTGCCAATAAATCTCGAATTTCATCTGCGAGGCGCAGGGTACGAAGTCCCATTTTTTTCTTTCTTTTCTTTTATAGGGGAACCAGCTGCGCAGTTTCCCCTGATCCCTCCTTGCTGATGAGAGGAATACGGGTACAAGATAAACCAGACACAAAACCAAGGCCGGCGCGACGATCGGATCCTCCCAACTCTCAAAATCGCAAGCGGAGCTCTCGTCCAGGACCTGTTACTTTCGGTTGCGATTTTGAGAGGAGGGGAGATTCTGTCTGAGCGCCGGCCGTGTCTCCTTATGGAATTCTTGCCAAGCTCTCGTATGCTCTCCTCCCCAGCAAGGAGGTGTGGAAACTGCGCAGCTGGTTCCACAAAAAGACCAAACCGCTAAATATCCAACACAGCTGCTTGTTCATCCATCTGGAAAGCCTCGATTACATCTCCGACTTTTACATCGTTGTAGCCGTCGATAGAGATTCCACATTCGTAGCCACGAGCTACTTCTTTTACATCTTCTTTGAATCTGCGCAGAGAGCCCACTTTCCCCGTGTAGATTACGATTTCATTTCGAACCAATCGCAACAGAGAAGAGCGAGAAATTTTCCCATCCATCACAGAAGAGCCGGCAATCAAGCCAATTTTCGGCACGTTGATGGCTTCTCGTACTTGAGCATGACCGGTAATGGTCTCCACACAAACAGGCGGCAACTTCCCAACCATCAAGCTTTTTACCGCATCGATCAAATCGTAGATCACGCTGTAATACTTAATGATCGATCCGGCTGCCTGTACGCGAGAGGCCAATGCACTAATGGCACGCACGTTGAATCCAAAGAGGATCGATCCACTGGTCTCGGCCAAGCTAAGGTCGGATTGGTTGATCCCCCCTACCGCTTTGTGCACGATCACCACGGATACTTTTTCTGACTTTAGCTTCGTGATCGCATCAGAAATGGCTTCCAATGACCCTTGGGTATCGGCCTTCAAAATCAAGTTGAGGCGAGGCGCTTCGTCGTTACGTACTTTACCCAACAACTCTTCCAAGCTAGTAGCAGCGACGCTACCACCTGTTACAGCTTGTTGGTTTTCGCGGATTTGGAGCACTTCACGCAAGACTTTTTCATCTTCTACTACGTGGGCCACATCCCCAGCTTCTGGCACATCGGTAAGACCCACAATCTCCACTGGAATAGAAGGCGTCGCTTGCAGCACTGGCTTACGGTTGTGGTCATACATCGCACGTACACGACCCGTAGAGGTACCAGCAACGAGCATATCACCGGGTGACAACGTACCGCTAGTTACGATAACCGTAGCAACGGGTCCCCGATTTTTATCCAAGTTGGCTTCCACGACAGTAGCAGTAGCAGGACCTGTGTACTCGGCTTGCAATTCCAAAATTTCGGTTTGCAACAAGACAGCTTCCAGCAACTCATCGATACCGGTTCCCTTTAGTGCAGAAACCTTAATCAACTGGTTTTGTCCGCCCCACTCTTCCGATTGAATCCCATGCTCACTCAACTCGTTCATAATACGATCGAGATTGATATTTTGTTTGTCGATCTTGTTGATAGCCACAATAATCGGCACATCAGCAGACCGAGCGTGAGAAATGGCTTCAATCGTCTGCGGCATTACGCCGTCATCCGCAGCCACAACCAAGATAACGATATCGGTGAGCTTGGCTCCACGCGCACGCATAGCAGAGAACGCTTCGTGCCCCGGTGTATCGATAAAGGTAATCGGAGATCCGTTATGCACAACACAATAGGCCCCAATATGCTGGGTAATCCCACCGGCCTCTTGCTCGGCAACCTTACTTTTTCGGATACGGTCCAAAATCGATGTTTTTCCATGGTCCACGTGTCCCATTACGGTCACGATCGGCGGACGGGTACGCATCTCACCGCGCTTGGCACCCAAGTGCTCCAAGACGTCAGATACATTTCGGGTCGCATCTTTACACTCGAACCCAAACTCACTCGATAGCAAGGCAGCTGTATCGAAATCAATGGCTTGGTTTAGCGTCGCCATGATGCCTTGTCCCATCAATTTCTTGATAAGTTCAGAGGCTTTTACACTCATTTGATGGGCAAGGTCGGAGATCGAAATGGCATTACCCGTGACCTTCACTACGCGATATGCAGCGCGAGGCGTGGTCATGGCAGTGGCTTTAAAATCTCTTCGAGATCTTTTGTTATCGCGACGCTTTCCACCGGAAGGCGTGTAAACCTTCTTGCGGCGAGGCGCCTCTAACACATCCTCGACGACTTCGACTTCGACCTCTGTATCCAGAGACTCCAGAAGTTCCCGCGTCGACAAACTCTTACGTTTAGGTGCAGGTTTTACAACCTTCGGCTCGACTTCTGGCACAATACCAGGACGATCCGTCTTCCCTTTAATCGGGAAGGCCTTTTTATTGGTACGCTCGCCAAATTCGTCCTCACCAGGTGGGAACGGCATCGGAGGCGGTGCTGCATGAGGCGGCTGAGAACTACGGAATCCACCAGACGAGCCTTGAGACCCTTGGTACCCTCCCGTAGACCCTTGGGACCCACCGGAAGAAACCGAACGATATCGATTATCTGGTCCACCACGAGAATCTTCTCGTAGGGGAGGGCGAGATGACATCGGACGAGGGGCAACCTTGGGTTGAGATTGTACCTGTTGCTGATGCCGTAGTTCTTCAACTTCTTTCGTTGTGGCCTTACGTACAATCGTAGCGCCTGAGCCAGGCGTAAACAATTGCCGTCTCTCGGCTCGCTCCGGTCGAGGCTCGGAAGATGTAGCATGATGAGAGGTAGACTGTTGGGACTGCTGAGGGCGAGAGGACGGCGTCGGCTCTGGACGTCGAAGAGAACGAGACAGCAACTTGGCTTTTGCCTCTGCAATTACCTTGGCATCTTGGGCTGCAATTTGCGCCAATTGCGCCGGAGTTGTCGCTTGTTCCAAGGCGATGGCAACCGCCTCTCCCTCTCCTTCTTCTGAAGCAGGAGAAACAGAAATAGCCTTGGTTTCTGCTGGCGCAACAGGAGCTGCTTCTACAGCGAGCGCCTCTACAGATCCAGGCTCACCGGAAGACTCTACCGATTTCGCAGCTCTTCGGATGCGTGTAACGCTTGGAGCCAAGGCTTCTTCGCTTGGGGCTACCACTGTTTCAGCAGCAGACTCCAATACAGGCTCCACTTTCTTCTCTTCGGGTTTGGGACGACGTCGTACCACAACCTTCGGATCGGAGCCTGCAGTTTCCGCCGCTTTGACCTTCTCCACTTGGGCCGCTGTCAATGTACTCTGATGGCTTGCCACCTCAACGCCAATGGCCTTGAGCTTTGCGATCAAAGCCTTACTTTCGAGTTTTAATTCACGAGCCAGTTCATATACACGCATCTTTACCATTTCAACCTCTCAACCTGAGAAAGGCCATTATACCCATTTGGGGCAGTTTTAGAAGCAAAAGGCCCCCGCCTTTCCCGAGAGGGTGACATCGAGGGAGGCGAGCTGGAGCGCGCCTCTTTAGAGTCGATGGGCAGGGGGGTTCACATCGCACACGAACGGTTAGGTGGGGGTTATTTTCCACCTTCGCTTTGGTTGGCTTCTTGTAGATAACGATCCGCAGCAATTTGGACCGTTCGAGCGATACCGAGGGAGATCTCCGCTTTTTGGGCTACTTCATCTGCAGAATCTGCGATGACGTCTCCGATGGTCACATACCCTGCATCAGCCAAGGCATAGGCGGTGGCTTCTCCCACTCCGCTTAGCTTTTTAAACATTTCTACACGAGCCTTACGCGCATCATCCTGAAATACCATTTCTTTTGGTTTTTCGGGAGAGGCTTTTGCATCTTGCGCTGTGTATTCCGACGTATCGCGTACGACACCCACTTCTAACTCAGCTGCCTTTTGACGCGCCGCCTCTACAATCCGCTCTGCATCTTCTGTTTCCAGATTCAGCAAGCGACTTAATACACGAGGATTCATCTCTGCCAGCTCAGCCGGTGTTTTCACACCTTCGTGAACCAAGATACCGGCATGCATGTCGCCCAAGCCCTCAATCGAAGCGAGGACCATTTTCACGCCTGCCAACTGCTCTTCCAACTTGGCTTCACTCTTAATGTCGAGTCGCCAGCCGGTTAGTTGTGCTGCCAACCGTACGTTTTGCCCACGCTTTCCGATGGCAAGAGAGAGCTGGTCTTCGGCAACGATGACTTCCATGGCATGGCGTTCATCATCTACGATAACCTTAGATACCACAGCGGGGGCCAGCGCATTGCAAACCAAGCGAGCTGGATCCCGATCCCATGGCACGATGTCGATCTTCTCGCCGTTAAGCTCCTGCACCACAGCTTGAACCCGAACCCCTTTCATCCCGACGCAAGCACCCACTGGATCCACAGAGGAGTCCTTGGAGTACACTGCAATCTTGGAACGAGCCCCTGGATCTCGCGCCGCAGACTCGATGGTAACGATCCCATCATAAATCTCGGTAACATGCTGTTCAAACAAACGAATCAAAAGCCCAGGATGTGCACGAGAAAGCACGATCTGCGGCCCACGAGAAGCGCGTTTGATTTCCATGACATAGCCTTGGATTCGATCCTTAGGACGGAAACGCTCACCAGGAATTTGCTCTTTTGGTGGAATGATCGCCTCTACACGACCTAAATCGATAATGAGACCGTTGCGCTCCATACGGCGCACGTGCCCATTGAGCAGCTCGCCAACACGCTCTTTAAACTCATCATATACTTGCGCTTTTTCTGCATCACGCACTTTTTGAATGATAATTTGCTTGGCAGACTGGGCCGCAATACGGCCAAACTTCGAGGTATCGACTTTAACCCCTAGGGCATCGCCGACTTCGGTCTGTTTGTCGTATTTTTGGGCTTCACTTAGCGCAATCTCTGCATCGGAACTTGGCTGTGCGCCATTGGGGATTACGGTACGAAACTGAAATAAATCAATCTCATCCGTCTCCTCGTTGTATGTCGCTTCCAAGTCTGCTTCGAGACCAAAATCCCGCCTGGCAGCGTGGATCATCGCCTGCTCCAACGCGTCGATAATAATGCTGCGATCGAGATTTTTATCCCGACTCACCGCGTTGATTACATTGCTAAGCTTACGTTCCCCACTGTCAACAAAGGACATTCGATATTTTCCTCAACTAATTAGTAGCCTTATAGCGAAAATCGCCAGTTATACCTATCCTATCATCTCATACCTTTATACCATCCAATGATCTGAGTTGGGAGATTTTCATCTGAAAGGAAGGGCATGTAAAGCCCAACCCTGGTACCCCAATCCGGCGGTGCTGTCAAATCGTTTGTGCAATTTGGAGTACCATTCGCACAGCCTTCCCTATGGAACAGCCTGCTCTGCCATTTCGGCCAAATCCCGCTTCTGCTCTCGATCCGCCCAAACAAAAAAACAGATCGTCATACTAAGGAAAAGCAACACCCCACCCGGGACCCACATGATCAATCCCCCTAACCGCTGGTCGTCGAGATGGGACCACCGATCAGCCCACCAACGGGGCATGGGAATTCCCTCGTAGGCATACCATACCTCTGTGGAAAAAGAGAGACCGGCAGCCAAAATAGAGTCCAATGTCATAATAAACCCGAGAAACAGCAAACGGAATCCCATGGGCAAGGGCGAACGAAGCGGATATGGATCGATGATGCTGCGCCATAAATACATCGCCGTAATAGCCATAAGAAAGTGTTCCACCAAGTGGATACCGTCATGAAGCAAGGCCATATTGTAAAATCGGGGCACATGCCAGAACCAGTAATTGCCCTCGAATAAGAAAAGAGCCACCAAGGGGAAAAGCAAGACGCGATGGGTACCCCGGACGAACGAACTCTTCATCACCGGCAAAATCAGCCGCCGCCGCCACCAAGGGGAAGCCCCTCGCATGATGACATAGAAGGGCACCCCAAAGAGCATCAGCGGCACCCCCACGTTCACAATCAGCAAGTGCTGGATCATATGGGCAAAAAAAAGCCGATCTGAGAGTGGATCAATAGGCGGCGAAAGCGCCAAAATGTTCACAAAAAGCCCACAGGCAAAGCAAGCCAACTGCCAACGGCGAACAGGGGCTTTTCCTTTGAAGGCGCGCAGCCCCTTTATATAGAGATACCCAAGGATCACAAACCCGATCAAAGTCGGGTCCCAATCCCATTTTAGTTGAAATAACCCCGGCGGCAGCGGCTCATACAAAGCCTCAGACAGGGAGTGGGCATAGGCAACGGACATATTTCTCTACCTTTCTCTCGAAAAAAGACTGCCATCCACTTCGCATTGAAACCTCACCACAAAACCAGGCGGACTCAAGAAAGGTCCCCATCATAGCTGATCGACTGATGTTACGCAGTCTTTTTGAAAAACCCCTATTTTTGCGAGCTTCATTCGCGTCGCGGATCCCCTTCGATCAAGTAAGATGTCCAGACGCCCGAAACGCCCTGGGCATGCCGAAATTACACCCAGGGTTTTCAAACAAAAAAGCCTGCGATATCTATTTGTTATATGATTGCACACAAAGTTTCTCAGTATTTTTTTTTGCTCCGAATAACACTTCGACAAAGCAATCATCGTCTCAGAGGAGAAATTATGACCCGATTTATGATCACAGTTTTTACCTGTTTTTCATTCCATTTCTCTCTCTTTGCAGATGAAGCCACTCCTACAGTCAACCCTCAAAGTTTCACTGAGGGTCGAGCACCTCTCGGTCTGATGGGAGAAAAAGGAGGAGAAGAGGTACTCGGCAACCCAAAAAAAAGGAAAAGCTTTGATGCGAAAGCGAAACCTACAGAGCCAAAAACCGTAGATCCGAACGAAAAATATAAAGCCGTTTCCGCTATCTTTGATCAAGCAGGGCGAGATCGAAAGATGCTGGAAGAGATTCGAAGCAAAAATACCGAAAAATTTTTCCAGATTGATAAAACTCCACATGGGGATTATATCGAACTGTCCAAAGATATTGCCGTAGATTTACATAACTGGCTAAATGACTTGATAAAAGAGGTCATTATTCGAATGGGGCCTCCCCCTACCAAATTTTCTATGATCTATATGGGATCTTTAGCCCGAAATGAAGGCAATCTCTACTCTGACCTTGAAGGGGCTTTTTTAGTAGAGTAGAAAACGCCAGAAGTCATTTTGTATTTTGAAGCATTTTTTCAGCGGCTTTCCACGCGAATTTATTTACTTGGTGAACACGAAAAAACTGGGCTCACAGGATTTCATTTGGATGGCGCTGACCACGCACCCTATCGATCCACTTTCAACACTCGATACGCCAGTTATGCATGGCGAAAGACCATGCAAGACCAAGCCAAGAAAGACTATAAAACCTATTCAATACCTACAGAAGGTAGCCGCCTATTTTTAGCCACTCCTAAGGAGTTTGCCTCTCACTCCATTCTCAAATTTAGTCAAAGATCTCTATCTAAAGAAGAAAAAGTGGCTCGAGAAAAAATGATGCTCAGTCGGACAAAGGCCTATTACCAAGAAGCCCTTGCTCATAAAGAAGATCATTGGTTATTTCGGGATTTCAGCAAGGATGATATCTGGGAAAAAATTCGCTACGGCGTAGAGTACATCTATGCACCCTACAACAAAAAAGAAAAAGACATTTCCATCGCAATCGGAAAAACCTTATGCCGGAATGTTTCTTTTGCCTATGGAGATCGAGACTTATATGCAAGCTATTTGCGTGAATTGCAAATCGTGATGAATTCAAAAGTAAAAGAAAAAAAACAGACTGTAAAAAAGAGACGAGAAGAAATTGGATACCTGTGGCTAGAGGAAACCCACAAAAAATTTGGGAAAAAAGTAGACTACCTTACAACAGGACATATGGGGGACTCCTTAGACCCTAAGCGAGATTTCTATCGATTGGTGGAACAGATTTTTACTAATTTGAATCTGTATTACGATCTAAAAAAAATGGGCACTGCAGATGTATTGGATGAAATGGTAGCTCGAAAAATGATTGAACCAGAATTTGGAAAACAGGTGCGCGATCTTATTAATTTTGCATTAAAAATTCGTATAAAGAATCAAATCGTAGTCAAAAAATCTTCCCATGATATCTTTTTCTCTCAATCAGCCTGGGAGACTGAACTACAAAAAACGCAAGATTCTATTGATAAACTCTCTGAAGAGCGAGAGATTTTGATTCAAAAAAACCCACAAGACCCAAAAATCGAAATGTCGGATGCAAAGATTTTTGCAAAGAAACAAGCCTTGTGGGAATTGGAAAAAGCCCCTCCTGGAAGCGTGCTCACAGAGGCTGATGTGCAAAAGCTAAATAATACCTACATCCCAATCATGCAAGAATTGTATCGAAGATTGGGTGAATGGTTAGCCTCCACTCACTATCCAATCAACCGACTTTAAGGCTTGGCAAAAAAAACGCTACAACGCCAGATGCATGATCGTGTAGACGAGGAGGGCCAACCCGAGGGAAAAGCCAAAAATTTTGGCCAGAATGTTGGAGTCGTAGCGTAAGTGCATATACCATCCACAAACCATGGTAAACTTCACCACCGATAGTCCCAGCAGAAGCGGAATCATCAACTTGGCATTGCTCCTAAAGGTATCATTTTTAAAGACCCCCCACTCGATGAAAGTAATGAAGCATAGAACTGCCGCAAATTTCCAGTACAAACCTACCGTTGCGTGTTGATTCTCCCCCATATGCGTCCCCTCTTATAGGTATACAAACAGATATACGACGGTAAAAATCAAGATCCAAACCACGTCCACAAAGTGCCAGTATAACCCAGCCACCTCTAGCTGCACGGAGGGAAACCACTCCTTGCCCCGTATGAATGAGGTTACCAGCATCGAGGTCAACCACAACACCCCAAAAAATACGTGGGTACCATGGCACCCAGTAAGCAAGTAAAAGCTAGAGCCAAATACGTTCGTCGTGAGACCCAATCCTGCGTGGATAAAGTGGTGAAACTCAAAATATTGGAACCCCAAAAAGATAATTCCACCCAAAATTACCATCGCAGTCCAAAAACGAAATTTCTTGATCTCGCGATGCTGACACGCATGCAGCGCCAACACCATGGCGACAGAGCTCATCAACAAATCAAAGGTACTTAGGGTGGTGATGTCGATATTGAAGATATCTGTAGCCTTTGGCCCCACCAATCCTCGATCTCGATTCACCAAATAGTTGAGAATCAAAGCTCCAAATAGAAAACACTCGGATCCAATCAGCACCCACATCCCAAATTTGCGGTTGTCGATCCCAGTTACCGTATGATGCACAGCGTGCGCGTCAGCACTCACAATATTCCTCCTTAGGCCTCTTCAAAAATCCAGCCATATGTTGCCAGCAATGTCACAACCAAACCAGCCACGCTGATATAGTGCCCCACTTCATCAAAGAAAAATCCAATCGCAACGATTTCTAACCCTGCAGCCAATATGATGGGCCAGAAAGAGGGGTGCGGCAAATGCTTCGTCGCGGGATCTACATCCGGCTGATAGCGAGGCGTAAGTCGCCTACCATCGTGGGTGTACTTTTGGTGCCACCAGTCATCCAAATTTTTAACCTCGGGATCCACGGCAAAGTTGTACTCTGGCGGAGGAGAAGCCAAACTCCACTCTAACGTGCGCCCATCCCAACAATCTGCTGGTGCTTTTTTCTTCTTCGTCGCCATGGTGTAGACAATATTGACCACAAACATCACACCACCGAGTGCCGTAACGTAAGAACCGGAGGTGGCCACCAAGTTCCATAAGTTCCAACCCTGATCTCCTGCATAAGTAAAGACTCGACGCGGCATCCCTTGCATGCCCAAGAAGTGCATCGGAAAGAAGGTCAAATTGAAACCCAACATGTAGAGCCAAAATTGGGCTTTTCCCATCCCCTCATGAAGATAGTAGCCAAACACTTTGGGGAACCAGTAGAAAATCCCCCCAAACAACGCCATTACCGCACCGCCGTACAGTACATAATGAAAGTGAGCCACGACAAAGTAGGTATCTTGGTGCTGCGAATCAATAGGAGGAGAGGAGTGCATCACCCCAGACAACCCCCCAAAGGTAAACATGGCAATGAAACTCATAGCGAATAGCATGGCGGTGGTAAACCGAATTTGCCCCCCCCATAGAGTAGAAATCCAGTTAAAAATCTTCACCCCAGTCGGCACCGCGATCAACATGGTGGCGGCAGAGAACAATGCCTGCGCCCAGGGTCCCAATCCGGTGGTAAACATGTGGTGCGCCCATACAGCAAAACCTAAAAATCCAATCGCACAGGAAGAGTACACCATTACGGTATACCCAAAGAGGGGCTTGCGAGAAAATGTAGGCAAAATCTCGGACACGATCCCCATGGCCGGTAGAATGAGAATGTAGACTTCTGGATGGCCAAAGATCCAAAAAAAGTGCTGCCACATAATCACTTGGCCACCGCCAGCAGGATCAAAAAATCCTGTGCCAAAGGTCCGATCGAAAGTCATCATGACCAAGGCAACCGTGATCACCGGCAGCGCCAAAATCAGCAAAACTTGGGTTACCAGCGTGGTCCAAATGAAGATGGGCATCTTAAGCAAGGTCATACCCTTGCACCGCATATTGAGAATTGTCACCAAGAAGTTGATAGCCGCAATAAGCGAAGCTAACCCCAAAATCTGCACCCCAAATACCCAAAAATCAATGGCATGAGAGGGGCTAAACGCCTTGCCTGTCAAGTTAGCATAGTTGAACCAACCACCATCGGGGGCCAGTCGCACCACGAAAGAAAAGTTCAACAACAACCCACCAAAAAGAAAAATCCAGTAGCTCAACGCATTCATACGAGGAAAGGCGACATCGGGCGCCCCGATCATCAACGGCGTTAAGAAGTTAAAAAAGGCGGCACTCAAGGGCATCACAAAAAGAAAGATCATGGTGGTGCCATGCATGGTCACCAAACTGTTAAAGGTACCAGCCGTCACCAGGGTATTGTTTGGAATCGCCAGCTGGGTTCGCATAAGCAGTGCTTCGATTCCCCCGCAAAGGAGAAAGAAAAATGCCGAAACAGCATACATAATCCCGATTCGTTTGTGGTCCACCGTGGTAATCCAACTGATCACCCCAGTATTGGGTAAACACTTTGCCATATCCGCTCCGCCCTCTCAGGTTCAATACGTCTTTGCTGTGGAGTAGCGCAAGTAGGCCGCTACTGCTTCTATATCCGCCTGTGGGAGTCCCAAGGACACCATCTTAGAACCAGGCTTAATAGAAGAAGGATCATGGACCCAATCGTGAAAATTCTCTGCTGTATTGTGTCGCGTACCTGCCGCGATCATACGCCGCGAACCAAAATCCGTGAGGTTTGGTCCCGCTTTATGGGCAGGCGGCGTCATTGCAAGCAATTGCTTTTCCAAATCAGCAGAAGGGGTTTTTTCGATGGTATGACAGCTCATGCATTGCATGAAAACTTGTTCCCCCTTCTTTTCCAAGTCAGTTTGTACCACGGGTGGATTATGAAAGACAGTTGCCCATCGTTCAAACTCGGCTTTTTCGTGCAAAACGGCTTCAAACCGCATCAGCGCATGAGAAAGTCCACAAAGCTCGGCGCATTGCCCTTGATAATACTCTCCTCCCTTTTTTTCCGGATGCTGCAAAACAGGCGTGGTAAAAAAGAGATGATTTTCGGCGCCTTTTCCCGGCAGTGCATCCATCTTTCCCCCAAACTGCGGAACCCAAAAACTATGAATGACATCTGCAGAAGAGATTTCAAAATAGACTGGCGTTTTTTCTGGTAGGTGGAGTTCATTGGCGGTGGTAATCCCCAGTTCAGGATATCGAAATTCCCACCACCACTGATGCCCAATAACCTCGATTCGCATAGCATTGGCTGGCACTTGATGTTTCTCTGGTTGGCGAAAAATAATTTGCCAGGTCGGTACTGCAATAAATAACAACAGAATGACGGGGATAATGGTCCAGGTAAACTCTAAGATGGCATTTCCATGCACCTGCTTGGGTGGCACCAATGTGCCCCACTCTTCGTCGCTCACACGAAAGCGCCGAATGGCATATACGAGTGGAATGCTTACCGCGAGAAATACAATGGCAACAACAACGGTGGTAATGGCATAGACATAATTGATGCCCTGGGCCCAATCTGTAAGTCCAGCCAAAGTATCCATAGGGGTTTTAAACGAGGCACTCAACGAGTACGGATGCTCATCAAAGGAACCAGCTCCACGTAAGAGGGAGGCTATACTTGCGCTGAGAAGGCAAGCGACCCTACCCATCGCTTTTGATTTTGGTTTCAATCGCAACTCCCGTTTCAAATAAGATATCGTACCCTTGAGTCTCGCATCATAAATAAAAAACCCCCTACCCGGCAAGTAAAGTACTTACTTTACTTGTAAATCTTGAAAGAGCGTCTGAATTTGATTGTCTTTCTCAAAAGAAAATGAAAGACGCCAATGCCCCATCATATGTAGCTTCACAGGGAAAATTTTCCATTTTCCATCGCCCTGGGTGGTAATTGTCGGCGTTACCACCATACCGTGCTTATGTGCAGGCATTTCGGCAGTGAAGGCGGTGAGTTTCCATTTTCCCCTTGCTCCCTCTGCCTCTTTTGTGTGAGACACTAGCTCGACAAAGAGAGTCATCATCTGATTCAGCTGCTGCGCAACAGGGGTTTCCGTTTGCACGAGAACCTGAAACAATTGCCCCGGAATCGGCTGACGCGTGACTTCTCGCATTTCCTTTGCTTTCCCCTCAAGAGAAAGTCCCACGATCCATATCCATAGCACACCATGCAACCACGTTTTCATCTATATCTCCTTTACTGCCTCTCACTTATCCTCGGTGTATGTATCTGGATTTTGTCACCAGAACTAGATCATTCTGAAGTCTTTCTTCTGCCACGTGAAGCTGAAGTCGTCGAGCAACTTTCAGCCTTTCGATTTTCTACCACATCTCAGAGTTCTCCCTTGCCATTTGAAATTGCGCGCCAGCAAGTAGGTAAAACCTGGTTTTTTGATCCGCGGTTTTCTCAGAACGGAAAGATCGCCTGCGCAACGTGCCATCAACCAAACAAAAATTTCAGCGATGGCATGCCTGTCGCGCAAGGTATGGGACAAGGCGCGCGACGTACGCCTTCTCTTCTAAATGTGAATTTTGCGCACTGGTTCTTCTGGGATGGCCGCGCAGATTCTCTCGAAGCACAAGCTTTGGGTCCGATCGAACATCCCTTAGAACACGGTAGCAACCGCATGCGGGTAATACACATACTGCGCATGTGGTATCGAGAAAATTATGAAACTACTTTTGGACCCTGGCCTGAAGTGTTATCTGGCGCGCTACCTCCAGACGCCATGCCACAGCGCGACCCTCTCTTGCTTTCCCCAAAGATTGCAACGTATGCATTGGCAAGCTTTCAATCTGCGAGTCAACTTCATGAGATTCTACGTGCGGCAGAACGACTACATCAACCCGTTTGGCAGCGGGTACCAGCCCACACGGTATCGGCAGCGCCTTCAATACCCAAAGCGTGGCTAGATGCCTGGCATCAACTCCCAAAAGAAACGCACCATGCGGTAAATCAAGTTTTTGCCAACTTTGGGCGCGGCATAGCGGCCTATGAGCGCACCTTGATCGCCGTTGACTCGCCCTTCGATACCTTTGTGCAGCGCGCGCAGAAGGAGACGCCCATCGCACAGGCCTTTACGCCCCAATTTTCTACGAGAGAATACGAAGGTCTGCGCCTATTTTTGGGTTCACAGTGCCACAACTGTCACAGCGGGCCTCTCTTTAGCGACCAGCAATTTCATAATATTGGCCTCCCGATAAAAAAAGGGGAGACACGTATGGATATCGGACGTGCAGCTGGCATTATATTGGCACAATCAGAGAAACAGTTCTCCTGCAAAGGACCTTATTTGAACCGTAAAAGCCCAAGTTGTGACGAATTGGAGTATTTAGATCGAGAGAACCTTGAGATGGTAGGTGGAGTTAAAACACCCTCCCTTCGCAATGTTGCAGAGCGCCCCCCCTATGGACACGACGGGCGGTTCCCCACGCTACGCTCCATATTAGAGCACTATAATGAACTACGAGAAGAAGCTGGGATCGGGCATCGAGAAGAAACCCTTCGCCCTCTTGGGTTTTCCTCTCTTCAGCTCGACCAACTTGAGGCATTTCTACGGTCTTTGAGTTCACCTATATCTGAAGTGCACTGGCCCCATTACCCGCGAGATGAGCAAGACTCGCCTCCTCCAAAAATCGAATGACTTGCAGTTTTCCGCTTTTCTTTGCATCGCTAAGTGGAGTCCCTCCCCAACGATCCACAGGGGAAATATTGCGGCACTTTGAAGTCAAATACAGCACAACCGCTTCATGACCTTCTGAAGCGGCTAAATGGAGTGGAGTACGTCCATCATAGTCAGCTCCATCGGGGTTGGCACCGTTGGAAATCAAATTCTGCACTTCAAACAAATCCCCTTGGCTGGCAGCCCAGCACAACTGCACCACCGCTTCAATCTTAGATGCATTTTTCTTCAAACGAGGGTCTTTTTTCTTCGATGAATCTACCACGATAGAGTCATAAATATGGAAATTGTATTGCTCCACTAAATGTTGGCAAAACTCAATTCCCCTTACAGAGTTTCCTTGGGCATCCAATCGAGGCGACCAAATGGCAAAACCCATCACATTGGGAATAACCACCATCACAGCACCGGAAACGCCGCTTTTTGCCGGCAGCCCAATGGAGAAAGCAAACTCTCCAGAAAAATCATACATCCCGCAGGAACCCATCAGCGAAAGACAATTCTGTACCGTAGTAGAAGAAAACACCTTCTCTCCACTGATCGGACAAACACCCCCATTGGCCAAAGATGCTGCCACAACGGACAAGCCTTCAACATCGATTTCAATGGAGCAGCACTGAAAATAAAAATCCAACGTTTGGAGAAGATCAGATCCAGCAGGAAAGGTTTTCTTTTCGCGCATGAAATATCCCAGCGCAAAATTTCGATCCGCTGTCTCTCGTTCGGAAAGATACACAGGATTGTTAAAATTCAACCGCGCATTTCCGGACAATTTACTCCAGGCTTGCAAAATGTAATCAAATCGATCCGCCAAATTCAGATCCGAGCGAATAAGCGAGCAGCTCATGATGCCGCCTGAATTGATCATGGGGTTATGTGGCAAATCCTTATGATTTAAGCTCAACTCATTAAATCCACGACCACTGGGTTCTCGTCCCACATGTTCATGGACTTTCTCCCTGCCATGCTCTTCCAAGGCCAAGCAATAGGTAATAGGCTTACTCGTAGATTGCAAACAAAACGGAGTTTGAGAATCACCGATCGCATAGCGCTGCCCGCTCACAGTAGTTACGGAAAGGGCATATTTCTCAGGATCTATGCGCCCCAACTCTGGAATATAATCGGCAACTTTTCCACTGCGATTGGACCGAACGGTTTCAAAGATCTCGCGAATTTCTTCGCAAAAAGTTTGAAATTCCGGAATAATCAATCGCTGCTGAATGATATTTTTGAAGAGACTGCTATTCTCCCCAATGGTCGCCTTAAAATCCGAAAAATTGATTTTGGGGCTAGAAAACTTCCGAATGGCTTCCACAGTCTGTTGAATACGAGCGTCATTGAGCAAAATCCCAGACTTTTCTAGGAGGTCAAATATCTCATGCTTGTCGATCAAGCCATCGGAATCCGAATCAAAAACCGAGAACATCTCTTGATATTCCCGATTCACGCCATCAAAGATATGATCGACAGCTTGTGACGGCTCTTCCACGCCATTTCCCGATTTTTTACTTGCGCGCGCGTCAACAGCCCGTGTCTTCATAGTTCCCTCAAAGCTGACATACAGTTTGAATCAGTTTAGATACAACTTCGTACGGATTGGCATTGGCACCAGGACGACGATCTTCAAAGTATCCATACCCTTCAAGACTTACATTGAGAGGTATTCGAATTGAAGCGCCCCGATTGGAAACGCCTGATCTGAATGTATTGATATCGCAGGTTTCGTGGTGCCCAGTAAGACGCTCCGCCAAATTTGCGCCATATACTGCGATATGTGCATCATGGGCTTTTTCCAAATTTGCAATTGCAGCTTTAATGGCGCTCATACCAGTTTGGGGATCTCGTGTTGCACGAGTTGAGAAATTGGTATGCATACCAGCCCCATTCCAGTCCCCCTTCACCGGCTTGTTATCGAAAGAAACGGTAACCTGCTTCTCTTCTGCAATGCGATGAATCAAATATCGAGCCAACCACAAATGATCGGATACAGTCAAAGGATCTGCGCTCTCGCCTTTTTTTCCTCGATACCCAATTTGAAACTCCCATTGACCCGGCATCACCTCTGCATTGATTCCGTAAATCATCAGGTTCATTTCAGTACATGCCATCATGTGGGCATCTACAATATCTCGCCCATAGGCTACTTTTGCCCCTACGGAGCAATAGAAGGGGCCTTGTGGCGCAGGATAGCCATCTTTGGGCCAACCCAATGGCGCGTTGTCTTTAAAGAAGGTGTACTCTTGCTCAAAGCCCACCCAAATGTCGTGCTGATCGCCGCCTTTTTCCAGCAGTCGACGCAACTCTGCTCGCTGATTGGAAGGATGGGGGGTCTTTGCATCTGCCTCGAACACTTCACACATGACCAAGAACGCATTGTCTGCCCGCAACGTATCTTTTATGTAGGATACCGGTCGCAAGACCAAATCGGAACTACGCCCCTCGGCTTGATACGTAGAAGAACCGTCAAATCCCCATTCGGGAAAATCTTGCAAGGAAATGCCTGTTTCGCCTTGGGGTATAATTCTGGTTTTGGAACGCAATTGTTGTGTTGGTTGACATCCATCCAACCAAATGTACTCAGCATAGCAAAATTCGTTTTTCATTCTAACCCTCCAGTTGCGAAAAATGAATAGAGTTGAGATACCCTCGACTCTATTAAGATAGGTCTCATGCTGCAATCACCGATTCTTCTAGTCCAATCTGCAGAGATTCATCATGCTGGTCCAAATCCAACCCAATTTCTCTTGTCTATGCCCCACTCGCATGGGGATAATTCGATTGGTCAAGCAGAAAAAGAAGGCGGAAAGAACGACATAGCAGCATACAATACCCAGACCGAAACGATGGGCCATAAAAGTTGCGCCCTTTCCAAAAATCAGGTCCACCTCTTTTGCCAATACACCGGTAGCCAACCTCCTGACAATGCCCCCAAGACCCTAACAAGAGAAAATATCAAAAGTATCGTTGATACAAGTTTGGGTTTTCCAGTGGACAGCAAGACGGCTAATTATACTAGCCAAAATCCCCAAGGCAAGACTTTGGGGAATGGTGATAAAGCCTGCAGCCGGTGTAACTGCCACAAGCCCCACAACAGAGCCGATACAAACGCCCAAAGTCGAAATTTTTTTGCCGCGCACGAGATCAAAAACGCCCCAAGTTAACATCGCAGTCGCAGAAGGGCTGTTTGTGGCAGCAAATGCAATCACAGCAGATTCATTCGCCCCAAACGCGCCACCTGCAATAAATCCAAACCAGTGCAGCGACAACATGCCGGCTCCCAGTACAACATATGGAATATTGGCAAGGAAATGGGATTTTTTGCTATCCGCCTGGCTCAAAGGAGGACCGAGAAATAAAGCGCCGGCAAAGCACTCTTACGTCAGAAGAAGTATGAACCACATTGGTAAACATGAAGTAGACACGCGGATCTCCGATGATGCCATGGTAGCGATTGGCAAAAAAAACCAAACCCCACCAGAACCAAGGCAACCTCACCACGCCGAAACAGACAAACTTTGAACCGTGGTAGAGGTACCATTTTCCTTTCCCACTAGGACGCCATAAAAAATACCAGATCCCACTGCGGCTCGTCTGTTGAAAGGAAGCGGAACTATCTACACTTTGAATATTACAAAACGTGTTTTTTTCCTGGGGGCTGTCAATATAGGCGTTTTACTCGCGAGGAGGGGGAGTCGGGAAGGCTATAAAGTGGCATCTCCTATATGAGACGTATCCAGCGTCCCCTCTCGCATATTATATCGACGCATTTTACAATCAGGCCTTGGATTCAGGCGTCGATCCGCACAAATCACGGCGAGTGGTAAAAGGCCCACTAAAATAGCCCCTGAGGAGGCTATACCGCTATACGTCTGGAAAGCTTCTTTGGGATCAGGATCACTCCCCCACCAAGGCTGGGCCCACCCAAAGGTCGGAACTGCGACCAGGATGGTGAAGCCAGCAGCAAGCCAAGAAGCAGGTTCTGGTTTGCTAATCCATTTAGCCGCTTTTCGTAGCCTAGGCCATTTTACCCATGACGTTTCGGTCATGCCGTCAGGAATCATAAAAAGCTCTTTTGCCTCTGTATCTAAGACCCATTTCTCCTGTGTTATTCTATGCCGCAACACGAGCAAGCCATCTGTATTGTTTGGCACCTGCGTAAATTGCAGCAACATCTCAGGCGTTATTTCAACCGTCTCTTCATCCTCTGGAGGAGACGGGGGAATCGCAATGGAAACATCCGCTCTGAACTCCTGCAGTTCTTGTCCCTGCTGCTGCTCAGCCGCTTGTAAGTAAGACGTGAACCGACAAGACAACATCAGGAGAAATCCACTAAGACAAAAGCTGAATGAGACAGCGCGCATTATCAGAGCCCCCAAAGCAGTTGCAATGGTTTCTGTATAAAGAACAATAATACGCTGCACAATGCGGCAGGATTGTATGGGATGGGGACTTCTGGTTACCGTCTGCGTCGTAAAGCCTCGGCCTTCAGGCCGGGGATATAAGACGCCTTAGTTTCGTATTTATTTTGGTGTATTTTGATTTTCGATATATTTTTTTATGATCTCAAGAGGTGCTCCGCCACAAGAGGCGGCAAAATAGCTTGGTGACCATAAAGCCTTCTTAAAATATGCGCCTTCAATTTTCTTTCCGTATTTCTTTCTAATTAATCGGGAAGAGACACCTTTTAAACTGTTCACTAATTTGGAAACACAGACCTTAGGTGGGAAATTCACCAATAGATGAACATGATCTCCTTCGCCATTCATCTCTTTAAGATCACATTCAAAATCGAAACAAACCTTTTGAAAAATTTCTTTAAGATCATCGAGCAGGGCTTTTGTGAAAATTTTTCGGCGATATTTTGATACAAAGACCAAGTGTACGTGCATTTCAAAAACGCAGTGTCTTCCAGTACGGAAATTAGTTGACAATTCCATAGACCAACTCCTAAAGTAATATAAAGTTCATAGCAAATGGAAATTATAGTGTCATGGTAATTCGCAAGGCTTTTAAATTTCGCTTAGAACCATGCCAGAAACAACAAAGTCTTTTGTCTCAGGGCGCTGGTTGTTCAAGGTTCATATGGAACAAAGCACTTGCTCTACAAAAAGAAAAACTAACGAAGAAAGAAAAAATATTTTCTTATGCAGATCTTTGTAAAGAACTTTCCTCATGGAAAGAGACAGAGGAGCTTTCTTTTTTGAGGGAAGCCCACTCGCAACCACTTCAACAAACATTGAAAGACTTAGATCGCGCGATCAAAGATGGATTTTCAAAGTCCAAAGGCATGCCAAAATTCAAGAAGAAAAGCATTTCTTGCGAGGGTATGAAATTTCCACAAGGATTTCGATTTGAGGGTCGCCATCTTTTCATACCCAAGATTGGGCTGGTAAAAACCTACCAAGGACGCCCTGTCGATGGAACAATGAAAAATCTGACGGTGCGAAAAGAAGCAGGTCTTTGGTATGCTGCCGTGCAGGTGGAACAAGAAATTGAAGTGACAACACATGAGAAAATAACCTGCACGGTTGGCATAGATGTGGGGGTAAAACGCTTCGCCACTCTTTCTAATGGGAAAGTGATTGAGCCAATTTCTGTATATAGAAGATTCGAAGATAAACTAGCCAAAGCATCCAGGAGGTTCGCAAGAAAAGAAAAAAGAGCGGCGTAATCTTCAGGAGATCCACGAGAAAATTCGTAGGATTCGGCATGATTTTTTGCATAAAGCCACACACTGGATAGCCAAAAACCACGGCACGGTCGTACTGGAAGATTTGCAAATTTCCAACATGTCGAGGTCGGCAAAAGGTAGCGTGGAAGAGCCGGGGCGTTGTGTGAAGCAAAAAGCTGGACTCAACAAGTCCATTTTGGATCAAGGCTGGTTTGAGTTCAAAAGACAGCTTCAATACAAACTTGACTGGAGTGGTGGGGTTCTGCACGTTGTGCCGCCGCAGTACACCTCTCAAACGTGCAGTGAGTGTGAACATTGCTCTCCTCTCAATCGCAGGAGCCAGTCTGAGTTTGAATGCGAAAATTGTCATTTCCGAGCCAATGCTGACGAAAATGCTGCAAAAAATATAGAAAACAAAGCCCTGGGGCGCAGGGTCATGGCCTGTGGATCGAATCTCGCGGAGAGGTCGTCGAAACAGGAACCGGAGAGGAAGCGAAAAGTCGGAAAGACCATAAGCAAGCCTCTCTCCTTAGAAATTCCTTTCTAAGGAATCCCCTTCTTGAGGCGACCTTTGAGCGTAGCTCATTGGGAGACGAAAGGAGGGGAGGACGTCAATAAGGCTTCGGGTTTTATAGGGAACCAGCTATGCAGTTTCCCCGGTAACCCACCGGAAGAATCAAATTCTACTGGACCCCTGTGATCCCCATCTCACCCAAGAGGCGATACGTTTCATCAATGTGCTTCATAATCCACAGCACATAGCGAATGTCCACCAAGATGGAGCGAACTTCTGCGGCATTGAATTCGTAGTCAGAATAAAGCGCGTCGCTGTTACCATCAAACAACAACCCAACCAGACTGCCCTTGGCATTCATGGCAGCAGAGCCGCTGTTTCCACCTGTCGTATCGAGAGCCGCAAGGAAGTTTACCGGCACATCTTCGAATCCGCGCTTGTGTACAAGCGTACGAATTTTCTCTGGTAGGTCGAACTCAGGATCTCCCTCTTTATGCTTTTTCACCAAGCTATCCAAATCGGTGAACGGCACTTGCCACTCATTACGCGGCGCGCTCAAGTAGCCCGCTACGTGACCGAAGGTAATACGCAGCGTACTGTTGGCATCTGGCGCTAGCAGTTTCTTTTGCTCTGCAGCATAGGCGCGCAAGGTTGCCATATAGCGCGGTACCACTTGATAGAGAGCCCCGGCATCATGTCGGTCCTTGTTGTCCTGCACTTTTTTTACTTCTGCGAGTTTGAGTCCAATTTGCAAGATCGGATCTTGGCTTGCACGTAAGCTTTCGGGTGTGGCCTCGTTCAATAACTGTATGCGAGTTTCCAGTTTCTCTAGGGTCGTTGCAGCATAAAGTTCATCAATGCGCATTCGAATGTAGCTCGGATCTTTTTTCGCCTTTTCCACATCCAAGACATCGCGCAAGAAGTCGGGCTGTTGTTCCACAGGAGACTGCGCAGCACGAACTAAAACCCATTCCAGAATTTGGCGACTCAACTCAGAATCGTACTCCAGCTGTGACTCTTCTTCTGCTTGGATATTTTCTTTCCATTTGCGCTCTTGAAAGTCGGGGTGACGCTCTGCATCGGGCTTACTTCGCTCCTCTGCCATACGGGCGATGTGAGTAGCAGAAGCAAACACATGAATTAAATCAGAAATAAAGTTTACAGAGAAATTGTTGAAAATGTCATCTTTCTTCCAATCGGCCCGTAATTCAGCCGTTACACGCTCCATACCTTCAATCGCACCCGCATGAATTTTTGACTCTTGAGCCCAAGCCGCAACCTCCTCTTGATGCGTCTTTTTATTCGCTACATAGTTAATGCGTTTTACTGCGGCAGAAGACTCGTCATAATATTTAAGGGAATTGTCCAACGACTTGATTCGATCATCAAGTTTTTTACGCCACTCAAGTTTTTTGCCACTCAGCTCGCCAAGGAGCACACGCAAAGTACCATACTTTTCTTGAATAAAAGGAATGTTCTCGTCGACTTTCCACGCAATTTCTCCAGCTGGTTGCAACCGCACGGTACGGCCCGGATACCCAGCCACCAAGGCAAGATCTCCCTCTGCAATTCCCTTCGCTTCTACATGCAAGAAACTCTTAGGCTGATAGGGCACGTTGTCAGGATGATAGTCACGTGGCTTTCCATCCGGGCCGACATAGGCGCGCAAGAAAGAAAAGTCGGCGACTTGACGCGGCCAGTGCCAGTTGTCTGTATCCCCCCCAAAATTGCCGATGCGTTGCTCTGGTATGTACACTACGCGCACATCTTTAATGTTCAATTTTTTGATGAGGATAAATTTTTCACCGCGAAAATAACTTTTCACTTCCGCCTTAATGCTAGAATCGGCTGCCTCGGCAATTTGAACCAGCTCTTTGCAGCGATTCTCTTGTGTAAGACCCCGTTCGGTTGGATCTTGGATTTTATCCAATCCGTCATTCACGATAGAAGTGACATCTTCCTCGGATTGGGTGACATAGACGTGGTACCCAGACCCTGCCGACCCTTCATCTTTGAGCTCAGACGCATAGAAGCCTTTTTTGAAATAGTCCGCAGTTGTATCCCCCCTAGACTGCGCTTCCTTTGTCATGCGGCTCGCAGCACCTGCGGCACAATGGTGGTTGGTAATAACCAAGCCCTGCTTAGAAACGAAAGAAGCAGAGCAAAAACCCAGGCTCACGATAGAGGACATACGTTGGGGATCAGAGAAAAACGCGGGGTCTTCAACACCCAACTGTTGCAGCAAATCAGCTTGTTGCTTGATCTGCTCTGGCATCCACATACCACCTTGATTTACCCAGGCATGATCCGTTGCACACGCCACAGAAGAGAAGAGAAGGGAGCTGAGAATCAACATCCGCTGCCGAGAAATCATAGTAGAGGCCTCCGTAGATAAACGAGGCCTCTATCATGCGCAATTTATGGGGAATATCAAGAGAAGATCGAGGGGCAGGCCCCTCTCGGAGGGACTAGAGAACGGAAGCGGACTTCTTGGCAATCCGAACTTTTTTGCCATCTAGCACTTGGTAGCCCAAACGAGTGGCTTTCTTTTCTTTTGGGTCGACGAGGGCGAGGTTGCTGATATGGATCGGCATGATCTTTTCTACGATGCCGCCTTCGCTGCCTTCACCGGTGGCGCGTTGGTGCTTCTTGCGCACATTCACACCGCCCACGTACGCGCGATCCTTTGCACGATCAAAACGGTCGATCTTGCCTGTGTGGCCTTTGGATCCACCAGAGATCACGATTACTTCATCGCCTTTACGTAGTTTGCTGCGGAACATAGATCCTCACCTGTAAGCAACGGGACAGAATATCTGTCGAATTTTGTCTTTTCATTCGATTTCCAATGGGTTATGGGGAGAAGCCACATCGCATGGCAGGGAACCTTTTCCCACATTGGACTAAACCGCTCTTATACTGAAGGTTGACAGAAGGTTCAACAGGATTTTTCCGCCTTATCAAGGCCTTCATGAGATTGAGCCCGATAGCGAACCAAGACAAAAAGGAGGGAATATGAACAAGTTACTGTTGATACTGGGATTTATTGGTTTTTTTTCGGCAGGGCTGCGCACGGCCCCCTCCGTATTAACGCCGCTGGACGCTCCCGCCCCTGTAGATTTTCGCCCTCAAGATGTCATTGTATGGCAGGGCGCAGGCGCCGCGCGATACAACAACGGCTACCTGGTACTCTCCCTTCGCCTCCAAACCTTCCATGATTTCTCGATCTACACCCACAATCTCCAATTTGAAAGCCCGGCTGGGCTACCCATCGAAATTTTACGCGCGCCCCCAGTGCAAGAAATCCAAGATCCACTGAGCGAGAGCCCCAAGAAAGCAGCTATCTATACAGCGGGAGAATTTGAGCTAGGCGTACAAGCCTCCCCCTCAGATACTGCAACTGAGTTTATCCTCCACATCCGCGCCGTGGGGTGCACCGCACGCCTGTGTCTGCATCCCTACGTACAAGAGATCTCCCTCCCCGTGTTCGCTCGAGCGGAGGCGTATACCCCCCCTGCAAGCTCAGCTGCAACAAAGCAAGTGACATCGACTCCTTCCCTCGGAAAAGCCTTGTCTCTAGATGCGCAAGAAACCGACCAGCTCCTCCGCTCCAGCGCCTGGGGGTGGCTGTTACTACTGCTGTTCCTCGGGGGCTTGCTCACCAACCTCACGCCCTGCGTCTACCCCATGATCCCCATCACCATCGGCCTCTTGGGTAAACAGAAGAAAAAAAACTCCGCTCTCATCGCAGGATTCAGCTACGCCGCGGGGATCGTGACCACGTACACCTCCCTGGCATTGGTAACCGCATGGACCGGGGGGCTCTTCGGCCAGTTCATGGCACATCCCGGGGTGAACCTGGCCTTTGCCTTGCTCATGATCGGCATCGCCTGCTCCATGTTGGGATATGGCCACTGGAACCGCACCCAAGCCTTTGGCTTTCGCTTTCAACACTCCCGTCACTGGATCCTCAACGCATTTGTACTCGGTATTGGCGCTGGATTTGTAGCAGCACCATGTACAGGACCCATCCTCGCTGCCTTGCTCACCTATACGGCGACATCAGGGCATCCGTGGCGCGCCAGCTTATTCATGCTGATGTACAGCATAGGCTTTGCACTGCCCTATGTAGCACTAGCCAAAGCCGCTCACGTGGTGAAGAAAGTGAAACTCCCCCGTCACTTTGACCACACGGTGAAAGTAAGCTTTGCCTCGATCATGTTGGCACTGGGCTGGTATTACCTGCGTGTGCCGTTCTATGACCTGTTTAAAAGTTTGCATCACCATTGGGATAAAATCGGACTCAGCGCGTTCCTTCTCAGCCTCTGCATCGCACTGTTGCAACGCAAAATGGGGCGCACTCACAAGCGTCGGGATTCCCTCGCGGTCAGTCTCTGCCTGTCGATTGCGTTATTTTCTACCTTCGAACACGTTACCCATCCCACCACGGAAGTCAGTGCTGGGGTACAATGGAACCTAGAGGAGGCCGAGGCCTTCACCGCTGCTCAAGAACGAAAGCAGCCCCTTCTCATCGACATGTGGGCCGAGTGGTGCGAGGCTTGTAAAAAAATGGATGTTACAACATTTGCGGATCCTCGGGTACAAAAGGCCCTCCAAAGCTGGACCTTGCTCAAGTTGGACCTTACCGAAGACACGACAGAAAACGAAGCCCGCTTGGAGAAATACCATGCACCCGGGTTGCCAACCTTGCTACTCATTCCCGACCCCGCAACCCCTGAGAACGTCATCCGCATTACAGGATACACCGAGGCAGAGGCCCTGCTTCGGGCATTAGAACAACATCGGTAAAGGGAGAGAGCCATGCAAAAAAATCTGCTGTTGGTTGCATCCGAAGCGCAGTTGATGCTCACCCGAGAAAGCCTTACGCACATGCATGCCGAGGTAAGCCGAGATCGACAGGTCGAATGCTACAAGATCCCACACAAGAGTTTTACCGAGCTCGAGTTATTCCTCTATCTTTACCCCTCCCTGGATGCGATAACACCGCACCTACGACGCTACCCCGTAGATCTCCTGCTCTATGATGAGCGACAAGGAGGGCTTGACGCCGTCATTGCCATGGACAAGCTGCAAGGGGATTTACAAGCATTAGCGGAGCTGTGGGGTCCTGATTTTCAGTTTCCCATGGGTCGTACCGTGGTGATCTTAGATGATCGTAAAGACTCTGCCCACCGCACGTTCATTCTGGGACGTGAGCAAGTACGAGATGTTTTGGTAGCCCCAGAAAATTTTTCTCGTATTCTGCGATTTATCGGCAAGATACTCATCGCCGATCTTCGACAAAACCAACAAAAAATCGGATGCGCCCTGAGCGGAGGGGGGCTCGAAGGATTTCTCTACCAAGTTGGTTGTACCTACGCCTTGGAGTCCAGTTTAACGGGACGGGCTTTTAGCGATTGCAACTTGTACTCTGGGGTGAGCTCCGGGTCCATTGTTGCCACGATTCTGGCCAGTAAGATTCCTATGGAAGAAGTAGCGGCCTCGCTCTTTGGAAAGTCCGATCGCCTGCCCCAAATGAAAGGCTCTGCCCTCTACGACTTTGCCGGCAAAGAAATCATCGGCCGCATCGCAAAAGAAAGTATACGTTGGTCCGGGCTTGACCCGTATCAGTGGGCGCAGAAGTTTTTCCGCAGCATCCCCACAGGGTTCTTTAAAGGCGACCACCTGCGAGAGTATATTGCCAATGCCATTGCGGAGTACGGAGGTGATGACTCTTTTTCTAGTTTAGAAGCTGAACTCATCATCGGCGCTACAAGCCAAGACAACTATGAACATGTAATTTTTGGCGCGCCCCCGTGGCAAGATGCCAAAATAAGCGATGCGGTACGCGCCTCCTGCGCGCTGCCTCCGGTTTTTACCCCTCATATGATTGCAGGGAAAAACTACATCGATGGGCAAATCACCCGCACGTGTAACCTGGAATGGATGGTGAAACGGGGCTGTAGCTTGATCTTTATCATCGACCCTCTCAAACCCTACTACACCAACCACGAAGAAGGCATGGATGCATTAGGTGGGGTATTTAATTTGATTCAAACCATCAAGACCTTGGTGTATACCCGGTTTCGTACTGCGCTAGCGCACCTCACGGAACGATATCCGGAAGTAGATTTTATCGTCTTTCAACCCTATGATGAATGCGCCCAACTGATGGCTGGCTCCCCCATGAAATACCGCATCAATGTAGAAATCATTCGACAAGCCTACGTGGGCACCTTGCGCAAACTGCGCATTCGGCACTCCGTTTATGCCAATCGATTGGCCAAACACGGCTTTACCTTGATTTCCGAAAAAGCATTATTTGAGAAAGAAAAGGCATCCCTTGATTTTTAGCATGCACCGCGCCACGCTGCTTCGCAGATACAAACGATTTTTAGCTGATGTCGAAATGGCAGATGGCACCTTACTCACTGCTCATTGCCCCAATACCGGTAGTATGCGCACTTGTGGCGCCCCAGGCGATACCATTTACCTGTCCCATCACCCGGGGAAAGGACGTAAGTATGCCTACTGCTGGGAGCTCACGCAAACGGCACAGGGCTTTGTGGGGGTAAACACCCATTTACCCAACAAGCTGGTAGAAGAAGCACTGGAGGCAGGAAAAATACCTGAACTTACAGAGTATACGAATTGGAAGCGAGAGGCCACTGCAGGAGAGAGTCGTTTGGACTTTCGTTTAGAAGGCCCAAAGGGAGTCTGCTGGGTAGAGGTAAAGAATGTAACGTTGCTCGAAGGCGACACCTTGTTTTTTCCCGATGCTGTCTCCGCCAGAGGCACGAAGCACTTGGAGACCTTGCAACGCCTCAAGCAAGGGGGAGAGCGTGCGGTATTGCTTTTTATCGTGAACCGCACCGATGGGGCTTCTGTAGCATCTGCTGCACACATTGACCCTGTATATGCCAAGGCTTTTGCAGAGGCGAGACGCCAAGGGGTTGAAGTCTTGGCCTACCGCACCCATCTTTCACCAGAGGCAATTTTTTTGGGTCAAGCTGTGCGGGTTTTATAAGCTTGGGTTGAAGGCAATACCCACACCAACCCCGTTTGTGTAATGATTGTATTCGATGAGACTTTGTCCATACCCACTAAATGCCCGAACAAGTCCATTTAGATGCGGACTCAGAGGAAATGTATACGTAACTACGCCAGTTTTATAACGGCCTCCTTCTTCAAATAAGCCATGACCGCTAATTGTGATCACGTGTTGGGAAAATTTATATGAAAGGGTGGCTTCCCCATACCCGAGATACTTTGCCATATCCGGATTGTATTTGTTATAGCCCGAGTTCCGACAGACATACCAGGGCCGCAGGCTGATCATCCAATGGGTAGAAGAAGCAGCGGCCTCCAGATAAAAACGGTTCCATACTCTTTCTTGCGAGTCCCCAAATCCATTGGATGCATGCACAGCGCCTGCCTGTAGAATATCCAGTGACCAACCCCTTGCAACAGGCTTTGCCATTTTATAGGTTACAAAAATTTCAGGTTCAAAATCGGTTTCACGGAAAAAAGGAAGATGGTTATATGCTTGCCAAAAAGCAAGTTGCGTATAGGCTACATACAAGCTGCTACGAGAAGCAAACATATTTTCCCATATCGGTACTTTAATGCTGAGCTGATAGCTAAACTCTGTTTTTTTGATGTTATTTTCTGGCGTGTTATTTTGATAGACTTGGCTATATGGAGAGGTCGTATAGTAGAAAGGTAAAATATAATTTTGCTTGTAAAACACCGCCGAAAAAGCGGTTTGTGAGGCTTCTTCCTCCTTTTCCATTTTTTTTTCTACAAGGGTTGATTTTCGAATGGCAGGGGTTTGCGTTGCATAGATTTCTTGCAATGAAAACCAACAAATGAAGAGTGGGGTGCAATAGCATATATGAATTTTCATTTTTTCCCTCTCTGGTTCTACCCTTTACTTTTCTCCTTCGATCGAGCATGTTCAAGTTCGCAACAACAGCTGAGCTAAAATAGCGTATTTCACAACCAAACTATAAGCAAAAACGCAAAAAAATAGCATATCCTCTCGTAATTCATTGATTCCTATGCAGTCTTTTCATTGTTTACAATAAAAAATACAATCATTGATAAACCACAATAGTGGAGATAGATTCCACCCGCAGAGCATGTTTCATTGTTTCGTTATGTAGGTTTTGTCTATTCCGTTATGCCAATGCTGTTCGGTTAAGAAGCAAAGCTTTGCGGGACAAGGGCTTTGGTAATTTTTGGTTATGGGACAAATTTGGCTGTTGATCGAAAGTAGCTTTTAGACGCTTTTTCAGGTTATGGCGATAAACAAGAATTTCGGACAGCCCATGAAAGCCTTTGGTAACAT
>CANIBL010000017.1 GCA_947466225.1 Deltaproteobacteria bacterium
AAAAGAGATAGTTCGCCCTTTTTCTTGTCTTGCAATTCAACCGTAATCGAAGCATTTCCAAGCAGCAGGGGCAATAATCCGATTTGCACAGAGGCTTTCCCCAACTCAGCTTTTTTCTCTCCCGCTCCTGCAATTTGGATCCCAACTGCTTTCACACCTAAGGGGAATTTTCCAGATAATGTATCAATTTGCAAAGAATAGCCGGTAGCTTGGTAGACGCTTTTTTGAATAAACTCTTTTACGATGACAAATGGGAAAGTTAAATAAAAGAAAAACAAAAAACTCCCGATTCCCAGGAGGAAAAACGCCGTTATTTTATATCTCTTTTTCATAGAATTCCTTTCTTCTTCCACTAGGTTCCAGCTGCATATCCACGAATGACCAATTGCGCATCAAAATACAGCTTATTTCCATACTGGCCTGTGACTTTTATATCCTGTACTTTCAATAGATGATTCGATTTCTCCAGCTCCACAATAAAATTTAGCAATTTCGGTATCGAAACTTTGGGTAGTTTAACCTCTACATTGACCACTTTTACTTTTTTGGTCAATGGATCCGTTTGATCCAACGGGGCATCCCGCTCTGAAACACTCGAAATTTCCAAATTCAATGTTTTGGATAGCTTTTCAAAGAATGGCTTAAAAGAAAACCCCTTATTTTTGCGATTGATACCCTCCACGAGGCTATCAAATTTTGCTGATATCTCTTGATCTTCCATTTTCAAAGAGCGAAAGGTTGCAATGGCTTGCATACTTTTGTCAAGATCAGTTTGCAGTACATTCACTTGAACAAAATACAATACGATAGAAAACAAAATAAAAACGACAATGAGACCTGCTCCACCAGCTAAGGCAGTACTTCGTTGAGGTGGCGTTAATTTGTAAAAGCTGTCCACCAACAAATCAAGATTTTCGTTATGAGCTCCAAGTGTTTTTTCTCGCAACCGGTTGATCAGAGGCGACAGCTTTTCTCGTATCATCGCAAGGATCGACTCCATCTCACTACCTCTTTATCTACTTTTTATATGTAATTTCAATTTGTGCGATTTTAAGTTCGGTACCAGGTTTTGTATCCGACGATTTTTCTTCCACTTGGGTAAAGCCTTGGATGGCGGATAAAGCATTTTTTAGCTTGGCAATAATTTCATATGAATCTGCTTCCACTCGAAGCTTAATATTGCCTTCGTCTTTTGAAACCTCGGAATATTTGTACTCTACAATTTCAAACTCAATTTCTTTCGGAAGACCTGTACTCATTTTTTCCAGAACTTGCATCGCAGTACTGTCTTTATTCGAAGCTAAAAATGTGTTGATGGATTGTTTTTTCGCCTTAATTTGTTCGCGAAACAATCCTTCCGCATCTTTTCTTACCTTATCAAACGGTTGTTTCCCGCCTAGATATTTTTTCTTTAACTCAGGAAAAGCCAGGGTAAATTCTTTTTCATATAAGGAACGGACTTTTTCCGTTTGACTGGTATAAAGATAATGTTTGGATATATAACTCACGCATAGTAAAAATAATGCGATGCCGATTCCTTTAGAAATCAACGTTACCCATTTCAGGATCGATTCATAATCCTGGACATAGGCAAACTCACCTTTTCGCAAATTGATTTGAGAGTGTCTACGAACAGTACTAACAGAGCGCATTCCGATGGAGATACCTTGCAACATATATGGAATTGAACTTTCCAATCGTGGATCCATACTGAGTGCATTTTTTCCTAATTTGCTTCTTTGGATATCAATTTCAAGGTGATAGGAAAGATGGGTATCAATATTTTGAATTTGACTGGTTCCGCCAGATAGATAGATCCGCTCAATGGGAGATTTTTCCCAATTTTTGAAGGCATAGAGCGTACGACCCAGTTCTTTTACGATAGCCTGTGTACCCGCAGTAATGCCCTCGGCCACCTGCCGATGGTCCGAAGATAAGGAGGCGGTTTCTCCCTCTGAAAGCAAAATTCGACTGACTTGATGCTTTAGGCGCTGCGCCTCATTATAAGAAACTTGAAGGTCTCGCGCCAAAAAGTCTGTGAGATAGCGTCCACCCAAGTTGATGGAGCGAAACATTTTTAATACTCCATCCTGTACCAGACAGATCGAAGTTTTTTCATGCCCCATATCCACAAATCCGTAGATTTTCCCTGATTCCATTTCCAAATATGGGCACAAGTTATAAAAAGACAGGCAGTCCACATCTACTGATTTTGGGTCAATGCCCACTCGCTGCAAATGCTGTAAAAAACTTCGAAGAAAGGCTTTTTTCGTTAACACAACCAAAACAAGGGTTTGTCCATCAACTTGCCCTAAAATTTGGTGATCGATGATCATTTCATCGATGTTAAATGGGACCACATCTTCAATTTCTGAATAGATAGCACCTTGAATTTTATACGGATCGGAAAAGTGAAAGCTTAAAATTCGACTGGAGATATATTGGCCTGGCATCGCTGTGATAATGCGATCTGCCTCGATTTTATTCTCTGTAAAGAGCTGCTCCAAACACGTTGGAATTACGATGTCGGGGGAAAAACCCTCTATCAAGGGAATTTTGGTTTCGTAAAAATTGGCTATTTCATAGCTTTTAAACGTATTGACAATTTCCACGGCCTTAATGGAATAGCTACCAATATCGAGGCCGATAATCTTTTGCATATCGATTCCCTTACCAGAAGAAGAAACACCCTACCAAACTCTTTTTCTTTCTGTCATATACCCACTCTTCTATTCTCCCTCGCAGGAGGCGAGGGTGTCAAATTCTCCCCTATAACAACTGCCAGGAGAGAATCTCATAGGCTCGTTTTACCTCTTGCTTGTCCCGCATAAACTCCTTGTCTTGAGGGGCAATTCTTCTCACAATTGCTACCAAGGTATGGCTTTGATTGCCAGTTTTGGTTTCCACCACTACTCGCAATACCGTAGTTTTATCTGTCAACCATTGGTCTGGAGTTATGGGTGCTTTTTCTCCAGACTGAGCAGCTTTTGCTTCCTCCTCTGTATAACAGAAAAGATCTTTGAGTGTAGCGTTGAGATCTCCACTCGTGATGGGGCTTTTGTTATCGTCCAATTCTTTTCGTTTTCTCATATAATTTTCGTAGCATTCATTCTTTAAAACGGAGGGGAATAAGCAAGACATCAGCTCTTTAGGTGCTGTATTGATATTGATCTTATGAATTTCCTGTACCGCCTCCCCTCGAAGATAGGGGTATACGGTCAAATAAGGGGCAAAAACTGCATGAATGTCGTCATCCCACCCCTTGATGAGATGGAGCTCCTCTACAGAATCTAAAGGTAAGGCTTTTACAGAATAAGGGGGAACTTTCTCTTTATATGCATCACTTCGACTATTCAGCCCACTCTCAGGTGAGGGAGCATCATCTGTACTCATGCGAATAAAATCAAAAATTCGATACGCCAGCTCTTGAGGCTGCAGATTCTTGCTTTCTAAAAATTCTTTTTCTGCTGGGCAGGAAAAAAGAGCGACCAAGCGGTCCAGGGTAGATTGCCCAATGCGCACATTAATCAAATTACTCAGGTTAATTTTCCCTGCTTCATCGGTAATTTTAATGGAAAATTGGTCCTCGAAGAGTGCCATTTGATCTGCTGTTTTTTCTGCTAAAAATCCACCCAAATGAAATGGATCATCGCCTATTTCATCCTTATCTTTCTTCTTTTTGTCTTTCTCTTGCTTGGTGCCGGCTTTGAGCATGCGTACCATATTAGCCCCCAATGGGGGGAAATCATTTAGCATTTGCCATGTACTTGCAGCAGAGTCAGTGGGTTTCCCCCCTATTGGCGGAGGTAAACTCGCCTTCTTAAGGTCTACTGCATATCCACCGGTAATCAAAAATAGGGCTAAGTTAAACCCTGATTTTGCTACATACTCCCCTCGGATCTGATCTCGAGAGTTCAAAGACAACTCAAGGTTTACACTGGAGGTTACAATGAGGTCAGATACCATGGTGATCATCATGGCAATGGTTGTGAGTGCGATTAATAAAGAAATACCTTTACTAAACCCTGGTTTATCAGGATTTCCACCTGTAGGAGTTTGCATGGGAAATCCCCATTTCACCCCCATCGCTGCCCAACGTTTTTTCCATCCGTCCACGGGTCCTGCCTATTGAATGGCTTTCAATTCGAAAGAGCTCATCCGCTGTTTCAACTCGGTAAAAGAAAGAGCGCCTGGGATATAGACCACCGTACTATATTGCGTCAGCGTTTCTTGAGATTCATCGATGGCAACACCCTCAATGGGCTCCTGATTCCAGGCAACTAATGTAATACGAACCATATGTGGTACTCGGTTGTTGGTTTCCCCCCGACTGCTATCCCATGTGTCTTTCCGCCATTTTTCTCCATCCCATAGTTCGATGGACATAGATTTTACATATTCGGCAAAAAGCTGCATGGTTGGCTTTTCTTTAAAATTCTTTGGTACCCGAGGATATTCCCCCCGAAATAAATGGCTGCGCCCGGGCATTTTTTTTGAGGCTTGCACCTCGTACACCACGTAGGAAAGGTTGGATTCAAAGGCATTTTGGTTACGCGGACGATGCCCCATATAGGTAAAAGACAAAGTATCAATGGAAGTGCTTTTTTCTAGACGAAAGAGGGTTCTTTTGTGCACTTGATCGCTTCGACCTGGCATCCGATCATCCAAGACAAATACATGGGTAAGATCTTGATTGAGTTGCAACATGGCCCGGTTCATGCGACCAGTAACCCGATTTTTTTGGCTTAAGCTGGCTCTCATATCAAAGCTGCCACGCAACATTTGAGAAATGAAAAGCACCATCCCGGCTAAGATGGCGATGGTAATCATCACCTCGATGAGGGTAAAACCTAATTGTTTACGGGATACTTCCATCTCTTACTCCCCTCCATCGGGAATCGGAGGCACAGGCGGAGGAGGAAGTTCATCGACAGGCTTAGTTGGATCCACAGGAGGGGGGGGGCCGTCTTTTTTATCTTTATCCTTCGTGTCCTCAACCACGGGGGGTAATGCTTCAATGTAGGCGTCTAAAGTTTGCTGGGAAGTAAGCAAATAGGCAAGGTTGACACTAGTTTTTTTACTACCCTCTGGCCAAGAAACGATGACTTCTGCTGTCTTAAAAATTTCTTTGCCCAAGACCTGTTCTACTTGGTCTTTAATGAGCGAGCTTGCACTGTCGCCGCCCTCAATGGATTTTGCCATGGAGCCAGCCAGCATCTCCACAACAGGAAGCTTAAAGTCTTCAATTTTTACGGAATAAGTAAAATCACAATCAAACTGCGGATCTTTGGGGCAAAAGGAGTCCGGAATCTTTTTTTCCTCAGAACCCAGTTCAGCGCGAATGCCTTTTAGCTCATAGAATTTCCACTTATACTCGATTTCTGACATCACAGCTTTTGCCAACCAAGTGGCCTGGGTCATCTTGCGATAGAGGATCGAAAAATTAACAAATTTTGCCTGCACAAAGCTAACTTCAAGCAAGACAGAGGCCAGTAAACCAACTGCCAAAACCGTCTCGATCAACGTAAAGCTTTTCTCGCTCGGTTTTATTCGCACTACGGCCCCCAAACCGATTCGTCTTCTGAGTGAACATCTACTTCTGTAAGTCCAGACCGAATATCCAATTCCCCCTTATAAGGGCGTGTCAAAATCGTATACGGTGCTTGCTCCATATCGAAGGCAAATTCCCCCACGCGGTAATAGATATAAAACACTGCTCGCTCGATATATCCTGGAAAAACATAGACATATGCGATTGCATCTTTCCCGTCATCTTCAATGGAAATTTTCCGCTCGTGATGTTCGGCTTGCATAGACCGAATTCCGATCTGTTCCCCCAATAAGCGCTCGCCCCACTCCATTCCTTTTAACCGGCTCCATCCTGGCCCTTTGAGCCGAGCCTTTGCTTCTAATACCGGGGAGGAGGGTTCAATTTCTTCATCGGAGGTAAGATCCTTCACAGGATGCCCGACAAGGTCACGATACTTTTCAAACTCAGTTTCAAAGCGGTCTCGGCGCTCCTCCTCCATAGAGGGAGAATCGGTACCGTTCACAGGGGCTGATAACTTTACATCGGCCTCATCACAAATCTCTACCCAGTATTCACCGGTAAAAAGATTAAATACCATCCGATGTGGCATATTGGTCAAAATGGCAAGATCGAATACGGAGCGAACATCTTCCCCTAGGCGACCCAGGGCATTGCTCACCTGGGTGCCGGTACGCATCGTCAAGCTGGGTAACGCAACGGCATACACAAACCCAATTAGGGCTAGCACAATGAGAATTTCCAGGAGGGTAAAAGCCCGCATGGATTTTCGCGTCATACGTCACATCCCCTCACAGCGCACCAAAAAATTCTCGTTGACGCCTCTAGTCACCAGCTGGCTTTGCAGCCGCTCCATGCTCTCCGCCTTCCGGACGCTCTGGATAATAGATATCATCATCTGTACCAATTGTTTGATCTTTACCTGCACAAATGATCTCAAAGGTACGCCCATCAGAGGTGTAGTCATACGGGGTGGTCCATGGATCTTTCAACTGTTTTTCTTCCATATATGGACCACGCCACGCTTTTTCTCCTGGATTGGAAACCAATGCGGCAAGGCCTTGCTCAGTAGTTGGATAGTGGTTCACTTGCACTTTATACAGTTGCAGTCCTTGTGCGATGTTTGCCATCCCAATCTTGGCTTGCCCTTCTTTAGCCGTATCTGCCTGTTGGGTCAAATTTCGTACGATGATGGTCATCAAGGTACCCAATAGGGCCACCACAATGATGATTTCGATGAGGGTAAGCCCTTTTTGCAGAGCGTTTTTTCCCGGCTGGGCAGGAAAAAAACCTGTCGGCATCCATTTCTTCAGATTCATGCGTTTCTCCTTTTTCAACAAATTAGCGCATTTGACTCATGATACTTAACATGGGAACTAACATAGCAAAAACAATGAGTACTACAATACCCCCCATGAGAATAATCATCAAGGGTTCGATCAGAGAGGTCATAGCGTCAATCTTTCTGGATACTTCCGCATCATAGGCTTCCGCTACATGCTTTAACATGGTCTCCAGCTCCCCCGTTTTTTCGCCTGTTCGAATCATATGTGTTACCAACGGGGGGAATTGCCTACTTTTTTCTAAGGTGAGTCCCAAGCTGTCGCCCTCTTGGACAGAGACCTTGGCTTCTTCAATGGCTTGAGAAATCAATACATTTCCCACCACATTTTTGGTTATTTCCAAGGCTGCAATAATGGGAACCCCAGATCCTAAAAGAGTAGAAAGGGTTTTGGTAAATTTTGATACGTTGACCCGCATTACCACAGGGCCAAACAAGGGAATTCGTAGTGAATAATAATCCACAATTCTTCGCCCACGAGGGGTGGAATACCAGGCTTTAAGGAGAAAAGCGACGCCGAAACCTGCAGCAACCAGTACATACCATCGATTTTGCAAAAAATTCGAAATGGAAATCAAGGTTAATGTGTACCAGGGCAACGTCAGTTTCATGCTATCAAATACTTTTTGCAACTTCGGTACAACACTCACAAATAGATAGGCAATAATCCCCATGGAGGCGACAATCATCAAAGCTGGGTACGACATGGCGCTGACGACTTTTCCTTGCACTTCAACTTGATACTCTTGAAAGTCTGCCAGTCGCTCCAGCACAAGACCTAAGCTACCAGAGGATTCCCCAGCTCTGATCATATTTACATAGAGACGATTGAAGATACGGGGATAGGGCGTCATGGCCTCCCCAAGAGACTTTCCCTCTGATACCGCATCTTTAATCGCAGATAAGGTATTGCTTAATACCACATTGTCCACTTGTTGGGTGAGTGCCAAGAGGCATTCATCCAAGGGAACATGGGCATTTTGTAAGGTGGCGAATTGGCGTGTCATAATTGCCAACTCAGTCAAATCTACCTTACCTTTGAATGAAAGAAAAGGGGCAGCCGCTTTCTGATTCTTGGTACTAGCCACCACCTCTTCTTTGATCTCAGAAGCGATGATTTTGTCTTTGGTCTTTAACTTTTGCCGAGCACCACGAGAAGAATCCGCTTCGATCTTGCCTTTTCGACTTTCTCCCGTGGCGGCATCATAACCTTTATAGATAAAAATGGGCATATACTAGCGCCTCTTCACGAGAAAATTATTTCTCTAACTCTTCCGTCTGTGTATTCTGAATGGCTTCTTCAATGGAGGTCAACCCTTCGATAACCTTAGAAATCGCAGATTGCCGCAACGTTACCATGCCTTTTGTTACTGCCACTTTTCGAATGACAGAAGCATCTTGGGTTTTTAAAATTACTTCTCGAATGTCATCATCGATCACCAGTAGCTCATGGATTGCCGTTCGACCGGAATACCCTTGCCCAAAACATTTTTCACATCCAGCGCCTACTCGATAAATCTCTTTGCCTTCAAGATCCGATTTTGGTAGCTCCATGAGTTCTAACTCACGCTCGGTCACGGTATGTTTGAGTCGACAATTCAAGCATAGCTTACGAATCAACCGCGTCGCGAGAATGCCAAGCACAGCAGAAGCAATTTGGAAAGGCTGAATATTAAGGTCATCTAATCGAGTAACGGTAGACGGTGCATCATTGGTATGGAGCGTAGAGAAAACCAAGTGACCTGTAAGAGAAGATTGGACCGCAATAGAAGCTGTTTCTTCGTCTCGAATTTCCCCGATCATGATGACATCGGGATCTTGTCGCAAAATGGCGCGAAGGCCCTCGCTAAAAGTGAGGCCGATTTTACTCTTTACATCGATTTGCCCTACACCTGGCAGTCGGTACTCTACCGGGTCTTCGATGGTGAGAATGTTGATTTCTGACGAATTGATATGCAACACAGAAGCATATAGCAATGTGGTTTTTCCGGATCCTGTGGGACCCGTTACCAAAATGATGCCGTGTTTTTTTGCCAGCAGCATTTTCCACTTTGGCAGCACATTCACTGCATCCATACCCATATCTTCAATGCGCTTTACCCCTGCAGACTTATCCAAAAGACGCATCACCACCCGTTCGCCATGGGCTGTTGGCAAAATCGATAGTCGAACATCTACATCTTTCCCTGCTACTTTGATGCTGATGCGGCCGTCCTGCGGGATTCGTTTCTCTGCAATATTCAACTTACCAATAATCTTGATACGAGAGACCAAAGAGTTCAGGTGGCGCTTCGGTAGTTGCATTTTGTCATGCAATACCCCATCCAACCGAAATCGAACCACAATGTCATTCTCATAGGGTTCGATGTGAATATCGGAAGCACGCTCTTTTACAGATCGAGAAAGAAGCCCATTTACCAACCGAATAATCGGTTTTTCATCATCTGTGGACTCGAGTAAATCTCGGGTTTCTTCTAAGTCATCCAAAGAATCATCGGGTACGTTCAGCTCATCAATGACTTTTTCAGATGCATCATGGGACTTTTCATACACCCGGTTAATGGCGTTGGAAATAGAAGCTGGCGAAGAAATCACGATATTGATGTTGGTCGACAAAATCAGCCGCAAATCATCCAGCGGGAAAATATTCAACGGATCTGCTACTGCTACCGTCACATTAAATTCATCTCGTGCAATGGGAAGAATCAAATTGTCCCGACTGAATTGAATCGGAATGTTCTCCACCAAGAGCGGGTCAATTTCGCTAATCGGGAGTTTTTCATAGTACGGTAGCTCTAACTGCCGAGCGAGGGCGCGCAACATATTCTCTTCTGTGACAAACTCTCGATCGATGAGGATCTCGCCTAGTTTTTTCTTGCTAGACTGTTGTTGAGATAGCGCCTCTTTAAGCTGTTCTTCGGTAAGCGCAGCTGACTCGATCAAAATTTGACCCAAACTCTTTCGGTGCTTGCGCTCCGATTGCAAAGAATTTGGTTGTGACCCACGCTCTTGCGTCATAGTTATCGTCCTTTGTTTTTGTCATCAGAGGCGGGAACTGGTTGTGCCTGCTCCAAATCCCCACCCGGCTCAATCAACTCTCCTGCGGGAGAGAGAACCCCGGCTTTGGGTGGAATTACTGGAGGAGGCTCTTCTAGGCTACCCACCCCAATTTCTTCTCCATACTCTCCGTCGCCTGAGGAAACCGGTACAGCAACCTCTGCTTCTTTACGTCGGGCTACCGGCTCATCATCTTTTTCGTATCCTAATATTTGGAAAATTTCTTTTCGCTGTTGATCCAATCGCTGCTGCTCGGCCTTATCGATGGGGGTCGCGTTAAATTCCCCCTTTTCTACTGTCGGCAGCTTTTCGTAGAATTTATCGTTCTTATAATTGGAGCCATACACCCCTTCAAAGAATTTGTCTCGATCCGCCAATTTGTTTTTGTAGATCACAGCCAAATCTTCTGCGCCATGGACGATATGGGGTGTCAAGAAAATAACCAAGTTGTTCTTGGAACTCGATACACTGGAGTTTCTAAATAGCCATCCAAGCAATGGGATATCTCCCAGCAACGGAATCTTCTTATACACTTCTGATTCAGTGTGGTTCACCAAACCGGAAATCACGATGGTTTGAGAGTTTTTCACAATCACGATCTGTTTGGATTTTCTCTTGGCTACTTGCGGCAGCTTTGTCGTTGGATCAATCGCTGTGATGGTATTGTTTTCTAAATCCAACTTTAAGGTTACATAATTGGAGTGACTGATATTGGGCGTAATGGTCAATGTAAGTGCAACTTCTTCTTTTTCCACCTTTGGTACCGGAGTTCCGGTCGTCGGATTTACAGCAGAAGAGTTAAAATACACCTGACTTCCCACGGTAATCGATGCCTCTTCGTTGTTAGACGTCAAAATATGAGGCGAAGATAAAATTTTGGTGTTCTGATCTGTCTTTACCAAGTTTATCAAGGCGCCTGGGGTAAAATTACCCAGTCCTGGTACGTTAATAGATGTACCGGAGAGAATTCCGATATTCATGCTATCAGCAAATGCGCCTGCAACACCGGCTGCATTGGTTGCCTTCGATGCACCGGCCATCCCGTTGTCTGAGCTGGCTACAATAAGAGGTGCCATACGAGCTGCTTCCCATCCTACAACCCCTTTTGCGCCACTTTCTTTTCCCCATCCAGAAAAAATGGAAGTGCCAAAGACCAGCCCATTTCCCTCGGTCAAATCAAGAATTTCCGCTTCTACATATACTTGGGCACGGCGTACATCGAGCTTGCGAATCAGGGTATTCAACGCGTCGTAGGCAACCCGAGATCCGGTGATCAAAAGAGAGTTTGAAGACTCATCTGCCGTAACTTTTACTCCATCTCCCAACTCAGCAACGGAAGGTGCAGAGTCTTTTTTTCCGAGGGAAGAAGTTAACGGTCGACTGAAAGGGGAAGGTGAACCTGATTTGTTACCACCGCCCTGCATTAGACTGGAAAGCGTAGCAGCTAATTTTTTCGCATCTGCATAATCCAGTGGACGCACATGAATGGAGGCTTGCATTGTAGGATCATCAATTTTTATATCAAACTGCTTGACCAACTCTCGAACATCTTTGATGGTGCGTGGTGGTCCAAATATGATCACGGAGTTGGATTTGTCATCCGTCAAAATTTTAAAGGTGTTATACCCGCTTCCACTGCCTCCACCGCGATTTTTGGAGGAAGCTTGCAAGATTTGGTTAACCTTATCGGCAATGCTTTTGGCATCCGAATATTTGGCGGGCACGATCAGTACCTTGTTTTGTTGAGATTGAACGTCTAATAGTTCCAAAATGGAGAGAATGCGAAGTACCTTATATCCGCTGTCACTGATGATCAACGTATTGGTTGGCTCATATGCGATCATTGAATTGGCAGATACGATTTGACGCAACGTAGATTGCACCTGCTTTGCATCAATGTATTTCAAAGGGATGATTTGGGTAATGACTTCATCCGTGCGAGGCGCCCAATTGGCACCATAGAACGTTTTTCGGCTCCCCTTTACAGCAGCTGAAAACTTCACAATCTTAATCATATCACCGGTATCTTCGGTGGTCAGTCCTAGCATACTCAAAGCAGAAAGAAAGGCTTCATACGCGACTTCTTTGGTCACTTTTTTGGGGGAAATGATCTGAATTTTGCCTGTCACGTTGCGGTCCAACATGACGTTTTTTCCCGTCCATAAAGAAACGGCTTTGATCACATTTTGAATGTCTGTGGGTTCAGGAAAATCCACGCTCACCAATTCCCGACCTTCGGGCACATTGAGGGCGCCTTTTTTTGCAGCCGGGATGGAGATCATTTGCTCATCCATTGCATCATTTAGCTCATCATGCCCCACCTTACCGCCCGGTTTGTTCTGAGCGGCTTCTTTCTCCTGATTGAGTTTATCCTCCGGCTTCCCGGTTGAAACGCCCGCTTTTTGGGCCTTGATGATGATTGAATCATCTTTTTTCTGACCTGGCCCCTTTGGTTTTGGTGCTGGGGTGGATCGTAGAGGTCCTTGCACCTCAGTCGACTGCGAAAACCCTAGGCAACAAATCGAAAGAAAGCCGACCGCGATCCATGCTTTTACAACCGAAATTTTTTCCATCTTTTCCTCACTGCAATCCAGGGATCATTTTTTATGATTGTGAACGAGTGATACCACTCGCTTTCTTCAATTTTTCCAAGGGTTCTTCATATTGACTGGAGTATCCAGTGGTTTCGTCCATCGGTGTAGCTTTCATAAATAGCATCAAGTTCTCTTCTGTCTGTAAATCCTGAGTGCTGCGAGCAAAAATGCTAACAACCGGAATATCCGACAACCCGGGGATTTTTTTCTCCGTCTTAGATATTATACTTCTTCTCAATCCTGACATCAGAATCATCTGCCCATTTCTGGCTTGTAAAATTTGTTTGGCTTTTCTCTTGCCTAATTCTGGGTATCCATTCGGCTGAATCCCCGCGACCGTGGTATCTTCTACTTCTACTTCCAATTGTGTATAAATCCCTTGGGCGTCTCCATGGGGCGTAATTCGAAGTGTAAGCCCGATATCTTGTCGATCTATGTTGGGCTGAGTTTGTGTTGTGCCCAGTCCAGCTTGAATGGGGATGTTGAAGAACAACCGTTGGCCCACGCTAAAAGTGGCTTCTTGTTGATCCTGGGTGAGCAAAAAAGGCTCTGACAATACTTTGGTATCACTGTCGGTTTTAAGCGTTTTTAGGAGAGCTTGCGGGGTAAAATTTCCCAAACCGGGAATCTCTACCTGGGTGCCAGATAAATAGGAGAACGTGACTCCCTCATCGAAGGTAGAGGCAGTGAGTTGAGCTTGTTGGCTTTTGCTTGCACTCGTAGAGCCAGAATCGGAAGAGGCCAAGACCAAGGGGGCTGTTTGCGCGGCCTCCCAGCCAATCAACCCTTTCGTCTTATTTCCAGCTGCACCCGCAAGCAGCGAAGTCCCAAAGTTCATGGTAGAAGATTTTGTGACGGAAAAAATGTGCAATTCAATCCCATACTGACGTTTTTTCTGATCCAATTTTCGAACCACGGCAAGAAAAGTTTGAAAAGTATCTGCATCTGCAAGTACAAACAGTGAATTGCTCGGCTCATCTGCTACCACTCGAATGGCCTCCTGTTTTGCGCCACCCATATTTGTGTCTTTTTTCTCCATCAGCTTTGCCGATTCTAGAAGAGCTGCCACACTTTTTGCTTCCGCAAATCGAAGCGGAACCAGATGTAAAGAAGAAGTCTTCTCCCCTTCTCGTGTATAGGAATCGATCTCTTTGATTACGGTTAATAGAGATTCTATCTTCTGCACTGGGGCCGCGATCATAACAGAATTGGTACGAGAATCGGCTAAAAAGGTGCAATCGCCATAATTTTTATCTTCAGGCGATTTTTTAAATATCCCGAGTAGATGGGATACCATCGCCTCTGCGGAAAGCCGAGATACCGGATATATTTCTACCCGCATTTTTTGACGATCTACATCGAGCACTTCAATAATTCGCATAACATGGTCGATATACATCCCCGTGTTACTAAGAATGAGTAGATTGGTTTTTTGTGAGACTTGAATGGTGCCCGAATTGGTGAAATTGGCGAGTACTCTCTTTAGTTCTTCTCCATCGGCATTTTTGAGTGGATATAGATAGGTGATGACATCTTCGGTTATCGGATATTCCCCTTGAAATACCTTCGTCGTGCTTTTGCGTGATTTGTCTATTTTTTCAATTCTGACCGCATCTCCTGCCTCCATGGCTGAATACCCGAGCTGCTGCAAGCTGGCAAGAAATGCGGCATAGCCATCTTCTTCGCTTACTTTGTCTGGAGAGATGATCGTAATTTTCCCCTTCACCTCTTGGGGAGTAAATAAGATGGTCCGATCTTTTTTCCACGCAGATACAGCCTGAATAAGAGCTGGAAGTTCAATGCCATCGGGAAAGTTCATCGATACATCTGCACGCAAAGCCCCAGCTCCCATGCCGAAGGAAAAACAAAGAGCCATCTCCATGTAACGCAGGAGATTCCCAACGCCCGCTTTGCGGGCTGGGAATGACGATGAACTATCAATGGGCATCAACGGCATTATTCAATCTTTACATGAATGGTGGCTGAATCTTTGCCTTGTCGCAATACATCGATGACAATATTGCGAGACTCCAAGAAAGCTTGATATAAGGAGAAGCCATTATTTGCATCCAGCTGCACCCGATTCACCTGTACCACAATATCGCCATCCTTTAGTCCAACTTTGTCAAAGAGCGTACCGGACTCAATACCAAATATCTTATATCCGTTGACTTTTTCTCCCTCTGCATTGGGCACAATATGTGCTGTTTGAATGATTTTGCTAAATCCTTCTCCCAACTCCCCTGTGACCCATTTGGAACCCAACACAACCGGAGCACCACCAGCCGAGCTACCTCCTGCGGATTCTGTTTTCGCCAATTCATCAAATCCTTTGATTTGAAGGCATTCTTTTCTACCAGCATGATTCAAAATCACTTGATTACGCTCAACCCGTACAACCGAAGCATCGGATCCAATAATAAGATCCCCTACACCATAAATATCTGAGAATTCATACCCTGTTTCTTGAACCACAGCATAGGATTTCCCCGTATCAGAGAAGACAGTCCCCACTAAGGTGGCCTTCACCTTGGTGGGAACACAAGGCGTAGAATCATCAAAAGTCTTTCCCGCGTTGGTCGGCGTAATTTTTTCGTCTTCTTCTTTAGGTAATTCACCGCTTCTATTAAATACATTTCGATTTAATATGGTCTTTTTTACCACCAAATAGTTGATTTTTTCCCCAGAGGCCAAAGAAACCGTCGGATCTGTTTTGGGGATCATATCCGCCTGTAAAAAGGGACGCACAAAAAACGGAATAAAAAAAGACGATGCCATGCTAGCTGCAATAAGCGAGACAAAGCATACAAAAATACCTTGAATGAAGAAGATGATCCACTCATCTGGTATTTTGAATTTCTTCTCCTGAAACACCGCTAGTGTTTTTTGGAAAAATTGTAGCAGCCGTTCTTTCATAGATGCATATCCACGCAACTCACTTGGTTTGCAGGTTAAAGGTCATCTGTTTGCCTCCACGCTCGACCCGGAACTCTACGTCAGATTCCCCTCTCAAGGAATTCAGTAGTTTGACAGATTGTGCTGCATCTGAGAGAGATACGCCGTTTACTTCGCGAACTACATCATCATTTTGCAAGCCCAATTTCTCAAAGATCGAATCTTTTCGAATTCGAGTCAGACGAAACCCAGCCAATTCATTTCCCACCAGATTTGGCTCCGCCTTGGCATCTTGCAAAACTTTACTCAAATCATTGGTTAACAATTTGGTTCGAAAGTCCGTAGATACGGTAATGGCAGTACCTTGTCGTTCAAACCCGTCCTCTTTATATTTGTCAGGCGGTGGCTCTGTGGCAAAGCCTTGATTGGCACTAGAAGAATCTACGCCTTTTTTCTTGCGCTTTTTATCTAGATTGAGATTTCTTTCCAATTGGAAATACTCGCGATGTCCGCCTCGCTCTACAATCACGCGGTCTTGCAAAATCTCTGAGACGGTAGCATCGGTTCCAAGCAAATCGCCCACAAAGAAGCTATTGGCTACATGCTTGGCTGTATCCTCTATAACGGCGATCCCCGAGTGAGGGTCTCCTCCAAAAATAATCCCCACACAAGTAAAAGGAAGGGTAGATTTAATGGCTTCTATGCCTGTGTATGCTTTCTCTGCTTTTTCTTCTTCCGGTACCTCACCGGCTCGATTGAAGAGATTTCGATCGAGAACGACTTTCGTTTTCTCCTCTGTAAGGGTAACTTTTTCTTTCCAATCGAGTGGAGCAGAAGGGTTTTTTTTCGCCTCTGTCAGCATGGATAGAGGCGAAAACCAATGCGAAATGGCAGAAGTGGCGAGAGAGGCAAAGACAAATGCGGAAGCCAGAATATACAAAGAAATTCGAATCGGAAATTTTCGAACCCGCTTGTACTCCAGCCATTCGTATAAAAGACGATCAGTAAAACCCATAAGTTGGCCTACATCCTCATCCGGAATTCTCAACAGCATCTACCCCGATTATAGCTGATTCTAGCGAAAATCGATCAAAATGCGCTTGTGAGGTTAGGGTATTTTTCTATCTCTTCTTTTGCAATTTCAGGAAAAACTTTTTTACTAGCAGCTGCTTAAGGCCTCGCGCGACTTCCTCGGAAGTTGAATATTGATCGTTTACAATGAAATCAGCATTCTGACAAATTGATTCGCTTACTCCAAGAAGTTCAGCAAATTGTTTTTGTTTCTCCGGTTGGTCATGCAAATACCTCGATATCTCCGAAAAAAGAAGGGTGGGCTCTCTCAGTTCAGTTTGTTCACCGGACGCAAAGTAGGCTTGGACAGGGAAATCCAATAGAATGAGGGGGCCAATGCTTTTTACTGCTTTAGCTAGACATTCTCCTTGCCAGAGTCTCAAGGACAGCAGGACCACATGATTATGTATTTTCTGTGCATCTGTCAGTGCTTCCAGAACCTTTTCTTCCAGTCCGGTGGGCGCATCCTTTATCAAATCTGCTACCGATCGTTTATGGGTATTTTCGATCCAGCCCTCCAGATTGAGGCAACCATATCCCAAGAACTGGGCTAATTCTTGTCCGATAACCCGCACGATCTCGATGCGCCCCCCCATCAAGACGATATTGCTGGTTAGCTTTTTCTGTATCTCATGCTTTTTTTCCACAGGGATCAAATCCTACAGGGGTGAAATCGTATTTCTATTCAACACAAGGAGATGCCCAGACGCCCTGGGCATGACGAATAATTTGGATGCCAAGGAAAAAGAAGATAGCGCCTTACCCCCAGTCAAGGCAAGATGGAAAAAAAATCCCTCCCGTTCATTTTTATTGGCTTGCAAAGGAACGTTGCGATGACATCCATTGAAATCATTGGAGCCCCTCTGGATTTTGGTGCCAACATACGAGGGGCCAGTCTTGGGCCCAGTGCGTTGCGACTCGCCCATTTATATAGCGCGTTGCAGGCGCTCGGCTGGGACATGGTTGAGAGAGGCGATATTCCCGTTCCGATCAAGGAAACCCTTGCGCAAGAACAACAAGAGAAAAAATATTTGCCGATTATCGCAGAGGTATGCAGCCAATTGGCGGTAAAAACCTACCAATCCAAACAAGCCGGCGCTATTCCCTTGGTGCTCGGGGGGGATCACTCTGTGGCCATCGGAAGTATTAGTGGAATTTCCCATTACTATCATGAGAAAGGACAGGCGTTGGGCGTGATTTGGTTTGATGCTCATGCGGATATGAATACACCTGCAATCTCGCCTACAGGCAATATCCATGGCATGCCAGCTGCCGCACTATTGGGATACGGATACCGAGAACTTACCCACATCTATTCTCCACGGCCCAAATTGCAGGCCCAGCATCTCGTCTTCATTGGGTTACGAGACCTTGATGCAGCAGAAAAAGCTTTCTGCCGTGAAACAGGCGTAACCTGCTTTACCATGCGAGACATTGAACGGCGGGGCATGGAAGCCGTGATAGAAGATGCCATTGCAATTGCAGGCGGTGGAACCGCAGGCATTCATGTCTCTCTTGATCTGGATTGCATGGATCCAGTAGAAATGCCGGGTGTCTCTACCCGTTGTAATGGCGGAATTCGCGCTCGCGAGGCACATATTGCCCTCGCAAGGATATTTGCAACAAAAAAGCTTTCCTCCTTCGATCTTGTAGAGTTAAATCCTTTCCAGGATGTGAACCAACAAAGTGGGCGACTGGCTGTGGAGCTGGCACAGACCCTTTTCGGATACCAGATTTTATGATGCATCGTATCAAAGCGTTACTCCTGTCCTTTTTTCTATTGATTGTCGTAGCAGGCGTACTGCTGTTTCTTTCGATCCGCTCTGAGGAGAACCACTTGGAAAATTGTAAAAGCCTAGGGGTGAGCTGTGAAACGGGTAGGATTCAGCAGATGACCCAAGAGATTTGGGCCAAAATTCAACCGTTATTGCCGAAGAAGTAAGGATTTTTTTGGTACTAGGGAGACTCTGGGGTAGGTGCATCCCTTGCCTTAGGGTCGATATAACCGTCCTGGAAATCCTTTCCAAAGCCCTTCCGTAAACAAGGCAGGGTACAGCTTTTCCCATTCTGGATAGGGGGGGAAAAGCATAGCGGCCGAAGGTTGCATTTGGGTTTCCAAGAGCGCGGTCTGTTTCCCCCCCCAGATTAAACTGCCATCGTGGGTGGAGAGCAGCAGAAGCAAAACCCCTGCTGCCCGTCGAGAGGTCCCCATGCCGCGGTCATCAAACTGCTGTTCTTGGGCAAAGAGAAGAAATGGCAGTAGGACTGCATCACTATATCGAGTTTGTTCGCTTACTTTTTTTAGCCAGGCCAACCAATTTGGCTCCATTGCGGAGATTTTTTTATAAAATTCCAATGGGGTTTCACAGGAGGGGCATGGAGGGCCTTTCCAAAGAACCTGCATTTTTTCAATGTAGTCGGGGAAGGTAGCCTCCATCTGTTTGGCTACAGATTTCGGGGTGAAGCCGCTCATGTAGGGCTGTTGCAAAAATCCATCCAGTACCATCTGATCGATTCGCTTACAGAGAATGATTTCGTCCGTAGGCGCGGCATTGCCAATCGGTTGATATTGATAGGTCGCCTGTTGAGGCCAAATTTGACAGGGCAATACCGCAATTTGCCCTGGAATAAACCCTTGGTAGAGGGGTTGAAGACCCCATTGCATCTCCAAAACTTCAGCTCCATGTTGGCAGCCAAAAAGGAGAAGAAGCAACCCGATCCTATATATTGTATGAAATGGTGCAACCAACTGAAGGCCCTTTCTGCAGGGGATGACGAACAGGCATGCTACTGCGCCATGGTATCAAAAGTCTACATTTACGTCGACACATACGGTATCGTACTGATTTGATACCCAATAGGAGCAGGATCATGATTGTACCCAATTGGATCGGTGGAGTATGGAAAGTCTCTCGTGCTACCGACACAGTTCCCGTTATCAATCCGGCCACGCAAGAAATTCTGGCTCATACCCCATTGGGTACAGTCGCTGATGTCGAAGAAGCTGTGGCAGCTGCTGGGCAGGCCTTTGTTTCTTGGCGCAAAACACCAGCGATAGAACGGGTGCAATATTTGTTTCGCTTCAAAACTTTACTAGAAGCGGAGCAGGAATCCATCAGTCGGATTTTAACCCAAGAGCACGGCAAAACCTTACTGGAATCGAGAGGTTCTGTGCGAAGGGCCATCCAGATGGTGGAAACCGCTTGTGGGATCCCCTCTTTATTGCAAGGGGAAAGCAGTGAAGACATTGCCTCCGGGATCGATTCTATTTCCATTCGACGGCCTATGGGTGTCTTTGCGGGGATTGCGCCTTTTAACTTTCCCGCGATGGTGCCATTTTGGTTTTGGCCTTTTGCTGTGGCGTGTGGAAATACCTATGTGCTGAAAGCCAGCGAGCGAGTGCCTTTGACCAGCGTAAAGCTCTTTGAACTCTTGGCTCAAACAGGGTTACCAGCTGGGGTTATGAACCTGGTACAAGGGGGCAAAATCGTAGTAGATGCCTTGTGCCAACACCCTAAGGTGAAAGGTATTTCCTTTGTTGGATCTACCCCAGTTGCGAAGCATGTCTATGCGACCGGGTGCGCCCATGGCAAACGAGTCCAAGCGTTGGGGGGAGCGAAAAATGTCATGGTGGTGTTACCCGATAGTTTGCAAACCGATACCTGGCAAAACCGTACACTTCGTACTGCTGTCGAATCGGTGATCGGGTGTGCCGGCGAGCGCTGCTTGGCTGGATCTGTGATTTTATGCGTGGGGGACAAAGCCTATCAAACGTTTCAAACCGGTGCCGCTCGCATTGCGGAACAGGTCTGCGTGGGGGATGGATTGGCGTCGACAACCGATATGGGGCCTGTGATTTCTGCGACTGCGAAACAAGGGATTTGTGACTTGATCTCTCGTGCTGTGGGAGAGGGCGCGCGTATGCTCTTTGATGGACGAGAGGGGGTCGATGCTTTGCCGGGGTTTTTCCTTCGACCCACCGTGCTGGCTGATATTCAATCGCACATGGAAATTGCCCAAAAGGAGATCTTTGGTCCTGTTATCTTATTGGGAAAGGTAGACTCGCTGGAGGAGGCCATTGCCTGGATCAATGAAATCCCCTATGCCAACACCAGTACGTTGTTTACCGCCTCTGGTGCTGCAGCGCGCAAGTTTGCCTATGAAGTAGATCCGAGCATGATTGGGATCAACATCGGAGTGCCGGCTCCCATGGCCTTCTTCTCTTTTGGAGGGAGTAAGGAGAGCTTTTTTGGGGATCTGAAGGCGCACGGTAAGCAAAGTATTCACTTTTTTACTGATACTTATACGACACTATATCGTTGGTATGACAGTGATGCCAGTATTTGGGGGGAGTAATTCCTGTCAAACCCAGGGCGCCTCTATCGTGTGGGCATCCCCCACGATAGAGGAGGTTCTTATCGCATATTTTTGCGTCGAAATTTCTCAAACAACTCCGCTTTGGCTTCCGGTGTCGGGGCTAACTTTCCGATTTCTGCCATTTGTTCTTGTGCGGCTTCGGTATTTTCTACCCCACTTTGCTGGGCTTGCTCCATGAGTGCATGAGCGGCAGCCATTCGAGCCAGCGCCACTTTTTCCACACCTTGGTCAGGCTCGCTGGCATATAAGCCACTCTTCTGATTTTCTATCTCTTTATCTACAATCGAACGATAGATATCCACAGCGTCATCCACAGACCCTGTAGCAGCAGTGGCATGGGCAAATTGCTCCATAGCCATGATATTTTTCCCATCCTTGGCGGCCTCTGCGAGGAATGGCAGTGCTCTGCTGTTTTCCCCCATATCGGAGTAGGATTTTCCGATGCCATATGCGAGTTCGCGATTTTGTGGTTGCTCTTCATACATTTGCTGCAGGATGTTCATCCCAGTCTCAGGTTGCCCCATCTCTTCGTAGGCACCCAACATTTCGGACATCACCACTTGGTTACCGGGATTTACCCGGACAGCTCTTTCTAAGAGAGGCACAGAAGCTGCTGGATCTTTGAAATCCAACAAGTGAATCATGGCCAACTCTACCAGTGCCATCTCATTATTGGGTTCTTTTTCCAAAATTTTGGTGAGGATGGGCACTGCATCTGCTGGCTTTCCTGTGTCCACTAGCTTCATGGCAGATTCCAGCTCTTCTTTAAATTGTGTGGGAGTAGCAGCCGCAGACCCAGCTCCAGCAGATCCACTCGATGTAGTAGTGGTAGTACGCGTTGGTGCCGCAACTGTTTCACTAGAAGAGAGGCTTTCTCTCTCCATCTTTTCTGTCATTGCAAGTTGAGCTGGGTGTGCTGCAAGTTGAGCTGGATGTATCTGGATTGGCACTGCCGGGCCGGACTTTATTTTTACTGTCGGGGTACGGTGAAACCACTGGGACCAACTGTAGTTTTTTTGCGGGGGATAGACCCATAAAGCCGTATAGATTGAAACGAGTGAAACGAGGAGAAAAGAGAGGGAGGTGACACATTTTACCATCGAAGAATTCGGGGTATGCATACGATCTACCTCATAGTAAATAAGGGATATTATCTCAAAAATACTCAAAATCGGACTATAGAAGGAGTTGTACGCCTTCCCCGGGCGAGATTCAACTGGCATCAAAAATAAACAGCAATATCATATTGTTACAATGAATGATTCCGTTGATATCCAGCGACTTTCCGCTCTTGAAACGCCAGCATCACAGGATCTAAGGCTGTAAGTACCTCCTCCACGGTTTGGCATACGGTGATGGGATGGAAATCCGTGTCTGACATAAGTTTTTCTGTCAGGGGCCACTTTCGCATCCACTCAATGAGTTCTGGCCACATATCCCCCAGAAAAATAATGGGTCTTGGTTCAATATGATGCACCTGTAATAGCTGCCAAGTATAGAACAATTCGAGGATTGTGCCGATGCCACCCGGGGTTACGATTACCGCATGACTAATCCGCATAAATTCGTCAAGGCGAGAAGAAAACCTGCGATGTTCTCGCTTTACATCCAAGTGAGGATTGGGCCCCCCTTCAAAGGTATGAAGCTGAATCGGTAGCCCAATGGAGCGGCTTTTATGCCCGGCTACCATCTTAGCCCCTTTGTTCGAGGCTTCCATGAGTCCTGGCCCTCCCCCCGTGACAATGTCACAGTTTCGTAGGGCAAGTTCATAGGCCAGCTCACATACCATGTGATACATGGGGGTATCTGCTTTCATTCTCGCAGATCCGAATATGCTGACACGAAAGAAGTTTGTCTCCATTTTTGTCAAAAGGCCATCAATATCTGCAATGATATTATTGAGCTGCATAATCTTACTGGAGAGCACTTTTTGGACCATTTTGGGGTCAACACTCATGAGAATCTTCCTAGTTGAGTTTTCTAGTTACATACCGATACAAACGATGAATCTGATTCGAACGATAAGGATCACGTGTGCGGTATCCACCTATTTCTTTCATTCGTACAGCGCTTTCCTGGACACTGGGGCTTTCCCTTGCCTTGTTGGCATTACAAATACCAGCCAATCCTTCTTCTAGAAGTGAAAGCAGTGTCACACGTGTGTCCATCTCTACCTTGCAATTGGCTATTGTGGGCACCATCGTCACAAAGGACAAAAATACCCGCGTGGTCTTGCTGAAATACCTATCCACCAATGAAGTAAAAGCCCATCGCGTGGGAAATGTCCTGCTCGGTAAGTATACCTTGTTTGATATCACAGAGAACTCGATTACCTTCCAACTCTATGAGCAAAATAGCGTCAGTCTACTTATGGCCTATCGAGACAAATTTTTCCAAGATTTACAAAAAGGTGCCCCTAAGGCGGTAGCGCCTGTGGCGACTGGCGTCACCGGTGGCTATAAAGAAGATGGGTTTGAGCGGGTCGGAGGTGATATTCGCATAACAGAAGCCTACAAAGATAGCTACCTCTCGCCTAGCAAACTGGCGGAAACTTTAATGCATGCCGCTGCAGAACCTTATATGCAGAACGGGCAGATGGTCGGATTCAAAATGGATTTGATCGATGCAGATAGCATTTACGCAAAAGCGGGCTTGGTAAACGGAGACGTGATAACAGAAATTAATGGAGTTCCCTTGACTGATGCTGCTGCTGCTATTCGACTGTTGCAGTCTTTGCGTAATGCCAAGTCTCTCTCCATGTCCCTCCTCAGAGGGGGTGTTGTCTCGCCTCTCAATATTGCCGTGGAGTAGGCATTAATACTTTTCATAGAAGGGGAACCACCTCCGGAGTTTCCCCTCTATGAAAACGTACCCTATCGAAAGTTTCCTTCTGCGAATTCCCAATTTACTAACTGCCAGAATGCATCAAGATACTTGGGGCGTGCATTGCGGAAGTCGATGTAGTAGGCATGTTCCCAGACGTCGCAGGTGAGGATGGGAGTTTCGCCCTTAGAGAGCGGGCAGCCTGCATTGGATTCCTGGGTAATCGCCAAAGACCCGTCGGCGCGTTGGACCAAGAAAGCCCAACCGGAGCCAAAGAGGGTTTTTGATGCGGTAGAAAAAGCCTCTTGAAACGCTTCATAAGAGCCAAAGGTGCTGGTAATGGCTTGACCTAACTTACCGCCCGGCATCTTTCCGCCCTTGGGCGATAAGCAATTCCAATAAAAAGTATGGTTCCAAATCTGGGCGGCGTTGTTATATATGCCACCTTTGCTTTTTCGAATGATATCCTCAAGAGAATCCGCGGCAAACTCTGTGCCAGGAATCAAGGCGTTGAGATTGGTCACATATGTTTGGTGGTGTTTTCCGTAATGAAACTCTAGCGTTTCTCGAGAAATGTGAGGTTGCAAGGCATCCATGGCATAGGGAAGGGCAGGTAGGGTAAAACTCATCTTTTTGCGCTCCTGGGTATTTTTCATTACAATCGTAGTTTAATCCGCCGAAAATAGGCCACATATTGTATACCGTTCTTCATTTGAAGAAGTAAAGTAGAAGCCGGCAGGATAAGGAAAAGGAGAGCGTGCGTTGACCGAAAAGAACAAGATTACGTCCAGCAGTACTGCGGAATATTTTGCCAAGAACCTGCAACAAGTGGGATTTTCTTCTCCCACAAAAGCAGTGCTGACTACCCTAAAGGAAGCGCTGGATAATGCCCTCGATGCATGTGAAGAGCACAAAATTCTCCCCGATATTCAGATTTATGTGCGTCGATTGGGCCGCGGAAATCTTAAAAATACCGACCGAATTCTGATCGGGGTCGAGGATAACGGGCCCGGTCTTTCTGTTGAGCAAACCCCCATGGTATTCGGCGAGTACTTGGCTTCTTCCAAATTTGGACGAGGACGTTGCTCCAGGGGGCAGCAAGGGATCGGGATCTCCGCAGCCACCACATGGGCGGTGCAAACCTCTGCTACTGGTGCGCGAGTTTTGACGAAGCAAAAGGGGCAAAGCAAGGCGTTGTCTTGCGTTATCGCCACCGATTATAAGAAAAACAAAGGGTTGATGCAGGAAAAGCAAATGGTGGCATGGGAAAAACCCCATGGTACCCGCGTGGAATTCATCATCGATGGTCGTGTGCAGTTGAATGGGGAGGCTGGGCTTTTGGCTTACCTACGAGGTAACGTGCTGCTCAATCCCCATTTAAGCCTTACCTATGAACTTCCGGATATTGAAAAGGTCCATATTCCACGAGTCTCCGATGACTTACCTCAAATTCCCGATGCAACACCACCCCATCCTCATACCATGAAGCTGGGGGAGTTTATTTCCCATGCGCGCCTGTTCGGTACCATGAAGTTGATGGATTGGTTGTGCAAAGAGTTTTCTCGTCTGGGAAAAGAAGAAGTAGAGGCGATTCGCAAGACCACCAAATTACCTGCAGCGCTATTACCCAAGGCGGTGAGTTCACTAAAGGATGAAGAGCTTCAGGTTTTATATCAAGCTATTCAAGATGCACCGTTAAAGCCACCATCTACTCAATCCGTTATGGCCATTGGAGAAGAAGCGCTTTCTATCAGCATTCAGCGACTGGGTGATATCGATTACTTCTCTGTGGTATCTCGAAAACCTTGTATCTGCGACTTCAAGCCCATCCAGGTCGAGGTTGCCATTGCTCGCTTGTCTACCAAAGAAGGCTCTGTGGAAGATTCGGTCCAAGTGCTGCGCTTTGCCAATCGAGTGCCGTTACAATTTGACAAAGCCTCTTGTGCTATTGTGAAAGCCATTACCACGATTTTGTGGCGGTCCTATGGTCTCAAGCAAACGAAAGGAGCACTCCCTACCGGTCCCTATATTATCGCAGTGAGTGTTGTCTCTCCTTTTATTAAATTCAAAAACGCTTCTAAAGAAACCATCGATGCTTCAGATGAGTTGGTGCTGGAAATCCGAAAAGCGTTGATGAAAGGGGGGCAAGAACTTTCCAAGCACTTAAACCGAGAGTCCAGAGCCAAAGAGCTTGAATCTAAAAAAGCGCATATTGAGCAATTTGGCCCCGCTTTGGTAGAGTCCCTCTGTCGTATTTTACAAGCCCCGGATAGCCGTAAAAAACGAGCTGAAGAAGGCATTCAAAAAATCTTAGGTCGAGATGACCGGGCCGCTCAGCGGGCCCTCGACCATGCAGAAGAAAAACTGAGTGAACATATGCAAAAGCAAAAGAAACGGTTGGAACGATTTACTGAGGAAGATAATCAAATAGACTCTGATGAAACCAATCGAGAGGAAGAATAAGTATGGTCCGATATGCCATTCGAGAAAAAGATGCGATTCCATTCTTATCCAAGGAACTCTGTGAGAAAATCCTTACCGACTTAGAAGAGGGGAAACGTCCGGTATTAAAGGCAACCAAATGCTCTTTAGATAATTGTATTTACTCTCCTACTGTGGGGTATTTAACCCCTGGTTCAAAGAAAACGTCCACAGAACTTAATGTGGCTTCTGTTAAGAAGATGGCGCGAGCTGTCTTTATGTTGGAAATTGTGCTGCGAAACGTAAAGTCGGGTGGGGTCAACACCAAAAGGGAATTATATTACGTTTGCAAAGGTTTGTTGAAGCAGAACAAAAATCTAAAGCCTCTAGACTTTGAGGATCAGGTAGAGTCTGATTCCGTGATCGATTTTATTTGCGAAATTCTCGAATGCTATCGAGAAGAATTAAATTGTTATGCCAACGATAGAGGCGGGCAAACCTACTCCAAGCAATTGGTGGTAGTGGAAAAGCTTACTGATGGAACAGAAGCCACCATCGATCTATCCCAGCTGGGTACGTCTCCTTTTATGCCAAAAAACCGGCCTCAAAATTTGGTGCTGAAGGTAAAGAAAAAAGTCGAATTTTGTTTGGTCGTAGAATCTGAAGGTACGGCAAATACCTTGGTAGCAAACGGATTTACCCATCGAACCCCAAGCATTGTGGTGGGTGCCCAAGGGGTTCCTTCTAACGCCGTTCGTGGATGGGTAAAGCGAATTCAAGATCAATTGAATGTTCCCATTTTCTTCTTTGGTGACTTGGATGCGTACACGATTCAAAATATCTATCGAACCTTGAAGGCTGGGTCAGCCTCTTCTTTGATTCGAAATGCAGATTTTTCCGCACCGGATGTCCGGTTCCTCGGGGTGTTGCCAGAGGATATTGCGAAGTATGATTTGTTTGCCTACGATGTCAGAGAGTCAGATGTTGTCGAAAAGCGTTCTTTGAAGAAGGCGCGAGATGCTTTGGATAATGATCCATTCTTCAAAAGTCGAAGAAATAAAGGCTTGGTAAAGATTTTGGAATGGCTGATTGAGAATAAAAAGCGGTGTGAGCAACAAGCTTTTTTTAGCGTAGATGCAGGGAATCCTCGGGGGTTTGAGAAAATCATTTTAGAAAAAATCGAATCCGGTTCCTACGTCTAAAACTTTCTTCCAAGGAGGTGCGGAAACTACGCAGTTGGTTCCGCAAGTATAAAAAAGGAGCAATTGATGGTGGAACCAACCCTAGAATCCCAGTTGCGGGCGTTACACCAAGCCATCACCGAATCGAAGTCGGTGCAGATCCAGGGCGCTTCTGATGCCCATGCCCGACTTTGTTTGGCCTCTCTTCTCGACAAGACACAAAGCAAAAAATATGTGGTGGTCTTTCCATTTGAGAAAGATTTTCTTTCTTGGAAAGCCTTTTTTTCTTCTCTTTGTTCCTCTCTATCTTCTACTCCTACCGTATGTTTTCTGCCTGCAGTATCTTTTTGGGGTAGTGAGCGAGGCAATAATAAGACAGCGCTTTGGCAAGAGCGTCTCTGTACTTTGCAACGCATGCTACAGCCTACGAATGGGTTGTTGGTTTTTACCACGTTGCCAGCATTGGCCCAAAAAGTAGTGGCAACGGCTGTTTTGCAAAAAATGTCATGCACGTTGCGATTGAAAGAAGAACAGGAGATTGAGAGCCTCCTCGAGGCGCTGCAAAATCTCGGGTATTATGAGGTGTCCCGCGTAGCAATTCGCGGTACCTACTCGGTTCGAGGTGGTATTTTAGACATATATCCATTGCGGCATGCTGATCCGGTGCGAGTAGAGTTTCTCGGGGATGTCATACACTCCATCCGCTCTTTTTACGTAGAAACCCAACTTTCCTATGAAATGCATACCGAGTTAATCATCGACTGTGCCAGTGAAGTGTCCTGTCCTGTCTCCAAGTCGAACATCCAATCCTTGTATGATCAGCTGTTGCATCTCGATGGAAGCAAACTCGATCGAGATATGATCGTACAAGAACTGCTTTCTGCGACTAGCTTTCCACATGGAAAAGAAATTTACGCGCCTTTTTTTATGCAACACCCGGTTGGCTTAGAAGAATATATAACAGAGACCTTGTTCTGTTTCCCCTCTGGTTTGGAAGCTTGTGAAGAAGCACGCACGCATTTTTTCGAACGAATCCAGTTTGAATTTGAACAAGATCGAATTCGGAAAATACCCACGGTACCTCCGTCGCTTCATTTTCACCTTGAAGCGCAGCCAGAGAAGTGGGGGGTGCCTTTTCTTGAATTTGGAAACCCCATGAAGCGAGATGGGGCGCTTGAAATTCCCCTTTCTGCTTCGATTCCGCTGGAAAAATCGTTGTATCTGATTTCTCAAGGAGAAGGTGCAAGCGGAGGGGGATTGACGCCCCAATTTTCGGAGATATTTCTTTCTGTCGAAACCCAATTTCGCCGAAAGAAAAAACGCATTTCAGGAGAGAAAAAATGGGAGCACGCTTTTTCTTCTTGGCTGGAGTTGCAAGAGAAAGACTTGGTGGTCCATTTTTTGCATGGAGTAGGTCGATATCAAGGGATTACACAACTTTCGATTCAAAATATCCTCATGGATTTTATCGTCCTCGAATATCAGGACAGGGACAAAATTTATGTACCCGTAGACCGGATTGGACAGATTCAAAAATATGTTGGTGGATCGGATCATGCCACCCTTGACCGTTTGCGAAGTCAAGGATGGATTGAGAAAAAAGCCAAGGCGCAGCGTGCCATTATCGATATTGCAGCTGGACTCATTCATAGCCAAGCGAATCGGACCTTGGCACTTGCAGAGCGATATGCTCCCGCTTCCTCGGAGTATGAACGATTTGTAGAAGATTTTCCGTACCAAGAGACCGATGATCAGCTCGAAGCGCTTATACAAATTGAGCAAGATCTCAGCCGAGATCGCCCCATGGATCGATTGGTAATCGGAGATGTGGGATTTGGCAAAACTGAAATTGCCATGCGAACCATGATGCGAGCGATTTTGGAGGGGCGTCAAGTTTTGGTTGTTGTCCCTACAACGTTGCTGTGTTTTCAACATTTCCAGACATTTCGACTTCGATTTGAGCGATATGGTGTAAATGTAGCGGCTATCAGTCGCTTGGTGGCCCCTAAAAAACGAAAAGAGATCCTCGAAGCCTTGCAAGCAGGTCGCATAGATATTGTGGTGGGAACCCATACGTTGTTGCGCCATGAAGTGCAACCGCCTCGATTGGGGCTTGTGGTCATTGACGAAGAGCAAAAATTTGGCGTTCTGCATAAAGAAAAATGGCGTGAACTTGCGCCAAAAGTGGATTTTCTGACACTCTCTGCTACCCCTATTCCCCGTAGTCTACATATGGCCTTAAGCGGGTTGCGAGATATTTCAATTTTGGCCACACCACCTGTGAATCGAATGTCCATCAAGACCGTGGTGACCCATTTCTCTGAGGAGTTGGTACAAGCTGCAATTGAACAAGAGGTTAAACGGGGGGGGCAGGTGTTCTTTGTCCATCACCGGGTACAGGATATTGAAGGGGTTGCCGCGCTGTTGCAACGTATTTGTCCTCAGGTGGGCATTCGTGTGGCCCATGGGCAGATGCCTGAATCTGATATGGAACGGATTTTTCTCGATTTCGTAGAGAAACGATTTTCTGTGTTGGTAAGTACCACCATCATTGAATCTGGGATGGATTTGCCTAACGTAAATACCTTGATCGTGAATCATGCAGAGCATTTTGGCCTTTCTCAATTATACCAATTGAGAGGTCGCGTTGGCCGTTCTTCCACGCAGGCGTACGCTTACTTCTTGCCCTCTCAGCATGTGTTGTCCGAAGATGCACGCAAACGATTGGATACGTTAGTGGCCCATCAAGAACTCGGAGCTGGATTCTATATTGCAAAAGCTGATTTGGAAATTCGAGGGGCAGGGAATTTACTTGGGTCTCAGCAATCTGGACACGTAACTTCTATCGGGCTTGAGTTGTATACGGAGATGTTGCATGCAGAGGTGCAACGTCAACAGGATAAGCCTGTGGTTACGGAGATTGACCCTGAAATCAAATTGTCGATCTCTGCTTTAATACCCAAATCCTATATTGAATCTGAGCCAGAGAGATTGACCTTGTACCAGAAACTATTTTCTGTGCAAGCAGAAGAGGAGCTCGGTGATATTCAGCATGCTGTGGAAGATCGGTATGGAAAAGCCCCCCCACCTTTTGCTGCCTTATTGCAGGTAGCCATGATTCGATTTTGGCTGAAGCAATTGAAAATGGTTACGCTTTGGCAGGAGGGAGATAGGGTCTATGGACGGAGGGCTTCTTCAGAGGAGGGCTTCTTGATTTATGCTGGAAGCTTACACGACGATTTTTTGGGGAAAGTTGTAGAAAAACTTTCGAATTCTATGGAATTTAATTAGCCCAGTTGGCAGAGTTATAGTTGGATTTAGCCTGTAGCATAGGTAGAATAGAGCTAAAATGAGTTTCAAACACAGATTTATCTAGTTGTATGAACCCTTTTTTTCCTGTCCCATCTGGTGGAATGTTATATGATCCATTGCATTTTAAAAACATAGTTGCAACAGAGAGCGTGACTTTTTTGTCAAAATCTATTAACAGCGGGTCATGAGATGTTCCATTGGTAAAGATTTCTTGATAATTGTACGTATTGCTATTTTCCCATGCATCTAACATTTCCCCCATATGAAGTCCATCTTCAAACCCTCGATTCAGTCCTGACCCGGTGAAAAAATGGGTTTGCGCCAATGCATCTCCAAGTAAAAATCCTAAGATATGAGTCCCTTTTATGGGGTAAAAAACTTTTTCTTTTTTCTTTAACTCGATGCTAAATGCTGCGATATCAATTGTCCCGGGCAATGCTACAAGTTGATCTGCAGTAGAGGAGAGTGGTAGGGCCCCCCTTGCTTTTGCGAGTTGCTCTAGCTGGTTTCTATTTTGCCCAAAATGATTGTATTGATCTTGGGTCAATTCCACCCCATAGTAAAGTACATCTCGTAGAACAAAAAGCCGAGTTCTGGGTAGCATATTTATAGAAAGACCACGTATTTTAAATGGATCCCAATGAAAATTTGTTTCTAATGCAGAAAAAGTTTTTGTGTACAAGGGATCTAGCAAATCCGAAGTTTCTTTGTATTGTGTATTTTGAGTTGAATCGGTCCATGTACTGATGGGTATAATCTGATTAGAATTGGAAAAAATGGCGATCATTGCGTAGACAGGTTCATGTGAAAAGACGATGGGGGCTTTGTCATTAATAAAAGTACTGGTTTCTGACTTTGCTCCTTCTGCGCTAATTAAGAAATCTGTTTTCACAATAATCTGTTTTCGTTTTGAGGGATCTAAATTTTGGTTTGATTCCAATATCACATCATTTTCAGTATGGTTTTGTTTCGATTTTAAAAAACGAACCCCAAAAAGCACCTGTAAATTATTACTTGTATCACGCTCTTGCAGTACAGTGAGAAGAGCGGCAAGTGTCATTTCTAATTCTTTTATTTTCATAGACCGAGTAAATGGAGGGTGATTAAGGCCTGATTTTACAATAATATGATTTGACTCGAGATAAGAAAAAGCTGTTTTCCCCAAAATAGTTTGTAGTTGTGTAATAAAATCTACAAAATCAGAAGGAGAGGAGTCCATCTTAGGTCCATCGATGCGAATGGGTGTGTTTCTTCCATAGGAAGTACGTGCTTCAGCCAGCGTCACAGAACTTGCCCCTGCAAGATAACTATCGATTGCAGTCATCAACCCTGTTGGGCCGGCCCCAACAATCAAGATACGCGGTTTTGTCTGTGTATATTTTTGTTTTCTCAGTCTTATCAGATCAGTAATATGAGGATCATTTTCTAGCATCTGCTTTATTTCAAAATAAAACTTATTTTCACTCGTTTCTTTCAGCGAGTATGGTGCGTCCTTGAGTAAGGGAGAAAGAGGTGTTAGAGTTTTCTTTTCGTCTTGAATAGTTGCTTTGCAAGAAAGGATAGAAAAAAGCATCCAAAATAACACGTACATTTTATAACCTCTCTGCTAAGATTATTACGCCTCTTCTTACCTTATGATAAGGTCTGAGCTAAATTGTACGTGTGGGTAAAAATTTCCTTGCAAAGCGAAGGCATATTTGATTTTTTAAAAAATTTGGCTGGGTATCGAGTAAATTGAATGGAATTTATAGATTTTTGATGAAAAAGAGTTCGTTTGGTGGATTAAGCTTCGTAGTACACTTCTGCATTGTGGGTTTTCTCCGAACTATCCACTACAAGAGCAACCGCAGCGTCGCCTGTGATACTGATCGTGGTACGAATCATATCCATAAATCGATCGATGCCCACAATCAAAGCAACGCCCTCCAGGGGAAGTTGCAAGGAAGCCAAAACCATGGGAAGCATCAGGAGCGTCCCACTGGGAATGCCAGCCCCTCCAATAGAACCGATGGTAGCAGTGACAAGTAAAATGCCATATTCATGCAAGGTGAGGACACGGCCTGCAGCCTGGGCAAAGGTGATGGCACAAAGCCCCAAGTAAATTGCCAATCCATCCATGTTCATTGTCGCTCCGAGGGGTAAGACAAAAGAAGAACTAAGTTTGGAGATCCCCAATTTTTCTTGTGCTGTGGACATGGTCATAGGCAGTGCTGCTTTTGAACTGCTGGTAGAAAAAGCGAGCAATTGATACGCGATGCTTTTGCGGTAAAAAGGCCAGGGCTTGAGCTTACCAAAGAAGAAAATCATGAGGCCAAAGACCATATACTGAAGCGAAAAGGCAAAGACACTGGCGCATACAATTTTACTCAAACTAAAAAGGGCGGCCGTCCCCTGGGTGCCGACACACCATGCCATAAAGGCAAAAGCAGCAAGGGGGGCTAGTTTTACAATCATATTAACCATGAAGAAAACCACGGTCATAATTTCTTTGATGGCAGAGGTAATGGGTTTGGCTTTTGCTCCCATCAGCAGCAAACAGATACCGGTAAAAGTGGCAAAAAATACGACTTGAAGCATATTTCCTTGGGCAAAGGCGGCCACTGCATTATCCGGTATAATGTTCATCAGGTATTCACCCAAATGAAACGCTTTCATGTCAGGAGGCGGCCCTTCCACCAAAACCAGGCCATCTCCGGGGCGGAAAATCCAGGCTGCAAGGAATCCAAGGAAAATAGCAAAACTGGTGCAAGCACAATAGGTTAAAACCGATTTTATCCCCAGTCGACCGAGCTGCTTGGCATTATCTAAGTGTGCAATACCCGACACGATGGAACAAAAAATGAGAGGTGCAATTACCATTTTAATGAGGCGAATAAACAAATCCCCAAAGGGCTTTAAGAAAGCCGCTTTGTCTCCCAGTAGTGCGCCTACCAGGATACCGAGGAGGAGCCCCAAAAAAACTTTTTTCCACGGTTGCATGCATCTCTCCAATAATCAAAGTCAAGTATATCAAATGCAAGGAGGGGTTAGGGGAAACTGCGCAGCTGGTTCCCCTGGTGCTACATATCCAATTCTTCCACAATCTGCTTCAATTCCTGCCGGAAGGCAGCTGGCAGTCGATCCCCATAGGTAAGCAGATATTGTTCCGTATCTTGCATTTCCTTCTTCCAGCCTCCTGGATCGATGGAACACAAAGACTGTAGGGTCGAAGCAGAAATCGAGAGTCCCTCAGTATTTAATCCATCTGCTTCCGGTACATAGCCAATGGGAGTTCGTACAGCGGGGACTTGATTTTTCGTACGTGCTAGGATCCACTCCAATACCCGCATATTGTCCCCAAAACCAGGCCACATGTACTGTCCATTTTCATCCTGCCGAAACCAGTTCACATGGAAGATTTTCGGCAGCTTATCACTTCTGGAGGCAAAACTCAGCCAGTGACTCCAATAATCGGCAAAATTGTAACCACAAAATGGTTTCATGGCCATAGAGTCCCGTCGCAAGACTCCGACGGCACCCGTTGCGGCAGCTGTGGTTTCAGATGCAACGGAGGCACCGACCATGACTCCATGGGTCCAACTTTTGGATTCATATACAAGCGGTACCAGATTGGGGCGACGCCCTCCAAAAATGATCGCAGAAATGGGCACACCTTCTGCCTCTTCTGCAGCAGGTGTATAAGAAGGGCATTGCTTGGCTGCAACGGTAAAACGAGAGTTGGGATGGGCTGCAGGTCCTTTTGCCGGATCGTAGGGGTGTCCCTGCCAATCGAAATCGGGCGTGCGATTGTCCAGTCCCTCCCACCATGGTTCCCCATTTTTCATCAAGGCTACGTTGGTGTAGATCGTGTCGTGTTGGATGGTTTTGAGGGCATTGGGATTGGTTTTGGTGGAAGTACCCGGTACTACACCAAAGAATCCAGCTTCTGGATTGATGGCATAGAGGCGTCCATCACTGCCGATGTGCATCCAGGCAATGTCATCGCCCACGGTCCATACTTTCCATCCTTTATAGCTTGCTGGTGGGATGAGCATGGCCAAGTTAGTTTTGCCGCAAGCGGAGGGAAATGCCGCTGCAACATAGGTTCTCTCCCCTTGTGGATTTTCAATACCTACGATGAGCATATGCTCGGCAAGCCAGCCTTCTCTGCGGGCTTGAAAACTACCAATGCGCAGCGCATGGCATTTTTTCCCCAATAGCGCATTGCCTCCATACCCGGAGCCAATACTTTTAATCGTGAGCTCTTCAGGGAAGTGCATCACAAATCGTCGGTTGATATTGAGGTCTCCGACGGAGTGAAGCCCTTTTACAAAGGACCCGTTTTTCTCAATCCGTGCAAGAGCGGCTGTTCCCATGCGCGTCATGATCTTCATATTGACTACGACATAGGCGCTATCGGTTATTTCGACTCCACAGCGAGAGTGGGGGGAATCGATGGGTCCCATGCAGTAGGGGACCACATAGAGCGTGCGCCCTTTCATACAGTTTTCAAAAAGTTCGTCGATTTTTTTATGGCCATCTGCAGGTAGCATCCAATTGTTGTTGGGCCCTGCGTCGTCCTTTTGGGGCGTGCAGACGAAAGTGAGGTGCTCCGTTCTGGCTACATCGGTAGGATTGGAGCGATGAAGGTAGCAATTTGGATAGGACTCTTCATTCAGCTGTAGCAGATCGCCATCGGCGAGCATCCTTTGGATCAGATTTTGATATTCATCTTCGGTACCGGTGCACCAGTGAATGTTTTTTGGATGTGTCAACGCAGCAATCGAGTCGACCCATTGATTGAGTGCGGCATTTTGAGAGGCCATAGAATACCCTTTATGAGGAGGATTCTGACCAATTTACCATAGATGTGAAGGGGGGATCCAGCGGTAGTTTGGGAGGAATTAGAGCGGGAGTGATCCATTGACTGGTTCAGGAGAGAGAGCGAAAAGGCCGATTAGCTCTTTCCAAATATACGCCGGATTGTGGTGAAAAAAATGTTCTTCATATTTGGTTGGCGCTATATGCGAAAGATCTGCAGTAGCGCGCATCTCGTTGGTATATGGATCCCATGCATGTGTAACAAAAGAGGCGTGACCATCATTTTTGTGTAGGTGAAACAAATGGGGTGTTAGCCTGCTGGTGAGCGTGTAGCTTCCATAAAAAAAATCACGATGTCCAGTCCTGTCGGTGTTTTTGTGGCTATTTTCTACAAGATAGGGTCGCATATTTGGGGGCCATTTTGGATCTTTGGCTGTTTTCCACTCTAAGTAGGCTTTCGTTGCATAGACAAAAGATTTTTTCTTTTTCGTCTTTTCTCTAATTTTTTCTCGAATTGCTTCTAGGCTGTCAAAAGAATCAAGCCGGGTTGTATTGATTGCAATGAGATAGTGGTGTGATGTCTGATAGAAAATATGGGAATCGAGTACAATAGGTGTATCGAGTATGAATAAATAGGTTTCTTTTTCTGGTTGTTTTCCGCTATGGAAAATCTCTGCAGGTAATCCTGTTTCTGCTACGAGCAGATCGATAAAAGAAACAGGTTTTAAAATGGGACTTGATATGGAAACTGTACTGCTGCGAAAACCAAGAAGGTTTCTTTTTGGCTTGTTTTGTGTCCCGGAAGTGAGACCTAGAGCATCCTCGTCCTCTACATCTTCTGTTGAAATAGAATCATACTTGTGCGCCCCCCATAAAAGGGGAGCTATAAAAAGTTGACTTGCAAGTAAGGGGAGTGCTATGCGCCAAACCGGTAGTTTCATTTCCGCCTCCTCGTATCAAAGTGGTGCAACATGGATACGAGAAGCGGAGTGGAAAATCAAGATGTCAAATGATCGTCATTCCCAGCGCCTGAAGGGCGCGTCGGGGATCTTTCTCGATCTAAAATTCGTCGGTAAAACCCACGCTGCCTTCTACCGCAATTTGATATGCAGCCACACGCCGCTCGAAGAAGTTGGTGAGCTCTTGTACATCTTGCAATTCCATAAATTCAAATGGATTTCGTGAATGGAAAACAGGCGGAATACCTAATGCGTGTAATCTTTGGTCTGCTACACATTCGAGGTATTGTCGCATTTGATCTTGGGGGAGACCTAAAACGCCGAGGCTCAATACATCTTGGGCAAATTGCATTTCGCACTCGATAGCTTCATTCATCATCTTAATGATGTCGATGCGAAGAGCAGCATCAAATAGATCCGGCTCTTCTTCCTTTGCCACTCGAATCACCTCGAAAGCAAAGTTCATGTGACAGCTTTCATCGCGAAAGACCCAGTTGGTACCGGTTGCCAATCCGTGGAGCAAACCTTTGGATCGAAGAAAATACACATACGCAAAAGCAGCAAAAAAGAAAAGGCCTTCGATACAAGCAGCAAAACAGACAAGATTCAAAATAAACTGGCGTCGATCTTGTGGGGTTTGGAGCTCTCGCAACTCTTGAATGGAGCTGATCCATTTAAAACAAAAGTCCGCTTTTTGCTTGATCGATGGAATTGTTTCGATGGCTTGAAATGCGCGCTGTCGTTCTTCCGGCTCTGGAATATAGGTGTCGAGAAGGGTAAGGTAGAATTTGACATGCAAGGCTTCTTCATACAGCTGCCGAGACAAATACATCCGAGCTTCGGGCGAGTTGATATGGCTATACAGGTTGATGACCAAGTTGTTGGCAACAATGGAATCACCGGTGGCAAAGAATGCCACCAAGCGATTGATTAGATGTCGTTCGCTTGGTTTTAGTTTTTCCAAATCAGATACATCAGAGCCCAAATCGACTTCTTCTACAGTCCAGGTGTTCTTTACTGCATTGTTGAACATCTCATAAAAAGCCGGGTACTTCATGGGACGAAGGGTAAGGTCATATCCGGGGTCAAGCAACATAGGAATCGCTCCTGGGGTTTACATGCAAGATTCGCATGCTTCTGGGTTTTCAAGGGAACAGGCAACGGCTTGGATATCGGGGATTTCCAAGGCGTCGAGCTGTGATAACGTTACTGTTGTTTTATTGATAGAGGTTGCGCCTCGAGATCGCAAGTAGTAGAGAGATTTGAGTCCCTGTTTCCATGCGTGGAGATACATCGAGGAGAGTTTTCCAATCGTCGGTTTTTCCATAAATAGGTTGAGCGATTGACTCTGATCGATAAAAGGACCTCGGTCGCTTGCCATATCGATCAAAGAGCGTTGGGGAATTTCCCACGCAGTACGATAGCGGTGTCGAACCTCTTCGGGGATTTCTTTGATATCTTGAATGGAACCTTCCCCAATTTTGATCTGATTTTTAACGGAATCATTCCACAAAGAAAGTTGTCGAAGTTCTTTTACCAAATAAGGATTTACCTGTAGAAACTCACCGGACAGGGTCTCGCGTTTGAACAGGTTGGAGATTTGCGGTTCAATACACTCATAGGCACCGGTAATAGAAGCAATGGTAGCAGTCGGCGCAATGGCGATGATGAGGGAGTTGCGCAGGCCTACGGTTTTGATTTTTTCTTTTAGTGCATCCCAACGAGCTGTATCTTCAGGTTGAATGCCCCAAAGATCAAACTGTAAGATCCCTTGGCTCGCCCGTGTATCCGCGAAGGCTCCGTGAGCGCCTTCTTTCTCTGCCAATGCGCAGGAGGTTTTCAGTGCGTGGTAGTAAATTTCTTCTTGAATTTGCTTTGAAAGGCGACGGGCAGCCGGTGAATCAAAGGCCATCTTGAGTTTAAAGAATACGTTTTGCAATCCCATTATACCCAAGCCAACGGGTCTCCATCGATGATTGGAATCCTTGGTACTAGGGATTGGGTAGAAGTTTATATCGACTACACGGTCCAAATAGGTCACTGCAATCCGTACATTCTTTGCCAGAAGCTCAAAGTCAAAAGCGCCATTGCGAATGTATCGACCTAGGTTCAGGGAGCCGAGGTTACAAACGGCGGTTTCTTTATCGGAGGTCACCTCTAAAATTTCGGTACATAAGTTGGAGAGATGAATCACATTTCCGGGGCGTAGGGTTTGGTTACCTTTGACGTTGGATTGGTCCTTGAAGGTCATCCAACCTTGGCCTGTGTGTGCCAAGGTTTTCATCATTCTTGCATACAAATCACGGGCTTTAATCTGTTTTGTGAAGAGTTGTTTTTCTTCTGCTTCGAGGTAGGCAGTGCGGAAGTGCTCGCCAAATAGGTCACAAAATTGGGGTACCGCTTTGGGGTCAAAGAGCGACCATAGCTGATCGTGCTCCACGCGCTCCATAAACAAATCTGGTATCCAATTTGCCAAATTGAGGTTGTGGGTACGAAGAGATTCATCTCCAGTGTTGTCTCGTAGAGAGAGAAATTCCAAAATGTCGTGATGCCACGTTTCCAAGTATACGCAAGCGGCACCTTTTCTTTTGCCTCCTTGATTCACAGCTGCGACGGAGGAATCCAACGTTTTCAAAAAGGGTACGATGCCGTTGGAGTGTCCGTTGGTACCCTGGATGAGGGAGCCGCGAGAGCGTACGCGAGAAAAAGAAACTCCGATGCCACCGGCAAATTTAGAAAGCAATGCTACATCGGTGTACTTCTTATAGATGTCTTCCAAGCTATCTTGTGGGGAGTCGAGTAGATAGCAAGATGACATCTGTGGATGTCGAGTACCCGAATTAAATAGCGTAGGTGTACCGGGCATGTATCGAAAGGAAGAAATCAGGTCATAAAATTCCTTCGTCTCTTCTGTGGATCGGGTTAGTCCACAAGCCACACGCATAAAGAAATATTGTGGAGTCTCAATCACTTTACGGGTTTCAGGGTCTTTTAATAAGTACCGGTCGTATACGGTGCGAAGGCCAAAATACTCAAATAAATCACAGCGTTCTTCAAAGAGTGCGGCATTGAGTTCCGGTGCGTGTTGGTGCACGTAGGACAATGTGTCTTCAGCAATTAATCGGGCATCAAACCCTCGTTGTACAGAGTCTGAAAAGGATTTAATGCCTTGTATGCCCACTTCCTTGTCGATGAAGGTGGTGAGGAGACGAGCGGCTAGCTTCGAATACTCAGGCTCTTCCTTGATCAACATCGCAGCCGTTTGGATGAGCAGGGAGTCTAGTTCGGTTGTCGTAACGCCGTCGTAAATTCCACTGATGGCCTTGCTTGCCACAAGAAATGGATTGATATACCGGAGTCCAGCTCCACAGCGTGCAACCTTTTTGGTGATCTGCATGACATCTACTGGTTCTAAGCTTCCATTTCGTTTCCGAACCTTCATCAAGGTCGGATCCAAGGCTTTGCTTTTTCGTCCCCATGTGGTGTGTTCAGTTGTGTGTGTCATGCCTTCCATTGTCCGTACCTTCCCGCCAGAGTTGCCATTTGATCGCGCCGTACAATGCGTCGCGTATAATCGTGAATTTTTTTTTCCGACATAGGGAAAATGATCCCGCTTCGTCCGCAATCTTCGCGGGCGCGTAGCTGTCGATTCGTGAGTCTTTGTGTTTTATTCCAGATGACCAGCATATATAGCGTGTGAAATGGCGGTCAACCACTAAATCTGGGGGGGGGCCGCTGGATTGGGTTTTCTCAGGTGAAGTTTCTCAGTTTTTTTATAATAACCAACGAGTTGGTTTTTTTGGATCGCCGTGGCGGAATAAAAATTTTATCTCCGCAGGGTAAAAACAAGAAGAGGCGAGAAATGGCATTTTTACAGCGGGCTGGCGCGGAGATTTACTACACAAGCTGGGGCGAACATGGTGAGTGGATTACCCTGCTCAATGGATTCATGCGATCGAGTTCTGATTTTACGCTGCTGGCAAAGGGGCTGGTGAAGGCGGGGTTTCGGGTATTAGCCCTCGACAATCGTGGCACAGGGCAGACCCAGTATACTGCGCTTTTTACCTTGGCAGACCTTGCGGAGGATTTGCTTGCAGTCTGGAAGCGCGAAGAAATTGTGCGAAGTCATGTAGTGGGTTTTTCCATGGGAGGACTTTTGGCTCAACAGGTGGCGATCCGCGAACCGGCTTGCATGAATTCTCTCTCCTTGGTGTCTTCTTGCTTGCACCCTTCGCAGATTCGCCGTCCCGCCGCTTTTTGGAGCGTAGATGTGGAGGGAAATCGCCAAATTTTAGAGAAATATGTGAGCCATTCCTTTGGGGGACGGAACCAGGGGCTGCTTCGCCTCATGGCGCAGGGCATTGCTACTGCAGTGGAGAAAAATGATTTTCTCACGCATGCTGCTCGACAACTGGATGCATTGCGTCTCTACGAGACCCCTGCTGTAGAGGAACTATGCGCACTACCATGTCCGGTATTGCTGTTACATGGACGAGAGGATGCCGTTATCCCGCTGGAAGAAGCCCATCGATTGCAAGAGGTTTTTGTCCACAGTCGATTGGAGATAGCAGAAGATACAGGGCATTTGCTCTTGGCAGAGAAGGGGGCTTGGTTATTGAGTATGTTCCTTTCTTTTTTTGGCGAAGCAAAAACTACAACAACTCTTTAACCAACGAAACCTCTTGTGGGCTCACATGCAGTTCATCTGCGATAGTGGAGACAGAAACACCTTTTGTTAGAAGGTGTCGAATATTTTCATATTTCTTCTCTTCCATCTCTTTCTGCATCTCTTCGTAGGTAAATTGCTTGTCGATAAATCGACAGATCTGTTCTCCGCGGACGACAATTTTGTCCGTGCGATCTTTCATCTGTTCCAGCTTGCGGTAATAGGTATCTAGCGCATTTTGCGTTTCTCGCAGCTCCTGTAAAGGGGATTCAAATTTTGCACCCAAGGATTTCATTACGCTTTCGATGTTGGAGGCAATCACCTCGCTGGACGTTGCTACTTCTTTTTCCACAGTTGCTGCAATATGAATGATTTTTTCGTAAAGAGCTTGATTTCTTTCTACCGATTGTTGTACCTCTTGTTGGGTTTCTGTAAGAGAGCGTTGAATCAATTTTCTTTCTTGTGTGACTTCCGCAAGTATAGATTCGTGTAGTTTCCATTTTCGAAAGAGTTGAAATGCTGCCAATATAGCAATTCCATCGAGTATTGTTAAAAAGGAAAACAAAAAAATGGTCATGATTTTCTCTCTTCGAGAAAGAGTTTGAGAACAGTTTCGTCGATCTCTTCTATATTAACAGTTTGAACGAGTACCGTTTTCTTCTTTCCTTTTGGTGCGGGCTCTGTCTTAATGACACGAACCAACATGCTCAGAGAATCGGGAACGTCGATTCGGTTGTATTCCACAAAGGATTTTTTCCGCTTCCAATAGTCTGGAAGTTCGAGGTGAACTTTGAGTAGCATTCCATCTGGATATTCTTTTGGTGAATGAAATTCGATCCCATGGGGGCTAATAAAAAGGGTCTGTCCTTCTTCTGATATATGCTTGTCTTGTTGCAATCGATAAGGGTGAACTTGTAGAGAAATTTTCTTATTAGATCGTGGATAGGCGCGCACCAAATCTGCATCAAAAATCGGTTTTTCTGACATAGTGTCTCCTAATCGAGCAAAGCATCCTTAAGTTTTACTTTAAGGCGCTCTACTGCTTGGGTATGAAGTTGACTGATTCGTGATTCCGTTACATCCAGAATTTTCCCGATTTCTTTTAGGTTGAGTTCCTCATAGTAATAGAGGGATAACACAAGACGTTGTTTTTCGGGTAACTCGTCGATGGTGGTAACCAACATTTCTCGAATTCCTTTATTTTTTAAGTCAAGAAAAGGGTTTTTAGAGTTGGTGTTTTCCAGTATTTCCAATAAATTTTTCTTCTCAGTTTGAGCCGGCGACAGTAACTCATCTACAGATAGAAGCGTGATGGATTTCACTTTGGATACCATGTCATAGTATTCGTTCAGCTCCAGCCCCATGGCCTCTGATACTTCGATGTCTGTGACCACACGTCCAAGTTTCTGCTCCAAGGCAGTATTCGTCCGGTCGATTTTTTTGGCTTTGTCTCGAACTGAACGAGGCACCCAGTCTTGAGACCGAAGCTCATCTAGAATTGCACCTCGAATCCGAAACTCTGCATACGTTTTGAATTTGTTGTCTCGACTTGGATCGTATTTTTCAATGGCATCCATGAGCCCAATTACGCCTGCACTGATGAGGTCGTCAATTTCAATGTTAGCTGGTAATCGAGAAGCGATACGTTGGGCGACAAAGCGAACTAGCGGCGCATAGTCCATGATCAATTGATCGCGCAATTTGCTGTCGACACCGACGGTTTCTTGTTGATATTTTTTAACCAATCCCTTCATGGTTGACTCGCTATATGAAAGAGGTTTTCCCAAAAAGCGGGGGTGATAGAAAAAGTCGGAATTCTTGTAATCAGCTTTCGTGCCAATAGGTGCCAGGCCTGTGCGGATAATGTCTGTGTAGGGGCTGTGAGTACCTTTGAGAGTTGGTACATCTTTTTTGATAAGACAGGATCTCGCGGTACATGCCCCAAATAGGATAGAGTAAAATCTGCATACTGTTTTGCCACGCTAGAAAGACGTGCGGCGGTTTGTTCTCCTTCAGCTTCGCTTACCGTCATGTTTACGATAAGATTGAAGTGTTGGATATTTTGATTTTCAGACAGTACTTTCATGACGGCATAGGCATCTGTCATAGCATGGGGCTCGGGTGTGGTGACAATCACATGGGTGTCTGCCAGGCCATTGATATGCACTACATTGTCTCCAATTCCAGCCCCAGAATCGAGGAGCAGCACATCATATTGTTGACTAACTTGTGTCAACTGAGAGAGTAAAATTTGCTTTTGTACACGACCGAGATTTTGTAAACTTGCCAGTCCAGATCCAGAGGGAATGACTTGGATTCCCAATGGGCCGGTCAGGATCACTTCTTCTAGCGTGGCTGTCCCCTCAAGTACATCGTATAGGGTGGCCCGTGGGTGGAGTCCCAGTACCACGTCGATATTGGCCATACCCAAATCTCCGTCGAACACGAGTACCTTTTTTCCCAATCGACGCAAGGAGAGAGCCAAGTGAACCACGGTAAGGGTTTTTCCTACTCCCCCCTTTCCACTTGCTACACTAATGGTACATGGTGCCTGCATACACATCCCTCTTGATTATAGACCAAACATTCTTTCGATAATTTTCTCGCGAGAGGCTTTCTCTAAATCTTCTGGAACTTTTGCCCCAAGGGAGAGGTAGCTAATGGGGATCTTCCATTTTTCGCATAAATTGACGATATGACCGTAGTTCCATGCTTGATCGAGCTTGGAAAAAATCAAAGTAGAAATGGAGTTAGAGGCGAGATGAGAAATCAAGCGATCATGCAACACTTCTTTCTCTGTCATGGAAAGGACGAGGTTAAGATGAGCTGGCGTATCTTTCCCCAGTGTTTCGAGTAGGTCCCGAGAAGAGGGGTGTCCAATTTCGAGTTGTGCATCGACCAACACGAGGTTGTATCCTCGTTCTCGTTGTAAAATTTCTTTCAGTTCGACCAAGTTTTCTACAGAGAGAAAGGGAAATCCCAAGATTTTGGCATAGGTTTTCAATTTGTCTTGAGAAGCAATCTTTTCGTTTTCCATCGAAACCAATAGGACCTTGGCTGTATCCTTGTAGAATTGGGAGGCTATTTTTGCTAGGAGATCGGTTTTTCCACAACCAGAAGCGCCCGCGAATAATTGGATGTTACAGCTGCCCAATTGCACCTCGATTTTGGGTGCAATCAAAATTTTATTGGAAAGCCACCGAATGGCATGGTCTCGGTAGAAATCTTCGAGAGAAAATAACGGATTTGTGGCATCTTCCTCTGAAATGGCCAAGCGTTGAAGAGACTGCAATAAATGATGGAGATTTTCGAGAGAAATACCTGATAAATGGAGATATTCATACAGCCCGTGAAGAGCTATTGGAATGGTTCGATTCTCTTCAAAGTGATTTTTCTTCAGAGATTCGAGATAGAGAAATTGCAGGGCTTTAACTTCTTCCACCAAGAGATCCATGCGTCGTTTGGTGGGGAGCTCTTGCAGCAAGGTTTGCATATTGTGTTCGAGTACTGCCAATTTTTCCATGAGTTCGGGGGGGGGCTCACTCTGTGGCTGAGGCTCAGCATAAGAAGCCCCTTTTCTTTTTGACTCTGGTACTGCTGCTTGGATTTCGATGATGGAGGTTTGACCTTCTCGGGATTTGGTTTTTCGAGACAAGATCATGGCATCTGAACCAAACTCTTTCTTGATTGAAGCCATAACATCTTGTGTGGTAAAACCTTCAAATGTTTTGATAATCATCCTGCCCTCGCTAAATTTGGACAATGCCCAATGACTGGGTTTTGATATCTATGGGAATTTCATCAAAGGCTAACACCGTAACCCCTGGAATGAAGTGATCTACCATTTTTTTCAAATCCCACCGTACCTGGGTTCCGCACAGTAAAATGGGTACATTATCGGTTTTTTGAAAGGCTTGTAGTGCTTGTGCCATACTGCCCAAAATACGCTGAGCAATTTCTGGATCTATTTTGAGCGTGGTGGAGCCATCTTCATGATATTGCAATCCCGATAGCAGGAGATCTTCCGTTCCGCGATCGAGAGAGACCACTGCCAAGTCGTTTTTTGCATTAAGCAATTTTTTTACAATACTCCGACCGAGTGATTTTCTTACATATCGTGTCAGGGCGTCGGTATTCTTTATGGATTTACAATGATCGGCTAATGTTTCAAAGATAGAGAGTAGGTCTCGAATGCTGACATTTTCCCGCAACAAGTTGTGCAGTACTTTTACGACCCCTCCGAGGGTGAGGCCATCTGCGGTGATAACTTCTTCTACTACTTTTGGAGACTTCTCTTTCAGTCGATCTATAAGGGTTTGAGCCTCTTGTCGACCAAGGAGATTTTCTGCGTTTTCTTGGATTACTTTCGTAAGATGCGTCACAATCACAGTGGAGCAATTGACCACGGTATAACCTTTGAATGCGGCATCTTCTCGTTGCGCATTTGTGATCCATACCGCATCTAGACCATAGGCAGGTTCTTTGGTTGGAATTCCATCAAGTTTCCCCGGGCTATCGTCGGGTGCCATGGCAAGTTCGTACTCTGGTAGCAATAGCCCTTCGGCAATTTTGTTGCCTTTGAGAAGAACTTGATACTCTCCCGGTTTCAGTTGGATATTGTCCCGCACCATGACCATGGGTACCACAATGCCAAGGTCTTGGGCGAATTGCTTGCGAGTGGATACAATTCTTTCTAAAATCTCCCCATTTTGGCTAGTATCCACAAGTGGAATTAATCCAACTCCCACCTCTAAGGTAAGGTGATCGAGGTGCAATAGTGCTTCTACAGAATTTTCTTTTCGAGAGCCTTCCGTTTCTTTTTCTTTGATTTGAGACAACTCTTCTTTGTATTGAATCGTTTTTTGAGCGCGACTTCCAGCGAAGTAGAGTGCGACAGCAAGTAAGACAAAAGGTACGAAGGGGAGACCAGGCAACATAGCCATTACAGCGAGAAGAAAGCAACAAACAAAAAGGGCTTTTGGCTTCAAAAACATTTGACTGGCTAAGGTTTCGGAAAGACCTTCTTCTCCAGAAGCTCGTGTAACCACGATACCAGCCGCTACAGAGGTAATGATGGCAGGGATTTGTGATATAAGGCCATCCCCGACCGTCAGTAAGGTATAGACATGAGCGGCATGCGAAAAACTCATATTGTGTTGGGTCACCCCAATGATAAGACCGACTACAATGTTAATGCCGGTAATAATAATCCCTGCGATGGCATCTCCACGTACAAATTTGGAGGCACCATCCATGGCCCCATAAAAGTCTGCTTCATCTTCAATTTTGGTTCTGCGTTTTTTGGCTTCTTCTCGGTCGATGACCCCTGCATTGAGATCTGCATCGATGGACATTTGCTTGCCGGGCATAGCATCCAAGGTAAAACGAGCGGCAACCTCAGCTACTCTGCCAGCACCTTTTGTTATAACGATAAAGTTGATGATGACGAGAATTAAGAAGATCACAAACCCAACAAAATAGTTGCCTCCGACCACGAAGTTTCCGAAAGAGTTGATTACTTGGCTGATGTTGCCGGAATATCCATCTAGCAAAATATTTCGTGTGGTCGCTATATTAAGCGCCAATCTATACAAGGTTGAGAGCAAGAGAAAGGTGGGGAATGTGGAGAATTCCAATGTTTCTTTGATATAAATTGCAATCAGGAGGACCAGAAAACCCATGGTAATCGATATAGATAATAAGATATCAAGGAGAAACGGAGGCAATGGCAGAAACATCATGAACATGATGCAAATCATGGCCACAGCAAATTGGATATCCGAA
>CANIBL010000018.1 GCA_947466225.1 Deltaproteobacteria bacterium
AGCAGATCGGAGGGACCCACCGGGTCACAAATCGCAGACCTAGAAACTTCGGTCCATGACGTGAGCTTGATCTGCGATTTTGAGAGGTGGGGGGATCCGAGCGTCGCGCCGGCCTTGGCTTTATCTCCGATTTCTCTTATAATCCTATCTCTTCCAGTATCGGCAAGGAGGTGTGGAAACTGCGCAGCTGGTTCCACAAAAACAAAAAATCCCACCAAAAAAAGAAAAAAAAAGGAGGAGTAAAACTCCCCCTTCCATTCGCTTTTGGCGAAACTTACCAACGATAGTGAGCAAACGCTTTGTTTGCATCCGCCATCTTATGAACATCTTCCCGACGCTTAATCGCAGAACCCTTCTTCTGCGCTGCATCCATGATCTCAACCGCAAGACGGTCCATCATGCTGCGACCGGGACGCTTGCGAGCGAACTCGATCAACCAACGGAACGCCAAGGCTTGACGACGCTCTGGACGAACTTCCACCGGAACCTGGTAGTTAGATCCCCCTACACGGCGAGATTTTACTTCCAGCATCGGCTTGATGTTCTCAATGGCGAGACGAAATACTTCGATCACGCTCGCGCACTCAGGCAAGTTCTTCATGCCCTTGGTTTCTACGATCTTCATGGCACCGTAGAATTGCTTCTCTGCACAAGCACGCTTTCCGTGCATCATCATGCTGCTTACAAATTTGGTCACCATTTCTTCGCCATAAATGGGGTCGACCAACACTTCACGTTTTACCGCGGCTCTTCGTCTCGACATATTCCAGTACCCTATACGTTAGATTCGATTATTTCTTCGGTTTCTTAGCGCCGTACTTACTACGGGACTTCTTACGGTTGTTTACCCCTTGGGTATCCAATGAACCGCGCACGATATGGTAGCGAACCCCCGGTAAGTCTTTTACTTTTCCACCGCGAACCAACACCACACTGTGTTCTTGCAAGTTATGGCCTTCTCCACCGATGTAAGAGGTCACTTCGGTGCCGTTGGTCAAGCGTACCCGCGCTACTTTTCGCAACGCAGAGTTCGGCTTCTTTGGTGTCGTTGTATAAACCCGTACACAAACCCCACGCTTTTGGGGGCATTGTTGTAGGGCAGGTCCTTTAGACTTGGACTTTTGTTTTTTGCGCCCTTTTCGAATCATCTGATTAATTGTCGGCATCGTCTCGCTTTCCTATTTACGCGGTATCCCAACTTATCAAGTGGAAACACCCTACTTATCAAACTCTCCCCGGAGATGCAACGGCAACCTCACGGTAAAAAAGTACCCCGATCGCTTATCCCATGGCCTCTTCAGCCATTTCATCATAGTGACTGCCATCGGCATCATCATCTAACAGCCCATTATCAATCCCATTTCCCACAGCCTCTTGGGCTGTAAGGTGTCGGTACGCCATGCTACCCGTACCTGCTGGAATCAATCGACCCATGATTACGTTCTCTTTCAAGCCGCGTAACTGATCGATTTTACTCTCAATACTTGCCTGGGTGAGTACTTTCGTCGTTTCTTGGAAAGAAGCGGCGGAAATAAAGCTCTCTGTAGACAGAGAAGCCTTGGTAATCCCCAACAAGAGCGGTTCCCAGGTGGCGATGCGAAGGCCTTCAGCCTCCGCACGTGCGTTGACAGCATCCAGCTCCAATTTGGCCACAGTTTCCCCTGGCATAAAGGAGGTTTCCCCGGAATCGATCACATGTACCCGACGCAGCATCTGGCGCAAAATCACCTCAATGTGCTTGTCGTTGATCCGCACCCCTTGGAGTCGATACACATTTTGTACCTCATTCACCAAGAAGTCAGCCAATGCCACAGGGCCCAATACAGAGAGAATTTCATGTGGGTTGGGTTGACCATCCACCAAGGACTCTCCCTTACGCAAGAAGTCGCCTTCGTTCACCAAGAAGTGCTTGCCCTTCGGAATCAGATACTCCGACTTGCCACCTTCTGCATCGGTGATGATGATCTTACGCTTGCCTTTGGTATCATCCCCAAAGGATACGGTTCCCTTACGATCTGCCATAATGGACACATCTTTTGGAATCCGTGCTTCAAAGAGCTCCGCTACACGAGGAAGACCCCCGGTAATATCTTTGGTCTTCGTGGCTTCACGTGGAATCTTGGCCAAGATGTCTCCCATGGCCACTTCCGCGTTTTCATCCACGTTGATGATACAACCGATTGGCAATGTGTAGGCGTGACGCCCCCCAGCCAACTTAATCAACTGACCTGCTTCATCTACGATTTCCAAGGCAGGCTTCAACGCCTCCCCTTTGTATTCGGAGACAGTTTTGCGCGTCAGGAAGGTGACATCATCCACCTTCTCTTCGAGGGTCTTACCTTCTCGCAAATCAGAGTAACGGATGCGACCTGAAACCTCAGCCACGATTGGAATCGCAAACGGATCCCAGTCACCCAATGCATCCCCAGCTGCAATTTCGGCTCCATCCAAAACAGCTACGGTTGCCCCGTATACCACTGGATATACGTCGCGTACTTGACCTTCTGTGCCGATGATTTGGATCTCTCCGTTTCGAGAGAGCACCACTTGTCGGCCTTGCTTATTCACCACCACTTTCATGTTGATGAACTTCACTTTACCGGTAAAGCGACTTTCCAATATGCTGGTCTCTACCTTGTGGGTTGCAGTACCCCCAAAGTGGAAGGTACGCATGGTAAGCTGAGTACCAGGTTCCCCGATAGACTGTGCCGCAATAACCCCAACGGCCTCACCCATATCCACGCGATTGCCAGAAGAAAGATCACGTCCATAACAAGTAGCGCACATCCCGCGCTGAGCTTGGCATAGAAGGAGAGAACGAATCTCGATTTCTTCGATACCAGCCTCTTCCAACCGACGGCAATCTGCCTCTTTCAAGAGCGCATTTACCTTAACCAAGACTTCACCCGTCACCGGATGCTTCACATCTTGACCGGCAACCGTACGGCCCAATACACGCTCTGCAAGAGAAACGCGGATCTCAGAACCATCTCGAATCGGGGTAATCTTCACACCACCCTCAACACCGCAATCATCCTCGTAGATGATGGCATCTTGGGCAACGTCAACCAACCGTCGTGTCAAGTATCCAGAACTTGCCGTCTTCAACGCAGTATCCGCAAGACCTTTACGCGCCCCGTGGGTAGAGGTGAAGTACTGAAGTACGGTCAACCCTTCTCGGAAGTTTGCGGTAATCGGTGTCTCGATAATTTCCCCGGATGGGCGGGACATCAATCCCCGCATACCAGCTAGCTGACGAATCTGCTGAGCAGAACCCCTCGCTCCGGAGTCAGCCATCATGAAAATGCTGTTGTTACTACGTACCCGGCGCTTTTGCCCGTTGTGATCGACAACATCCATTTCCGCAATGTTGTTAAACATACATTCAGCAATACGCTCAGTCACATTGGCCCAAATGTCCACGACCTTGTTGTAACGCTCGCCTTCTGTCAAAAGACCTTCGGAATATTGTTCCTTGATGCGTTTGACTTCTTCTTCTGCTTGGGCCAACAACTCTTTCTTCTCAGCTGGAATAACCATATCTCCGATGGAGATGGAAAGACCGGCTTGGGTCGAATAGGTGTATCCAAGGGTACGAATGGCATCTGCCATCAATACGGTTTTCTTGGGCCCACAAGTACGGAAACACTCTTCGACCAAGTCTGCCAAAGCTTTCTTGCTCATCAGCTTGTTGAAGAATTCGTAGGGAATTTCTTCCGGAATAATTTCGGAGAACAACGCACGACCCACGGTGGTCTTCATCATCTGATTGCGGATCCCGGCTACTTCAACCGGTGTATGCAAACTGATATCGCCGTGGTCATAGGCGCAACGCACTTCCTCCAAGCTGGAGAACTTACGACCCGCGCCAGGAGCGGTGATGTCTTCCCGTGTAAGGTAGTAAATCCCCAACACGATATCCTGAGACGGTACGATGACCGGAGCACCGGAAGCCGGACTCAAAATGTTGTTCGTCGACATCATCAAAACGCGTGCTTCCATTTGCGCTTCGATTGAAAGCGGCAAGTGGACTGCCATCTGGTCACCGTCAAAGTCTGCGTTGAAAGCAAAGCAAACCAACGGGTGCAGACGAATCGCTTTTCCTTCGATCAAGACCGGCTCAAAAGCTTGGATCCCCAATCGGTGAAGGGTCGGCGCCCGGTTCAAGAGAATCGGGTGTTCTTTCGTTACTTCTTCGAGCACGTCCCAGACCTCTGGATGCTCTTTCTCAACCAATTTCTTGGCACTCTTAATGGTAGAGACGATCCCATGCTCTTCCAACTTGGCATACAAGAAGGGCTTGAATAGCTCGATGGCCATCTTCTTCGGCAAGCCGCACTGGTGCAGCTTCAAGTCCGGTCCTACCACGATCACAGAACGACCGGAGTAATCGACCCGCTTACCCAACAAGTTTTGACGGAATCTACCTTGCTTACCCTTCAAGAAATCAGAAAGAGAACGCAACGGACGCTTGTTAGGTCCAGTAAAGACCTTCCCGCGACGACCGTTGTCAAAGAGGGCATCCACAGCCTCTTGCAACATGCGTTTTTCGTTACGCACGATAATATCGGGGGCATTGAGTTCCATCAAACGGATCAACCGGTTGTTACGGTTAATGACACGTCGATACAAATCGTTCAAGTCAGAGGTTGCAAAGCGGCCCCCGTCGAGTGGCACCAAGGGGCGCAAATCCGGTGGCTGCACGGGAATTACCGTAAGCATCATCCACTCAGGTTTTGCACATGGGTTACCATGACGATCTTTGGTCTTGAATGCTTCCACAACCTTCAAGCGCTTTTGCAATTTTTTGCGTTGCGCCTCAGATGTCGTATCAGATAATCCACGGCGCAGATCTTCTTCCAAATCGTCGATGCGAAGCTTTTGCAAGAGTTCCAAAATCGCTTCAGCTCCAGCACCGACACGGAAGGCACCGTTACCAAACTTGGCCAAATACTCTTCGTACTCATCTTCTCCGATCACCGAGCCAAGGGTCAACCGGGTGGTATCCTCATCCCCTGGATCCAAGACGATATACGATTCGCTGTACAATACCCGTTCGATATCCTTCAACGCGATATCAAGGATGGTACCGATCCGAGAAGGCAAGGACTTCAAGAACCAAATGTGTGCCACTGGCGTCGCCAAGTTGATGTGGCCCAATCGCTCTCGTCGCACTTTGGAGTGGATTACTTCCACGCCGCACTTGTCGCACACGATTCCTCGGTGCTTCATGCGCTTATACTTCCCGCAGATACATTCAAAGTCACGCACCGGTCCGAAGATTTTCGCACAGAAAAGACCATCTCGTTCCGGTTTAAAGGTACGATAGTTGATGGTTTCTGGCTTCTTCACTTCTCCATAGGACCAGCTGCGGATCTTTTCGGGAGAGGCCAGAGAAATTCGGATCGCACTAAAATCCAAGGGATCTTTAGGTTTATCGAAGAAGTTGAGTAAGTCTTTCAAAGTTTATCTCCCTAACAGCTTTGCATTCGTTGGTACTTTCTGATGAGACACAAGACACAAAGGCTATTATCAACCCTGTTCTGCGTGAAACTCTTCCCCATCTTCTTTCAGCAAGTTTACGTCCAGCGCCAAACTCTGCAATTCTTTCACCAACACATTAAAGCTCTCTGGAAGTCCCGGTGAGGCCAAATTGGTCCCCTTCACAATGGACTCATACATACGCGTACGACCGGACACATCATCGGATTTCACCGTGAGCATCTCTTGTAGCGTATATGCGGCACCGTATGCTTCCATGGCCCACACTTCCATCTCTCCCAATCTTTGTCCCCCGAACTGCGCCTTTCCACCGAGAGGCTGTTGGGTAACCAACGAATATGGACCGATGGAACGAGCATGGATCTTCTCGTCAACCAAGTGATGCAACTTCAACATGTACATCACACCCACGGTGACGCGATTGTGGAACTGCTCGCCAGTCAATCCGTCGAACAATACGGTTTGACCATCGATATCCATACCGGAAATGCGCAGAGCATCTTCGATCTCTTTTTCGGTAACCCCATCGAATACAGGGTTAGCAAAGTGAACACCTTCTTTGTACTTACCGATAAAGACTTTGAGCTCATCATCGCTACAGGTGGTTACAAAGTCTTTTACGATCTTGCGCACATCGTCAGTATCCCAAATCTCCAAGCACATCTTTTCGAGGGCTTTTCGATCGTAGGCTTCATCCATGACTCGGTTTAGTGCCATTCCGATGTTTTTTGCTGCCCATCCCAAGTGAGTTTCAAGAATCTGACCCACGTTCATACGAGAGGGAACCCCTAGTGGGTTCAACACCAAGTCCACCGGAATTCCGTCTGCGGTAAAGGGCATATCTTGCTCAGGTAGAATCCGAGAGATAACCCCTTTGTTCCCGTGACGACCGGCCATTTTATCCCCAACGCGCAGCTTTCTCTTGATGGCAACATAGACTTTTACCATCTTCACTACGCCTGGAGGTAGCTCATCACCCTTTTTCAATTTCTTCAGTTGCGTATCGGTGATGGCCTTAATCTGTGCCACTTTCTCTTTGAGGTTGTGCAACGCCTTGCCCAACATGGCATTCTTATCTGCATCTGCAAGGGAAATGGTGTACCAACAATTGTAGTCCACTTCCATCAAGAGGGCCTCTGTCAAGACAGCACCTTTCTTAATGACAACCTTGTTGTCCTTGTCTTTCACTTCCTTCGCTACAATCTGCTTATCGGAAATGCTCAAAATCTTACGAACGGCAGAGTGCTTGAGAATCGAAATTCGGTCGCGCTCATCCTTGCGCAAGCTCGTCGCTTCTTGCTCTTCGATCTGCATGGTACGAGAGTCTTTCTCCGTACCTTCTCGTGCAAATACTTTACAACCAATTACGGTTCCCACTACACCGGGTGGCACACGCAAGGAGGTATCCCGTACATCCCCGGCCTTTTCCCCAAAAATAGCTCGTAGCAGTTTCTCTTCCGGCGTCAGCTGGGTTTCGCCCTTGGGGGTGATCTTTCCGACCAAAATATCCCCGGGTGCTACCTCCGCCCCAATGCGGATGATGCCCGCGTCGTCCAAGTTGAGAAGCGCTTCCTCTCCTACATTGGGAATGTCCGCTGTAATCTCTTCCTGTCCCAACTTCGTATCGCGAGAGATACATTCGAACTCCTGAATATGAACGGATGTGTAAAGGTCTTCTTTTACCACTCGCTCCGAAATCAGAATGGAGTCCTCAAAGTTGTATCCATTCCACGGCATGAACGCCACGGTCACGTTTTGACCCAAGGCAAGCTCACCCAACTCGGTTGCGAAGCCATCTGCAATCACATCCCCAACCCGTACCTTCTCACCCACTTTTACGATAGGCTTTTGGTTGATACAGGTGTCGAGGTTGGAGCGACGGTATTTCTTCAACCCATAGATATCGACGTCGGCTCCGACTTCGGTAACAGAGTCTTCTTTTCCATCTTTTTGCTCAATCTTCACCACGATCCGCTCGGCATCCACTGACACTACGGTTCCGTTGTGTTCCGCAATAACAGAGGCACCAGAGTCACGGGCAACGATGGCTTCCATCCCGGTACCAATAAGCGGTGCCTGGGATTTAATGAGCGGCACAGCTTGCCGCATCATGTTGGATCCCATCAAGGCTCGGTTGGCATCATCGTTTTGCAAGAACGGAATCAAGTTGGCAGCTACCGACACCAGCTGGGTCGTGGCCACATCCATCAAATCCGCTTCTTCGCCGCGAACGATTTCTGGCTCTCCGTGACGACGAGCGTTGATGTAATCACTATCCGTGAATACAGCACCAGCCTGGGCAATCACGTGATCTTTATGCTCTTCAGAGGCAGAGTAGTAGCGGATGGCATCTTTCTGCGCCGTGCCTTTTGCTTCTTCGCGTAGATCACGGTACGGGGTTTCGATAAACCCGTAGGCGTTAACCTTTGCGTAAGAGGCAAGAGAAGAGATCAACCCGATGTTCGGACCTTCCGGTGTTTCCACCGGACAAATACGCCCATAGTGAGTGGGATGCACGTCCCGTACTTCGAATCCCGCACGATCCCGGCTCAAACCACCGGGTCCAAGGGCGGAAAGACGTCGCTTATGGGTAATCTCAGAGAGCGGGTTGGTTTGATCCATAAACTGGCTCAACTGGGAGCTTCCGAAGAACTCCTTCACCACCGCTGCTGCTGGTTTGTTATTGATAAAATCATGGGGCAATAGCGTATCGACATCTTGCAATTGCAAGCGCTCGCGAATGGCACGCTCAATGCGCAACAAGCCTACACGATACTGGTTCTCCAGAAGCTCGCCCACAGCTCGCACCCGACGGTTGCCCAAGTGATCGATATCGTCGATATCACCTTGACCGTTTTTGAGCTTCAAGAGATAGGCAACCGTGCGCAAAATATCTTCTTGGGTCAAGGTAACTTGTTCCAAGGAGAAATTGACGCCCAATCGCTCGTTCATCTTCAATCGACCGACAACGCTAAGGTCGTAGCGCTCGGCATTGAAGAACAAATTATTAAAGAGTAATTCTGCTGGCTCTAAAGATGGCGGGTCCCCAGGACGCAACCGCTTATAGATCTCAATGATTGCCTCTTCTCGCGTGTCGATTTTATCGGCGAGAAGGGTATTGCGGAAGGAGTCATCAACGTTCACGCCATCGATAAGCAGCACGTCGAATTGCTTCACGCCTGCTTTTAGCAACTCCGCAATATGGGCTTCGGTCAACTCGGTATTGGCTTCCACTACCAAGTTGCCTTTGGCATCCACGACATTGGCTACGGTAATTTTACCGAGCAGGGCGTCGATTTCGATGGGCTGAGAAGTAATCCCAGCTGCTTCGATTTGGCGAATAGCCCCCACGGAAACCCGTCGGTTCTTCTTCGCGTATACTTTACCGGTTTTTGGATCGGTAATGTCAAAGCTGGCACGTTGGCCGCGCAACAGTTCCAAGTTCAAGGTGACAAGAAACTTCTTGCCCTTCACCTGAATCTCTTCTCGGTTGTAAAAATAGGCCAAAAGCTGCTCGCTGGTATAGCCGAGGCCTTTTAGCAACACCGTCACCGGCATTTTACGACGACGGTCGATACGCACAAATAGGATGTCTTTGGCATCGAACTCGAAGTCAAGCCAGCTACCACGGTACGGAATAATCCGTGCCGTATAGAGAACCTTTCCCCCGGCTGTCTTGCCTTTGTCATGATCAAAAAACACCCCAGCGGACCGATGCAACTGGGACACCACCACACGCTCTGTACCGTTGATGATGAAAGTCCCGTTATCAGTCATGAGCGGAATCTCACCGAAGTAGACTTCCTGCTCTTTCACATCACGGATGCTGCGCGTATTGCGCTCTTTGTCCACGTCCCACACCACAAGACGAATGGTAACCTTAAGGGGAGCCGCGTAGCTCATTCCTCTTTGGCGGCACTCATTCACCGAGTATTTGGGTTGCTCAAACGTATAGCCCACATACTCAATGGAGGCTGTCTCAGAAAAGTCCTTAATGGGAAATACCGAGGAGAAAACGCCTTGCAAACCGATTTTCTTTCGTTGATCGGACGCCACATCTTTTTGTAAAAACTGTTCGTAACTGGTTCTTTGAACTTCAATCAAATAAGGATGGTTGATTGCAGGCTTAATCTTCTGGTAACTTTTCCTGAGACGTGTAAACGAAGCGTCTAACGACGTCATACTGCACTCCAATGATGTGGATCCCAAAATAGACAACTTTACGCCATGCAGAGGTGATCCCGAGCCACTTACCACCTTGCACCAAGGGAAAAGTTTCACGCCAGTAAGAGCAAAGCAGGGCCTGTGTGTCGCAGTTTCCCTTTCGGGACCTGACTCACGCGCCCTGCTTGCAGAATTTTGATTCAAGTTGTATCACAAGTGTCCGAACAACCGACCCAGAAGTACCGTAAAATTGAAAGGGATTTACCATAATAGTATATCTTCTGGGGCGGTCTGCAAAGAAAAAGGACGGGGTTATTTAACCTCGACTTTAGCTCCGGCTTTTTCCAAGATGTCTTTCATCTTGGCGGCATCTTCTTTAGAAACGCCTTCTTTTACGCTTTTTGGCGCGCCTTCTACCAAGTCCTTGGCTTCTTTCAAGCCAAGGCCGGTCAATGCACGTACTTCTTTAATTACATTGATCTTTTTGTCGCCAGCTTCTTTGAGGATGACGTTGAACTCAGTTTGCTCTTCAGCAGCGGCAGCAGGTGCAGCAGCAGCGGCAACAGCAACCGGCGCAGATGCGCTCACACCAAACTTGTCTTCCAACTCTTTTACCAATTCGGCGGCTTCAAGAAGGGTTAGGTTTTCCAAAAACTGAATTACTTGCTCTTTAGATACTGTAGACATGAAGTCCTCCTACAAAATTTGTATGTGTAAAAAACCTGTTACGAACGCCCCGACTTATTGGGACTTCGTTTCCTTTATTGCATGAATAACCCGAACGAGATTCGCACTGATGCCATTAAGGGCATAGAGCAAGCCGCGATGGGGAGCAACCAACGTACCGACGATTCTGCCCAACAAGACTTCCTTGCTTGGGAGCTCGGAAATCGCCTGAAGTTGCGCGACAGAAACAAGCGCACCTTCCATCAAACCTACCGTCACCTTCAAGTTTGCATGACTTTTCGCAAACTCGAGCAGTGTCTTTGTTCCGGCTGCCGGATCCCCATAGAGGTAGGTTACCCCGATTGGACCTGACAACTCCCCGGCTAATGCTTGCGCAGACGGGGCATATTGGGAAATCGCCTTTTGTACGGCGCGGTTTTTTAGCACACGAAATTCACTGTTTACTTTGCGCAGTTCGCGACGAAGTTCAGCCATTTCTTCAGAAGTCGTCCCTCGGTATTCCGCTACAATAGCAGCAGGTGCTCCGTTGAACTTTTCTGCTAGGTTTTTCCCTAGCAGCTCTTTCATTTTGCGATCTTTAGCCATAAGAGCCTCTTTCTGTGGCACACAAGCGGTGTTGTAGTTTTAGCGATACGGAACTGGATCTACCGCGACACCTGGCCCCATGGTAGGCGACAAGGAAATCTTCTTGAGGTAGGTCCCTTTAGCAGAGCCCGGCTTTGCCTTTACCAAGGCGTCGAGAACCGCTTCTGTGTTGGCGACCAACGCTTCTGCGCTCATATTCAATCGCCCGACAGAGGTATGCACGATACCCGCTTTGTCTACTTTGAACTCGCTACGGCCCGCTTTCAACTGCTCGATCGCAGGTACCACATCGAAGGTCACGGTGCCCAACTTTGGGTTCGGCATCAGACCGCGAGGACCCAGGACACGACCGAGCTTTCCGACCACAGCCATCATATCTGGTGTCGCGATCACTTGGTCGAAGTCTAACCAACCGGCAGAGATTTTCTCAGCCAAATCGTCAGCCCCTACATAGTCCACGCCGGCGGCTTGTGCATCCATGGCTTTTTGCCCTTTGGCAAATACCACGATCCGCACAGCCTTGCCCTTACCGTGAGGCAGTGGAGTCGCGCCGCGGATGTTTTGATCCGCTTGGCGAGGGTCCACGCCCAAATTCACAGATAAGTCCAAGCTGCCGACAAACTTGCTGTATGAAGTATCGAGCACCAACGCGACGGCTTCTGCCATGGGATATAGTTTCCCTAGCTCTACCTTCGCAGCTGATTTGCTGTACTTCTTTCCTCTTTTTGCCATCACATCCCCTATGTAGTGCGAACGAGCGCGCTCAATGGCACGCTCTCCTACGGTTTACTTACTACTTAAATTAGCCTTCGATGGTGAAGCCCATGCTTCGCGCTGAACCCGCGATGATCTTACACGCAGCTTCTTCATCATAAGCATTCAAATCTGCCATTTTCGTCTTCGCGATTTCGAGAATCTGAGCGGCAGTGAGTGAACCAGCCGACGTTTTCCCCGTGGTCGGAGACCCTTTTTCTACCTTGGCGGCCTTTTTCAACAAGTCAGAAGCCGGAGGGCTCTTCGTGATGAATGAGAAGGATTTATCCGCGTACACCGTGATAACAGTAGGTAGAATCCACCCGATCTGTTTTTGGGTACGGGCGTTAAATTCCTTACAAAACGCCATGATATTGACTTGTCGCTGCCCCAACGCTGGACCTACTGGCGGCGCAGGGTTGGCCTTCCCAGCCGGAATTTGCAGCTTGATGTAACCAGTTACCTTCTTGGCCAAAATACGCTCCTTTGAGATCGGGGATACAGTCTGGCTGTGTTCTTTGTGTAAATGAAAGAAAGCAAGAAAACTGTCTTTATGCACTTTTCAAGGAAAAGTCAACAGTTTTATTACTTCCATGGGAAAATATGAGAGGCGGTTTGGATATTTGGCGGATCGACTTCATCCATAGCGATCGAATAAGAGAAAAGGAGTCCGACATCCCCGTATGTTGCTTTCTTACCACCATCGGAATACACTCCCGATTAGCACAACCAATCAGGAGTGTATTCCGATGACTGATTTATTCAAAAGAATCATCCAGCTAGCGGTTCCACCGGGGCAGTCTGCCTGGCTATGGGGGGCGAGAAAGACAGGGAAGTCGACTTTTTTGCGACAAAATTTCAGCCACTCTACCATATTTGACCTTTTGGACTCCGATCGATTTCTTTCTTACTCGAAAAGGCCTGCGTTATTCCGAGAGGAAATTTTAGCTCTTAGCGAAGAGGAGAGAAAATATCCCATTATTATCGATGAAGTACAAAAAATTCCTCCGCTCTTAGATGAAGTACATCTCTTAATAGAAACCTATAAGCTGTCCTTTATACTCTGTGGCTCAAGCGCCCGAAAACTCAAACATGGACATGCAAATTTGCTTGGAGGTAGGGCATGGCGATATGAAATGTTTCCTCTCAGCTATATAGAGATTCCTGATTTTTCTCTTATTCGTGCTTTGCAAGTTGGACTTATTCCGTCTCATTATCTATCACCAGACCCAAAGCGCGCTCTCAAATCCTATGTTTCTGACTACTTACAACTCGAAATCCAACAAGAAGGACTCATACGTAATTTACCCGCTTTCAGCCGTTTTTTAGATGCAGCTGCTTTTAGCGCAAATGAACTTCTCAACTATTCATCTATTGCTCGAGAGGTTGGAGTCGATGCGAAGACAGTCAAAGAATATTTCCAAATTCTTGTGGATACCCTTCTTGGATATTTTCTCCCTCCGCTGTCTCTGCGTAAGAAAAGGCGAGAAATTTTATCCACACCCAAATTTTATTTTTTTGATGTAGGCCTTGCAAACATTCTCTGTAAACGGAACATTGAAGAACCGAAGGGAGCTGAAGCAGGAAAAGCTTTTGAAAATTTCATCTTGATGGAATTGGTCGCTTGTAAAAGCTACCAAAATAAAGATTTCACCCTTTCCTTTTGGCGCACGAAAACCGGAATCGAAGTTGATTTTATTCTACAAGAGTCTTCCACACTCATTGCCATTGAAGTAAAAATTTCGTCCTCGATTGACAAAAAAGATTGCGCCGGGCTGGTGGCCCTCCAACAAGAAACAACTGTTTCTCGCTCTATAATTATCTGTTTAGAGAAACGAAAAAGGATCGTTACATTCGAATCTTGTCCAATTGAAATCATGCCATTCTCTGAGTTTCTCACCGAGTTATGGTCAGGAAAAATTTTGTAAGATGTTGGTCGCCTATGGACTGTCTTGGATCAAAGATGCATCATAACGAGCTTGCACTGGAAGTCCCAATAGCTGCAACACCGTGTTAGCAATGGCACTTAGCCCCCCATCCGTTCGTAGCGGATACACCCGGTTTTTGGGATCATACAGATAAAAGGGAACTGCAGAGAGTGTATGGGATGTTTTTGAGATTGGAGACTTTCCCCATAAGACAGAGCGTGCTTCGGCTTTCTCTGTAGCGGAGAGGTACATTTCTTCGCAATTTCCATGGTCTGCTGTAATCAACAGGATTGTACCTGTCTTACGTGCCATGACAATCAACCGCTCCAACATCCGGTCCACAGTTTCTACCGCAAGAATCGCAGCATCGAGATCCCCAGTATGACCCACCATATCCCCGTTGGGATAATTGATACGTCCGAAATCGAAGGTGCCCCGTTCCATGCGATCCAAGGTGACTTCTGTGATTTCGTGGGCTTTCATCCAGGGCTTCAAGTTAAATACCAGGTTATCCGAGGGCACCTCGACGTACTCCTCCAAGCTAGCGTTGAAATACCCCGAGCGATTTCCATTGAAGAAATAGGTGACATGTCCAAATTTTTGGGTTTCGCTACAGGCAAACTGTCGAAGCCCTTTCTGCGCCAAATACTCACCCAAAGTACCCTGAATCAGCGGGGGCTCCACCAAGTACTGGGCCGGAATGTGCAAATCCCCGTCATACTGCATCATGCCTACAAAGAAGACATTGGGGAAGCGCTTGCGTTGCATCTGAGGCAAGATATCCCAGGTAAAAGCCTGGGATATCTCCATGGCACGATCGCCTCGGAAGTTAAAGAGGATCACCCCATCTCCATCTAAAATGGGGCCCACGGGTTTTCCATTTTCTGCAAGAATAAACTCGGGGAAAAACTGGTCGCCTGCTACAGGATTCGCAGCAAAGACAGCTTCCATACTCTCAAACCGCGGCCCCTCTCCCAGGACATGGGTATTCCAGCCTCGCTCTACCATGGCCCAATCCGCTTGATACCGGTCCATGGTAATGCGCATGCGACCGCCCCCAGAGGCAATGCGCGCGTCACATCCGGCTGCGCGCAACTCCGTTAGCACCTCTTCGAGTTTTTTTACATATCCTCGACTCGTACCCTCTGACACATCGCGCCCATCCAAGAGGATATGCACACGCACCCGACGAATCCCCTCTTGGAGCACACGACGCAACATCGCGTAGAGATGGGACTCATGACTGTGCACGTTTCCATCGGATAGAAGCCCAAGGAAATGCAACGTATGCTGTGCACCTACTTCCGTACAAAGTGATGTCCATACTTTGCCTCGGAAGAGATCCCCGGTGGCAATTGCACGATCGATCAGCTTGGCACCTTGATCAAACACACGGCCAGCCCCCATGGCATTATGTCCCACCTCGCTATTGCCAATGTCGTCGTCACTTGGCAACCCCACAGCTGTACCATGGGCTTTCAGCAAGGCCCATGGCGCTGATTCGCGTAAATAGTTCAATGTGGGCGTATGAGCGAGCTTGCATGCATTTCCACCGCGAGCCTCTCGCTCCCCGATACCATCCATCACCACAAGCAATACATTTTGGTTTGTTGGCATATCTCACTCCTGTTTTTAGTTATGCAATATGCTTTTTTTGGGGAACCTACGCAGTTGGTTCCCCAAAAAAACAAAGCCAACCCAGAAAACCATTACACTCCTGGTGCTTTCCACTGTCGCACTGCTTCCACCGCCCATTCCACGCCTTGTATCGGGATATGCGGTAACAACCCATGGCCCACATTAAAAATATGCCGCCGCGGATGCAACAATGCTGCTTCATCGAGAATATGCCGCACACGTGACCTGATGAGTTCTCGATCCCCCATCAAAATTTGCGGATCCAAATTACCCTGTAAATGGCAAGATTGCCCTGCATCGCGCAACAATCGATCCGCATGCCGCAAACTGGTACGCCAATCCACCGCCAGCCCCTGCAGATCCAACCCACCCAGTTGCAGCAACACCTCAGAGTTGGAGCCTGGATAATACACCACAGGGACCCCATGGCATCGAATGGCATCTAACAATCGACGAAGTGGCGGCAATGCCCACAATTGATAGTCCTGGGGCGATAAATTCCCTGCCCAAGAGTCAAACAGGACGATGACCTCTGCTCCGGCCTTTACCTGAATCTCGATATACTGCGCCGTCAAGGTCACGAGAAAATCTAGAATCCGCGTCAGTAACCGAGGCTCACGGAATGCCAGACGTTTAATCTCTGTGTATTGTCGAGATCCTTCTCCTTCCACCATGTAACTCGCCACAGTAAAAGGAGCCCCCGCAAATCCCACCATCGTTTGGTGAGGATGTAACCGCGCCTTCACTCGCTCAATGGCTTCTCCCACACACTCCAGCGCAAAGAGAAATTGGGGCATTTTCAAAATCGCAAAGTCCGCTTCGGATCGAATGGCCGGCGTCAAAACAGGACCACGTCCTGCCGTATAGGTAAGGTGCTGGCCGGTTACACTTAATGGAAATAAAATATCAGAGAAAATGATTGCCGCATCTAAATCGAAGCGTCGCAAAGGTTGAATGGTTACTTCTGCTGCTTTTACTGGGTTTCGACAGACACCCAAAAAGTCAGTTTCAGCTCGAATGGTTTGAAATTCCGGCAAATATCGACCGGCTTGTCGGAAAAACCAAACCGGGTGTCGCGAAGTTTCTCGGCCATATAGGGCTTCAAGCATGGGTTTCGTCATGGCATTTCCTCTACAAATCAGGTCTAAGGCATGGGATAATAGCTACAAGAACCCCGATGGGAAAGCAAATTACCGGCGCTATGGAATCGAGGCACCCCTGTGACTGAACCACGTCATCCCAAGTATGCTGTATCGTACCTCCTCTCCGCGGTAGAGGAAAAAATTGCACATATCCCACCAGCTCAACAGCGGCCCTGGCAAAAGAAACTTCGCACTCTGCAGCAGCAAATCGCGCCCTTGATCGAGATCTCCACATTCTCTCGATCAGCCCCCCGCTTGCCCGCTCAGATGACCTCCGCTGAATGTGCCCTCTGCCGCGCTCATTGGCGCGAGCAACGCGCCCTCATCCAATCTCTGCGTAAACGTAGCGCGCCCATTTCGGCTTGGACACAGGCGGCACCCCCCAGCGGAATTTGGGGCACGCTGGCCCTAGGTAAACTACGGCGCGCCATCACGGCACAAGATAAGCAACGCATGGCAGAGAACCAACGGCTCCAGCAATTGGAGCGCCAAAGCATACAAATTTGGAAGGCATTCTCTGAAACGGAGGGCACAGGCACAGGGTCTTCTAGTAAAATGCGGCATATTTTTTGCGCACTGCAGGAAAAGAAACAACGTGTGGCGTGCCAACAAGCAGAACTTTTTCTAAAAAAATACGAAAATGCCCCCCTATCTGCCCTCTATGATGAGACACAGCATCGATTGGATCTATGGGAAGCCGAAGTAGCGCAACCTGTGGAGCGGGACCGCCTGGAGCGCGAGATCAAACGGGCCCAACAAGATTTTTCTCACTGGAACGCCTCGTTGAAACTCTATCGAGCTCAGTTGCCCAAACCGGACGGTTTGTCTGAAACCCAGCAAGCCCTTTTGCACTGGATCCCGTTGTACATAGAAAAACTGGAAGCTGGTTATGCCCTTGCCCAGCAGGCGGCCACCTTACGAATGTGGATTCAGCTACTGCGGTTGCGCGCCGCAACGGAGGCACCAACGACGAGAAAGGGCAGCACTGCCACACGGATCAAAGCTTGTTTTGACGCCTGGGAACAAAAAGCCCAACGCATAGAAGCCGCTCGCCTTCAGATTGCCCAAGCAGCGCAGCAGCAAGAACACGCGCATCATCGCCAAGAAGTAATCCGCGCTAATGGAGAGGCGCTCACCAGCTTGCCATTTTTGCTGGATGAAACCGGACGAAAAACCTTGTTCTTGCTCTTACAGGCCCGACAGCTCTCCTTGTTCTCTGAAGCGGCCCCCTTAACGGTAACTTCAGTCCCTCTTCGCATTGAGAAGGGGTAACATTTTATTACTGGGGAACCAGCTGCGCAGTTTCCCCAGTAAGCTAGTTCCCCAGTAAAAAAATCCAAAAAAATCAAAACTTCAATCGAGCCGCATCCAAGTCCTCTTGGGTATCAATCCCCCGACTGGGGAAATCCGCTTCGATACACAGAATCTTCATCCCATTTTCCAATGCACGCAACTGCTCTAAGCTCTCGGTTTTTTCCAAAAAAGTCGGCGCCAATGTGCCGTAGCGAATCAAACTTTCACGTCGAAAGGAGTAGACCCCCAAATGGTGTCGAAATGTAGCCAAGGTTCCCACACGCGGATATGGCAGCGGGCTACGAGAAAAATACAGTCCATACCCTTCTAAATCACAGACTACCTTTACCACAGCTGGTGTAGCAAAGGCCTCCATGTCAGAAGACGTATGGTAGAGGGTCCCCATGTGGGCAGCCGGCGTAGCAGAAAAGGCCGTCATCAAACGAATCAAATCACTGGTAACGACAAAAGGCTCATCCCCTTGCACATTGAGGCAATATGGATGGGAAAATCGCATGGCAACCTCACGGATTCGATCGGTGCCCGTCGGATGTGCCTCATCGGTCATTTCCACCGCACAGCCGGCTTTCTCACAAGCTGCATAAATCGCCTCTGAGTCAGTGGCCACAAGCACCGTCGCGCCTGCCTCCCGAAGCGGTTGCAAATTTTCGTAGACACGCACCACCATGGGCTTACCGCCCAAATCCAACAGGGGCTTATTGGGCAACCGAACTGCCTTCAGCCGAGCCGGTACTACCACCAACCAATCTTGTAATGCATGCGACATGGGAGAGTCTTTCTATGAAATATGGCATATAATAAGAGCCGTGTATAACCTACAGGATACTAAAAGAAGGAGCGTGACCCGATGGGTACCACGGACAAAACCCTAGAGCAACTCGCCACAGAAAACAAACGCAACTACGTTCTACGATGGATCCTTTTCCTCGGCGCCATTTTCGGTTTTCTCTTTGCCAATTACACCCTATTTCGCCCCGTAAAAAAACCCCATTTTGATGCCCTCAACTCCCTGGCCCATGAGGCCATCCTCTTAGAAGAGCGCGCCATATCGGAGCCTCACCTGGATTATCCCAGCCAAGCCATCTCCGATATCACCCAATTTCTCAAAAAAAATCCAGAATTGGGCTTCGCCCCTCAACCACTGGATCTAACTTCAGCTGGATGGCAACCAGAGGGCACCTCGGTCTTAGAATATGATGCAGTCAAGATCGCGGTGGTACAATTTTTTCATCCACAGCAAAATCGCCATATATTCCAATTTCTTTTCCTCGGCTCCCTGGGCAAACTCCCCCCCGCTACCGCAGGCATACTTGGGCACTTGACCTATCAAGGCTATGGGTCTAAAGAGATGAACCTTATCGCCTGGCAAGAAGGCCCGCTTTTGTCCTTTCTTGCAGGGCGATCGAGCATACTCGAACTGGCGGAAACCGCCTCCCATGGAGCCTCTTCTCATTGAAGCCACAACGCATCCTCCTCATCCAACTGCGCCAATTGGGCGATATTCTTCTTACAACGCCTTGCATCGCAGCGATTAAGGAAGACAATCCCGCCCACGAGATTATTTTTCTTTGCCATGAAATGGGTCTACGGGTATTGGGCGACAATGCCCTACTCAGCGAGGTGTGGACCTATAAAGAAACCGACTCGGTATGGACCCAATTGCAACTCCTTCGTCGCATTAGAGAAACTCCATTTGATCTCGTCTTCGACTTTATGAATAACCCTCGGAGTTTGCTCTTTGCCCTAGCTGCCCGTAGTCCAAAAAAATTGGCCTTCACATCCAGCCGTAGCTGGTTTTATACCGACACCGTATCCAAGGTCGCCTACCAAAATTACATTGTACGGGAGAAGTTTCTGCTCCTCGAACAAGCCGGGTTTCACCCCCAATGTGAGGATCTGCTCCTGCCCCTTCCAAAACAAGCATTTGCCTGTGTCGAAACATTTCTGCACGATACCCCGATGTTGCAATGCTCTTCCTTGCGTGTGGTATTGAGCCCCACTCACCGAAGACCTGCTCGAAAATGGGCTCCGGATCGGTATGTAGCCTTGGCAGATCGACTTACAAGAGAATGGGGGGCAACGGTAATTTGGGTATGGGGACCAGGAGAAAAAGAAGAAGTAGAAGCCTTGCAAGCCCAATGCAAAGAAACCACCTGGCTAAGTCCCCCAACTTCTTTCCCTGAACTTGCGGCATTTTTGCAGCGCATGCATCTCTTTGTCGGCAACTCTAACGGCATCAGTCATCTAGCCATTGCCATGGATACCCCGTCCTTGCAACTTCATGGTCCCACCAGCGCAAGATCCTGGTGCCCGCTTACAGAGAGACACAAAGCCTTACAAAGCCCCGAAGTGGAGGGACGCCCAGCTCCTACCCTCGATCCCATTTCCCTTGACCTTGTGTGGGATACGCTTACCACCCTACGTCCTCTTGCCAGTAAATAACACCCACAATAACGCCCTTGTATTTTGCCTTTCTTATGCGTATAAAAATTTCACGTCTCTTCTAAACCAAAGGAAATCAATATGTTGCGGATTGTACTCTTCATGCAATTGGTATTCCCATCCCCCCTTCTTCAAGCCGAAATCCTAGAGGGTGCAGCACGTTGCTTGTCCCCCTTTACAAGAGAAGATCCCGAAACACTCTTTAAAGAGGATGGCCTATTTTTTAGCATCGATGACTTTAAATCCTGTAGCCAAGACTTTCTCAAAGACTGGGATAACACGCCAAAAGAAATTACGGAGCTCCCCTTTCTTACGGCTATGCATGGACTACGCGCCATTTTAGCTGTAACACGCTATGATGAAAAAGAAGAGATTGTGAAGGCATTATATGGAAAAAATCTTCGAGAAAAATTGGAGATTATGATTGAATGGTTAGAAGAAAAAACCATTTCTGCTGAACGGCAATATATCCGTTTTCTATCTTCCACGGCTTGGAATCCAAAAGAAGAAGAATTTTTTTCTTTTACCAATGCCATTTTGCTCGGAAATGCCTTGGTAAAAGGTATACCTGCGATCTTGCGTACCTATGATCCAGAGAATCGCACTTTAGATCCAATCCGTTTCAAAAAAACCTTTGCACGAGTAGAAGATCTTGATACAAAAGTTCGGTATTTAGCAAATACATTGGCAAAAAAACAAATCCTGCTATTTCCAGAGCGAAAGCTTCTTATAGAAGAAGCCCTTGTCGCACCTAAAAGTCCCTACTACCCAAATGGGGGTATTCATATGATCACAGGTCATATTTTCAAGGTTCTCCTATCTGAGATCAATCCATATAATATGGAAAATATTCCATTGGACGACACACCCATTCTCATGCCTTCAACTGAAGTTCCCTGGACAGTTCGAGTAAAAAAGTTTTTCCGCGAATTCTTGCGACAGTCGCCCTCTCCCTATTTTTATGCCTATGAGGAAGAATAGTTGTCATACTCGTATGGGATGCCCGTACGGCCGACGCGGCCTGGACATGATGGGGTGGGGAAAGTTACATCGTCACATCCCCAGCGAACATCCTTTGCGTCGGGGATCCCGCGCGATCGAGGCAAAAAATACGTGCTCGGCATATTGATCCAACATTTCCATTTCTCTCTCCGTAATCCCCAATTTCTCTCGACAAAAAACGCGTTCCTCTTCATACCCCGTACGAAAAATCGCTGGATCATCGGAACTCAGTACGACACGCACGCCGCTTCGCAACAAGCGAAGCAAGGGATGGTCCTCGAATCGAGAAATACCCGACAGAATCCAGTTAGAGCTAGGACAAGACTCGATCACAACTCCATCCACTTTCAAGCGAGCCAGAATCTCCTGCTGCAAAGCCTCAAGACGTACAATTTCTGCCTCAGGCTCAGAGCGCAATATGGAGCGAAGCGGAATCCCCAATACACTGGCATGGCTCAACCGATGGACCCCCAACTCATACACTTGTAATACTCGGTATAAAGCCGCTTCCATGCCGAGTTGAGAAAAGCATTCGCCCACATGGTAGTAGAAGCGCAGAGGGTATGATGTTGCACGATTCTCCGCATGGGCTTTCCGGAAAAAGGCTTGCTTCTCTCGTGGATCATATTGCTCTTCATCTCCACAAAAATCCAATGCTACGAGCATCTGGGCTACCACAGAATCTTGTTTCATGGCCTCTCGCACCCATTCATATTGCTGACTCACCAGAGTCATCGGCGCGTGAGGCAAGGAAATCACAAGACGAGGATGAAAATCCTCTGAACAAGCAGCAAAAAAAGCACGGGAAAGCATGCACAAAAAAATCTGTGCTTGCGAATAGGAAAAAAAGACTGGAATCACCATACGCAACTCGGCATACTGCACCCCTTGATCACGGACACATTGTAACGCAACGGTAGCAGGGAAAGGATCTTCTGGGACCGCAGGAAAAAGTGCGATACTGAGATTGAATACGCTTTGAAACTGAGCAAAAGAAGTAGGATGAGACAACGTACATTCAGACTTCAAGATCTCCAACCCGTTCTCCACGCCCCAGTACCAGGTCGGAGCTTTCCCCCAAGCTGCTTCGTATTCACGGGCAAACCACGCCCAGCGGGGGATATCCGAAAGGCGTTTTCCCTGCTCATATAAAATTTCTGGGGTAAAGCACCCATAGAGATGCAAATGAAACTCGCAATTCACGTGGAACCCAACCTTTCTTTCCCTTACACTCAAAAAAAGAGCCATCAACGAGGGGAACATGAGACTAGCATTGATCGCACTTGTTCTGTTTCCGAGCCATCTGATGCCGCTATTTGCAGATCCGGCCTTACTCCTACAGGGTACCGCTTCACCCGTTCTCCATATGCAGCAAGTGCTCTTACGCCATATACAACTGCGCACCGTACATATCGAGACAGATCCGGCTTATCACAATGGGCCCATGACCTACCAGGCCATTCCACTTGCCCCTTTACTACAGTCTGTTGGCATTCGCGAGACAGATTCCGTACAAATTACCTCACAAGATGGATTTGTCTCCCAGTTTTCGGGTAAGGAGCTTCTACAGAGCACAAATACTGCACAAGCCTTTCTTGCCATCGAATCACCCGATCGTCCCTGGCCAGCACTTGCAACTTCTTCTTCTGCAACAGCGGGTCCTTTTTACCTGATCTGGCAGCACCCAAAAACCACCAGGATCGAACAAGAAAAATGGCCCTATCAAATTACCCGTATCGAAGTAAAAGCTCCCCTCTCTCAACGGTTTCCTCATATTTTGCCAGACCCAATCTTGGCGGATACAGATCCCATCCGCCAAGGAATGCAAATTTTCATCCAAACGTGCTTTGCCTGTCACACCCTCAATCGGGAGGGGGAGAGCCATCTCGGACCTGATCTAAATGTACCCCTCAGCGTAACTGAGTACTGGACAGAACCCATGCTACGTCGATTTATTCGTGACCCACAATCTGTGCGCAGCTGGTCCCAAGGTAAAATGCCTCCGCTTGATGAGAAAACATTGACACCAGCCCAGCTGGATCAGCTGCTTGCATACTTGCGACATATGGTGCAACGGAAAAAATGATAGTTATTCGTCTTCCCCTTCCTCATCGAGAATCTCTTTCATATGCCGAAACGTCATGGTAACAAAACCTTTTTGGGTAAGCTCATTTGCTATGAATCGAAGTACAGAACATTGCGAGTTCCACCTTACAGAAAGTCCATTTATTTCGATAATTTCGTCATCAATTTGAATCGAATTTTCCCCCTCCTTCATCCATAAACGACGCTCTGGGCTGATATGATGTATGTGACAAAATTCTTCAATTTCTTCGTTTTTGCAGATTATAAAGCCTAAGGCATATTCTTCTATAGGATACAGTGTCAATGTAAATGAATCCCCACTCCATTTCATGTCCCTTGCGTATCGGGCACACTCCGTCATATCCATCATCTCTCTTTCTTTTGTACTTGCAATGATAACACCGGAAAAGTTTATCCAAAGCAAAAGACCCAACCATATACACAGCCGTGTTTTCATGCCAATTCCTTTCCGTAAAATTTTCTTTCGTATTTGAAGCATCATGAATAGCAAATGAGGCGCGATCCGTATATCACTTCAACAAAAAATTTTTCCCTACACAGCCTTTCTTTTTTCCGGTATGAGTGAAGCCTCGATTCACTCATACCGGAAAAGGCATGTCATGCAAGTCACCTCCGTCCAGAAAGAACGCGCAGTCGAATTTTTCTCCAGCTACCAACTGAAATTGATTCATGCATTGGAACAAGTAGATGGAAAGGCGACCTTTCAGCTCACAACCTGGGACTACCAGCAAGGCGGTGGCGGCGGTAGAATGGGGGTGATGCGAGGCGAAAAAGTAGAAAAGGCCGGTGTAAACTTCTCTCGGGTATGGGGCGATCAATTTCCTTCTCAAGAAGAAAAGTTCAAAGGTAAAAATTTCTTCGCCACCGGGATCTCTACCATTGCCCACATGTTCAATCCCCACGCCCCTATTGGGCATATGAATGTTCGACTGATCGAAGCTGGCGGAAATGCTTGGTTCGGTGGCGGTGCCGATCTTACCCCCTGTTTTCCATATGAAGAAGACACCCTGGCTTTTCATCATGCCTTGAAAAAAGCCTGTGAAAGCTATCATCCAGAGGCCTATACCAAATACTCCAAGTGGTGTGACGCCTACTTTTACCTCCCCCATCGCAAGAGCATCCGCGGTGTCGGAGGGATTTTCTTCGATGACTTGGATGATGGAGACTTCGAAGGCATGTTTGCCTTCGTACAAGCCACCGCTCAAGCCTACCTCGAGGTCTTTCCCATGATCTTGCGGCGGCGAAAAGATGTACCTTTTACCCAAGAGGAAAAAGCACAACAGCTTCGATGGCGCGGCCGCTATGTGGAGTTTAACCTCCTCTATGATCGAGGTACCAAGTTCGGCTTGCTATCAGGCGGAAACACCGAAGCGATTTTGGTATCGTTGCCTCCTGTTGTTACATGGTAGAACCGCTGTGAAATTTTGGATGCGTTTTTTTGCGGAATGAGCTGCACACCCTCAAGGGCATAAACAGTTTCCGCACCTCCTTGCCAGGGGAAATTTCCGTCATCCCCAGCGAACGAAGTGAGCGTCGGGGATCCCCCTCGATCGCAGGAGATGCCCATACGGCCCAGCCGGCCTGGGCATGACGGATAATACGTATAAGGACACCCTATGTTCGGTGATTTTGGATTCATGCTGCTCCTCTTGGCTAGTATTGTCAGTCTCTACAGTATCGGCGCTAGTTTGTGCGCGGTTCGTATGCGGCACGTTGCATTGCTACAGAGCGCCAAACTAGGTTCAGCCTTGGTTTGCCTTCTCACCCTGAGCGCAGCCTTATTGCTCTTCTTTCTCTTTTATCAACACGATTTTTCCATCCGATATGTGCAACGAAACTCCAGCACCGATCTTCCTCTGCGCTACCTACTCGCGGCATTTTGGGCGGCGCTAGAAGGTTCCCATTTGCTGTGGACCCTCTTGCTTTCCATCATGTCTGCGGTTGCCATCTGGACCGTATCCTACGACAATCGCCCCCTTTTGCCCTATCTCATTGCAGCTCTACAATCCGTGCTCAGTTGGATGTTACTTTTGGCCCTCACCTACTCGGACCCATTTAAACTCTTGTTTCCAGCCGCTGCTCAAGGCAATGGGCTCAACGCGCTCTTGCAAAATATCTACATGACCATTCATCCGCCCAGTTTGTTTACCGGGTATACTTCTCTTGCCATTCCCTTTGCCTACTCCATAGCCGCCATGTGCTACGGAAGATTTACTCCGGGATGGACTCGCACCGTACGACGCTGGACCCTCTTCTCCTGGGCTTTTCTGATCTTTGGTATCACCTTGGGTGGTCGATGGGCCTACGTGGAGCTGGGATGGGGCGGCTATTGGGCCTGGGATCCCGTTGAGAACTCCAGCTTAATCCCCTGGCTCTTCGCTACCGCATTGCTGCATACCTTGAGCGTACAAGCAAAACTGGGACAATTGGGGCGCATGAGTTTACTTCTCTCCCTCTTCGGATTTTTCTTTAGTTATCTGGGTACGTTTATTACGAGATCCGGCATCATCAGCTCCGTGCACTCTTTTGCCCAATCTCCCATTGGACCTGCCTATCTGAGCTTTCTCTTTGTTCTGGCTTTTGCCTCACTGATACTCTATGCCGTACGGGCTCCTAAACTCAGTGCACCTGCACCCAAAAACTGGGGCATCTCCCGAGAATCGGCCCTGGTATTTACCCAGTTCCTCCTCTTGCTATTTGCGATGATCGTGTGTTTTGGTACCTTGTACCCCATCATTTCAGAAGCCCTTACAGGCGAACGATTTAATATCCAAGCCCCCTATTTCAACACCTTTGCCCCCTATATCGGATTTGGTCTTGCAGCGGGCATCGGATTTGGCAACCTGCTGCGATTTCAAACCCATCGCCCGGTGGGTGGATATAAAACGTTGGGGTTCACGTTCCTTGGCGCCCTCCCTCTCTCGATTCTATATGGATATTTTACCGGGGTGCATCATTCGCCTCTCTCGAGTTTTCTGTTACAGAGTATGGGAGTTGTCTTCTGCTTCTGGGCTTTCACGTGCTTACTCTGGGATTTGCATCATCGTCTCCATGCCATTTCCTATCGAACGAAAACCTTTCTGCGCTATAACTTGACCTATATCGGATCCTGGTTTGCCCACGTAGGCGTATTACTGGGTATCATCGGATTCTTGGGTAACTATCGTGGGATTGAAAAAACCGTGACCCTTCATACAGGAGAAAAGACCTCTCTTCTCGGATATGAAATCCAATTAGAAGGCGTGCGTTTTAAGCATGTAGAAAACCTGGCTCTCTACTATGCTGCGCTGACGATTTCCACACCAGAAGGTACTGCACTGGCACAGATCAATCCGGGTCGCGCTAAATACCCCACCAGTGAAGATTGGTTCAACGAAATCGATACCTGGAGCACATTTTGGCACGATGTCTATGCCGTATTGGCACGCTTTGATGCAGAGAAGCAAGAGGCCACCTTACAGCTCTATCTCAATCCCACGGTACGGTTGGTCTGGTCCAGCATTGCACTCATGATCTTCGGTGCACTGTTGTGTCTCGCCGATCGCAGATATCGGAGTCTACGATGAAAGTCTTTCTCTGTAGCCTCGTCTTGACTCTTTTTGTGTATGGAGATCCGGGCGCTGACTTGTTGCAACAAGAAACCCAGCTCACGGAAAACCAGGCGACTTTGTATCAGCATATCTCGGATCAATTGCGATGCCCCACTTGTACTGGGATCAGTGTACGGCAATCAGAATCCCTGTTCTCTCAGCAGATTCGCAGCGCTGTCATCGAACAGATCATTGCCAAAAAATCTGAACCCGAAATCATGCAGTTTTTTCTTGATCGATATGGACAATGGATTTTACGAGAACCCCCGAAGCAAGGTCTGCATTGGATTGCTTGGTTGGTACCCTTATTTTTCTTTTCATTTGGTGCCCTATGGGTAGGGCGCTTTCTCTTCGGTAAAAAAGGATCCCCCTAATATGGTCTTCCTTCTCGCATTCCCTTTAGCGCTGTTGATTCTCGTTGTACTATGGGCGCCCTTTTTTATGAAGGGAGACCCCGAATGAAGCGAATTTTGTTGCTTATCAGCTTATGTAGCTTTTCTCTCTACGCTGAGGAAAAAAAATCCCCTCCAGCTACACCCGAAGAACAAGTCTATATTTCCCCTCGGCACATCATCATCTTGCAAGCCGACATGGAAAACATTTGGGGTACCTACTACTTTGCCGTGATCAACCGCACCGAAGTACCGGTCTCCCTTTCGACCCCCATCATGCTGCCCCCAGAAACTGTAGATATCAAAGCCCAGGACGGGTTAAAACCAGAGGAGTTGGAGCGAGATAAAGAAGGAATTTTGCATATGAAAACCAAATCCTTTCCCAAGGGAATGACCCTATTGGGCGTGGGATTTCAGTGTAAAATACCCCCTGGGAATTCTTCTCTACCATTGCATTTCACCCCGCTTTTCTCCATCGGAGAACTGAGTGTAGCGGTGCCAAACACAACCCCCATGAAGCTTACAGCCACTGGAATGGAGCCCGGTTTACCCGATATGTTGACAGGCAGTCCATACACGGGCATCATGAAACACCAACCGCTGGCAAAGGGGGAGACCATAACGGTTACCCTCGATGGACTTCAAACCGGGGGGCGCGCCACCCTGTGGTGGAGTGGCTTGGTGTTTGCGGGGATTTTGTGTCTCGGTAGCGCCTACTGGGTGCGCCGTTACCGACGGGGTACTTGCGCTGTTGCATAATCGAGAGAGATCCTTGACGCCCTTTGGCCTGAGGATGACGGGGCGCAAAGAATGATACTTCTCCCTGGATCATCCGTCATCCCCAGCGAACATCCTTCGCGTCGGGGAGCCCCCTCGATTGAGCCACCATTTTCAAAGGCATATAATCATGATACGCATACTCTTTCGCATTTTGGTCCCGATTCTGACACTCTTTTTGATCATTCGAACCGTGTTTCAGGTTTTCTCCGGGAATGCCAAAAACCTCCCGAAGAAGAAAGACCCCAACATCATTGACATCTGTCCAGAGTGCGGAAATGTCCGGGGGCCGAAGCACAAATGTTTTTGATTGTTTTACGGTAAGATGGTCTATCTATGGACGATCCATAATTCCTCTTATGACAGCTCTGAGTGTTTTTAAAGGATGGGGGTTTGGGTTTGGATCCTCACCTACTGGAAGTGCTGCCTCTACTTCACAGCCATTACTATTTCCTTTATAAAAACCGTCTGTCTTGTCCCCTGTATATCCATCAGTAAAAGCCGCCCAGTATTGACAGTTAAAATACGGTGCTATTACTGTAAACACACCAGGCTCCTCACCAGTGTTCTTTTGTGCTCTTATGAGCTCATGCGTAGTTTCATCAAAAGTCAAATCTTCGTAACCACGCAACATAACGATATTACCGCGAAAATTGCCGCCCTCCGGAATATCCCCCTGTTTTAGGGCGGTAGCAAAGAGCTCTCGCGCCATGACGAAAAAATACGGGATCCGCCGAGTCCACTCCGCATTAATAGCCGCAATTTCAGTCGGGTTCAAATAAGTATCATCATGATAACCCGCTTCTGCAAGTGCAGCTCGAATCAGAGGAGAAACAGCCCATTGCATATCTTCGAAATTATCACCCCCCCCTTTTGGCCAGGAGGATACCTGCCCCTCTGGAGGGGGGGTTACCGTTATAAACACTCGGTTACTCTCATCATGTGGAAACGTAGTACTTAGTAAGACTTGCACCCTAATCGTTGTTCCAGATAGAGCTGGCAGTTTGGGTGTCGGATCTTCTGGCTTTGCCGTGGTATCCTCTACCTTTGCTGTCGGATCTCCTGGCTTTGCTGTCGGATCTCCTGGCGTTGCGGTCGTATCTTCTAGCTTTGCTGTCAGATCTCCTGGTTTATCCTTTGTATCCATTGGATTGGTTAGCGGCGCCGTCGGCTTGGGTTGTGTTGCGGGGTCTTTCACAGGGGTGTCCGAGGTACTTTTGCATCCTACCGATAGGAGCAGAGCCCCCCCGATAATAGAGACCGGGAGTGCACGACTTTTTCTCATATATCCCCCATAAAATAGTGTGAATGAAGCTAGGTCTATTTCAGCGACACGGCAGAAGCCGTCTTGGTTCTGTCTGGGATCATCGTTTCTGATGGAGCTTGTGTTGCAGTAGCCCCAGCGGTTTTCTTCATCTCATCCATGATGTGATGTCGAATGGAATATTCTGTTTGGTTGAGGATCAATTGCTTACCCAAGCGATTTTTCAAATTGAAAATCAAAGGGGCTTTCAGATTGGCTGTCATATTCTCTGGGTTCGTGGGCATGGTCACGATGACAGACACTACAGCATCTTCTTCTTTTACTAGGCCAAGATCTTGTACCTCTGCCTCTGCCACTTCCACCGTATAACTTGGATAGAAGAGCAAAGGATTAATCAGCACAAAAGCCAATGCCCCATCTTCGAGGGATTGCAACCATTTAAAAGGAGAGTCTTTATCATGATCCAAGAGAACAAACGTATTGAGCTCGGGAAATCCAATCAACCCTTGTGGGAGTTTCAAGGTATCCGATTCCTGGACCTCAATTTCGCCGAACCTTGTCGTGGTGATCTTAGCCAAGAGTCAACCCCCCAATCCTAAAAATGCATGTATTCATTTTATCCTACCCTTTGCAAATCCTGAAATGTTCCACTTATGGCTCCTTTTTCTTACGTCTCACAATGGGAGCGAAAGTATCGAGAAGAAGAGAAGAATGTGGCAATTTTTCAGAATCTTTTAACTGATGCCCATCACCAATGGAATTTCCTCTTCCGTCATGCCCAGGCCGCCTCGGCCGTATGGGCATCTCCCCCGATCGTGGGGGATCCCCGACGCTCCCTTTGGTCGCTGGGGATGACGGAAGCTGTTGGGAATCCACGCGCCCAAAGGAAGCTGGGGATGACGAGGTACGACTTTCAGTCGCTGGGGATGACAGATAGCGCAGGGCATTTTCAAGCTGAGTAGGCAGATCCCCCACGACCTGCTGGGCCAAGAGGTTTTCCTCTTTAATCTTCTCATACACCTCTTCCCGATGTACGGGTGTACTTGCCTCCGCTTGAATCCCCAAGCGGACCTGCTTGCCTTTAATTTGCATGACCACCACTCTCACCGAGTCTCCGATGGCGATGCCTTCTCCCAATTTTCGGGTCAATACGAGCACGTTTGGCCCCTTAATTCATCACGGTAAAGAGAGATGGCTGTAGAAGCTTACTTGATGCCATCAAGGTGCTTTGCAAAATGGACTCGGTTCGCTTGTAGTCAGAGCTAATTTTGAACATATCTGCATCTTCCAAATTAGACAGCGTGCTAGATTCTCGTATTTTTTCTTCTTCCAATCGTTTTTCCGTTTGATCCAATGTAGTGGAAATAGCGCCAACACTGGATTGAAAACTCGCAGACCGATCCAAATGAAATTGCAAATTTTTCACAGCATCATAGATTTGAGACTTGTTATTATTCTGTAGCCCCCGACTCAATTCCTGCAGGGTATCCACCATCCCCCGAAATCCTTTTTGCTTTTCATCCGGAGAAGGCTCAAAGAGATCTCGCCCCGACAGATTGATCTTCTTAAAACTGTCGCTTTCGATTTGAAGGTAAATCTCTCCATCGTCACCGAGATACTTTCCATCTTGGCTCAAGGCAGGAGCGCGAGATCGAAAGCCAGAAAACACGTATCGATCGTTAAATTTTGTGTTGGCCAGTTGCACCACCTCACCGGTAATTTCCGCAATTTCTTTCTCGGTAATTTGCTTCATTTCAGGGCCGGCTGTATCGCTTGCCATCCCGATGGAGAGCTCGTGGGCACGAGCCAATTTTTCTTGTAGCCCCGCAATGGCAGATTCTGTGGTATCCAAAAACCCCCGAGAGAAGGTGATATTTTTCTGAAAATTCTCCAGCTCTCCCAACCGGCTTCGATGCTGCAAAATCTTTGTAACCCCGATCGGATCATCATGGAGATTGCTGACGCGCTTTTGCGACGATAACTTCTCCAAGGCATCTAGATTTTCCCTTTTTGCTTTGGAAATATGATCATTGATTTGCGAAAATCGCATGTTGTCTGAAACGCGCATATCCGCTTCCTATACCGGTTACTTGAGATGCAAAATGGTATCTAACATCTCATCCACCGTTTTGATGACCTTCGAAGCTGCCGTGAAAGATGTCTGCCACCGCATCATATTGGTAGCCTCTTCATCCAACGAAACACCCGTAATGGATTCTTTGCGGGCCATCACATCGGAATGGATTACTTGATCACTCTCCAACAAATGACCTGCTTTCACAATTTGGGTCCCCAATGCACCCACCGTATTGGTATAAAACCCATCTAGGGTAGATTTCCCTTCATTCAGCAATTTTTCTTTTTGTATGCCCAACATACGGGTGATATTTACATTGTCTCCGGAAGCAAGTGGAGAGCTGGCAGTAGAAAGCGCATCTGTAGAGGCAATAATGGCATCATCTAAATCCATATTACGCGCAGAAAAGTCCACATCATCGACGGATTTAAAGAAATTTAGCCCAGTCTGGGCGCCCATATTGTTGATCCCATACCCACTGCGATGCACTTCATTAAAACGATCTGTGAGAGTTTTGGCCAACTGGTTGTTGTCTTGAATCAGGCCTGTGATTACCTGATCGCGTACCTCTAAATATCCTCCGATCTTTCCACCGTGGATAGAATCGGTAATATCATGTGCACTTCCCCCTGAGTCAGTGGCAATGATCTGATACGCCCCCTCGGTAAGAGCGGATCGTTGCACATGCATGGAGGCAGCGCGACTTCCTTCCACCAATAATGTTTCATTGGGTCCCCGAATGGTCATCATCCCCGATGCATCACTGTAGTAACTAACATGGAAGACTTCACTGACTTGACGCAACATGCGATCTTGTTGATCTCGCAAATCGTTGGCTTGACTCTCATCAGCGAATTCCATACCTTTGATTTTTCCATTCAAACTGGCGATACGATCTAACAGACTATTGACTTCATGCACGGAGGAATCGATATTCTCATCGATCATGCTACGTGTAGAACGTAAATTTTCATCCACGCGCCGAAAGGTACTCGAAAGAGTTTTACCTTGTTCAATGACCGCAACCCGACTGGGCAAATCCTCCGGAGAGTTGGACAATGCGTGCAAGGAAGAGAAAAAATTCGACATCTCATCATATAGAGACGCGGATTGATCCGGAGAGTAAATGCCTTCTAGACTCCGAAGGGCCTCATCTCGCGTGGTACTTGCGCCCAAAGATGCGTTGGATTGATTCAATTGTTTTTCGATAAATCGATCATGGGACCGGGAAATGTCTTGGGTATACACCCCGTTTCCCATAAAGACCCCTTGAAATCCGGTTGGTGCTCGTTGCCCCAAATGCGCTGTCTGTCGAGAGTAGCCCTCGGTTTGTGCATTGGCAATGTTATGAGCCGCCGTATCCAAGCCTTGCCTGTTGGCAAATAAGGCCTGGGTGCCCAAATTCAATGTATGAAAAATACTAGTCATTAGACTTTTACCTGCAATTGTGACAACACATTGGTTGACGCAATCTGTCCCTTTTGGTTATAGGGCGTAGTGGCATCTCGTTCTACCTCGAGCCAAAATTGGTAGCTTTGTTGATGATTTTGCAGCAAAGCTTGCAAAATCCACCGATTTCTTTCCATCATGGGTTTGATCTGGGCTGCACGAGAGACGAAGCAATCAATGCTTTGGGTAAACTGCCGCAAGATGGTGGAGGCAGATGGATCTTCAAAGAGAAACCCAATTACAGTAGGTAGTTCGCTGATCTGTGCCGGTGGAAAGGCACCTTCATATTGCAAAGCCAAAAATGTTTTCATTTTGCTTTTAAATTCTGTCAACGTAGTTTCAATGTCAGAGGAAACCTGGATTTTTCGTTGGGTGCCTTCTTCAAGTAGAGAAATCCGGTGTTGCTTCACGGATTCATATTCCACATCAAAGCACTCTACGAGTTGTTGATACAGAAATTCGATTTTTTCGATCTGTTGCGTAGCATGAACCAGGAAACGTTCGATTTCTTTGATTTCCTTTTGTTCCTTCATGCGCACTTCCTTTTGTTATAATGCTGGGTAAGGTTCCCGGGCCAGCTGGTCTCGAACGGCTTCTCGCACAATTCCATCTGCGATTTTAGTGGCATCAGGGGTATATTCACCTGCGGTGATTTTCTCCTTGAGGGCTTGCACCTTGTCTTCTCGAATGGGAGAGGTATTTTGGGCCACTTCATAGGCCTTGGCTTTTTGCTTTTGCAAATGAGCCGCCTTGGGAGACAGTGCTACATCGTAGCTAGCCGACACTCCGAGATCGCTAAGAGAGTGCGCCGTTCCCCCACTAAGGGAAGTGGCTGCAGTGGTTGCAGCAGTTGTACCCGTAGTGGATTTGGAGGTTTTGTGTTTGGTCGCCACAGATTGCGGTTGGTTGCGGGTAATTTCCATAGTCGCGCAGTGCCTCCTTGTTATTGATTATCCAATTTGGAACGGATCTGGAAAATAGGCAATTCTTGCTGGATGGGAATGGTCGGAAGTATCATGCTATTTTTAATGGCCTCTCTACGGATCGTTACGTCATGCCCAGGCCGATCAGGCCGTATGGGGATCTCCCTCGATCGAGGGGGACCCCCGACGCTCTCCTTGGTCGCTGGGGATGACGAGGCGCTCCTTACCGTCGCTGGGGATGACGATACTTGTAGTTTCTGATCTGCGTATTTTTGTAACCCACTAATTTGGTTTGAAATCATGGTGGAAAGACTTTTCCCGCTGGTTTGAGACATGATTTTGGCATATTCAGCGTCCAGCATGCTCCGATAAATTTCTTCCGAATTTCCCCCGTCCATAAATCCAGATTTGGGTACCGTTTTGCGCATGGCCTGCAACATGGTTTCCAAAAACAAACTGGAAAAAGACTCCGAAACCTCTTGGGTTTTGGTAGGACTTGCAGCTTTATCTGTGGCAGAGGGCAATCCAGCTATTTTCATAGAATTTTGATCTCCCCATGTAACGCGCCTGCTGCGTGCAACGCTTGTAGAATCACACCAAGATCTTGGGGTTTAGCCCCCAATTGATTGAGGGCTTGAATCAATTCCCCAACGGTGGTGCCTTTGGTTTGAATGGCCGCGTGCTTATCCTTGTCCACCACAATGGATAGATCCCCATGAGCGATAGTGACTGGACTGATTTGTACCTCATTGCCCAGTACCACCGTACCCGTACGTTCGTTCAGTACCACCACCGATTTGGTATCGACCTGCACGGCAATGTCTTCCAGCTCAGCCACAAAGGCAACTAAGCGACGGGAAAAGAGAGGGGGTATCCGTACCTCGATGGTAGCTGGACTCGTGGAGGTGGCATAGAACCCTTTGAATGTATGGTTGATGGCCACTGCAATGCGATTGTTGGTACTGAAGTCTGAACGAATAAGGCTGAGGGTCACAATCCCGTGCGGCGCAAAATTCGGTACAAATTCCCGCTCGATAGAACCTCCGCTTGGTACGCGAGCGACTGTAAGCACGCCCGTTCCGCTACCGGACACTTGGCCCACCACCACAGGACCTTGGGCAAAAGAGTAGGTATGCCCGTCGCCGCCTTGAAGCGGGGTACTAATGAGGGTGCCGCCAGCGAGACTCTTGGCATCGGCATTGGCGGATATACGTACGTCGATGCGATCACCGATCTTCGCAAATGGCGGAAGCTCTGCTGTAGCAATAACGGAAGCATAGTTACCTGGAACGATGTCTTCTTTTACGGAGTGAATTCCCATATGGCTCAACATGCTGGCCACAGATTTTTTGGAGATGATGGAGGCAGATGAATCACCGGTGCCACCCAACCCAATCACAATGCCATAGCCTATCAAGCTATTGCTGCGCACCCCGCGAATGTTCACGAGATCTTTGATGCGGGTTTCCTGTGCCCAAAGCCCTTGCGTTAGAAGCACAAGGGCGAGGCACATGTTACCCCGCAGGGATAGCCGGTTTGGCTGGCGCCGCTGGAGGTGCAGGCGGCGCTGGTGCTGGTGCTGGAACATTTTGTGGGGTTCCTTTTTTCGGTTGCGCTGCAGGCGCTGCAGGCGCTGCACTCGGTGTAGACTCTTTCTTTACAGCAGCTTGAGCTGTGGCCAGTTTTTTCTCTTGCTCCACCAACGTATCTCGCTGTTTGGCCACTTGTTGTTTTTCTTTACCAAAGGAGATTAACTGTTTGCGTAGGGTATCCCGAAATTTCTCCAACTCCCTGCGTTTATCTTGCAGTGCACGGGCTTGTTTGGAACCGGCTTCGCTAAATCCGCTGATACGAAGGGAGTAGTCGTCTTGCCATTCGGGTGCATTTCGCTCTACCACTTCATCTTTGAAGGTTTCCGTAAATTGCACCTGGGATAAGTCGGATGTCTTGATAGAGGATCCGTTCAGCACATTGGAATATGGCAAATGGGCGCGCACTTGAATTTTATGGCCCTCTTCATTGGAGCGAGAGTCATGGTCATACGTCAGGTGCAAATCCCCATCTTCTTCTACATGGGCAATGCGCATCTTGATGGTGCGCATCAGATGCTTGTTTTCTCCCTCTGGTGGTGCCAGTGTAGGGAATTCTTTCAGCAATGCATCTTGGATATCCGGCTCTTTTTCTTTATCGTCTTTTTCTGTTTTGGATTTAATCGAAACAGAGTCAATTTCCACCGGAATATACGATCCGACTTGTGTCGGAACACGAGAAGTGAAAAGGTAGTTTTTCTCATCTTCCGGTCGCATCAAACTTCCACTAGAGTTGTCAGGTTGTAGAGGTTCGAGCAGAATTTCCCGCTTTCGAGTAAAGAGATCCGCATGTTCTTTTGGTTTACTGGCTTTTTTCCTCTCTTCTATGGAGCGGATATTTTGCACCGGCCGTTGGGTAATGGAACGCATATTGGTTTCACACCCAAATAGGGCAAAAAGAGAAAAGAGGAAAAAAGAAAGTTGCAACCGCATCCCATTACTCCATTTTTACCAAATCGGACGACACGATTTTGGCTGATAAACGCTTTTTGGTATCCGATCGAATGAAGGTGGCATATTCCCCGAGATAGGCATTTTCCAAGGCTTTGACTTTGCTCCTCAGGGTGAGTCCTCCACTGGTAATCTGCAATGTGGTGGTTTGCCCCCGCAAAATACTGTAGGGGCGAAATAGCGCACTTTTTTTCACACTTGCCCCTTCCGGTAACGCTGACTTGGTCACCGCTTGAGGGGGAATGTCTTCCATATCATGAACCCAATCCGCATCGTTGTACGCAAAAGGCTTCCAACTTTGTTGGAGCAGCTTTTCTGTTAGTGGGGTGCCTTTTGCCACAGCTTGTACCGTAGTCAAGACCAAACTTTCTACCGTAATTTTGGTTTGAATGGACAAGGATTTACTCGTGTGAGAGCCCAGTTGAATTTCACAGAGCAAAGGCCGATTCTGTGCAAATTTTTGCAACCAAGGCCGCATATCCTCCTTGGGTTGGGTTAACACTTCTAAATCAGGGCACAAAATACCGGTCACCGGCGCATCGAATGCGATATCGCCAATCAGATGAGCCTCTTCGAAGGTGAGACGAAATTGGTTTTGGTTGAGTTGAAACGTTTCGATTCTTTCTGCGATATACGCATGCAGCTTGTCTGCCTCTACATGAAATTTGGGCAGCGCAATTGGAGTCGAAAAAGCGGAGGGTAGAGAAAAAGCGAGAACCCCGGCGGCCAGCAGGCCACAGCTTCTTCTCCTATTTTTACTACAAGCTGATATCATAGGTTACTACCGAATGTTATTGGTGGCCTGTAAAATTTGGTCTCCCGTGGTGATCACTTTGGAGTTCACCTCGTAAGCTCTTTGTCCGGTGATCATGTTCACCATCTCTTCCACGATGTTCACGTTGGAACTTTCAAGCTGGGATTGTGCAATGCGCCCCACTCCGTTTTGTCCCGGGGTACTGACCATGGGCTCTCCACTCCCACGAGAAGGCGCATAGTAGTTGCCACCCAAGGAAACCAGTCCTGTTGGGTTAACAAAATCCGTAAGGGTCAGCTGTCCGATTTCTTGGGTTTCGCCCCCGACTTTTACGGTCACGGTACCATCACTTCCCACATGGAAATTTTGTCCGTTTGGTGGAATCACGATCTCTGGCAAAACCGGAAACCCATCGAAGGTAACAAGACGACCGGTGTTGTCTTTGCTAAAGTGCCCATCACGCGTATAGGCACTTTCTCCATCCGCTCGTTGAATGTGGAAGAATCCAGAACCTTCCACCATAAAGTCAAACTCGTTGCCCGTAACTTGGGTTGAACCTTCGGTAAACATTTTGTCTACAGAAGAAAGCTTTGTACCAGCACCGATTTGAATCCCACTGGGCACCGTGGTACCGTTGGTGGCACTTTGACCGGGGGCTCGCAAGGTTTGATAGAGAAGATCGTGAAAAGACGCTTTAGAGCGTTTGAATGCCGTGGTATTGACGTTGGCTAAGTTGTTGGCAATGGTGTCGATGTTGAGCTGTTGGGCTTCCATGCCAGTTGCTGCTGTGAGTAGAGATCGCATCATGGGAAACTCCTTCGTTATCCTCGGACTTCACCGAGGGTATTGCTTGATTTTTCCATCATCTTGTCATAGTTCTGAATGGCCTTTTGGTACGCTTCGTAAGAACGATGGGCCACGATCATATTGGTCAAGTTCTTGATGGCATTTACATTGGAACCTTCTAGAACCCCTTGTTGAATCGCAGGATTTTTTACTTCTGTTAGATCAGCCGAAGGACCCTTGTATTGATAGCGATTGAAACCGACGCGCTCCATCTGTTGGTTGTCTTTGGCTTGGGTCACTTGCAACCGATCGACAAATTCCCCGCCTTGGTACACTTCGCCCAGTCGATTGATTTCCAATTCAGAGGAATCTAAAACGATGGGGCCTTTTTTCCCCAGAATCGGAGCCCCAAACTCATCCACCAAGGTTCCTTTCCCATCCAAGGTCAACGCTCCACTTCGGGTATAACGCACACCTTCTGGCGTTTGAGCCGATAGAAATCCATCGCCCTCAATCATCAAATCTAGCGGGTTGTGCGTTTGTACAACGGGGCCTTGGGTAAAATCCTTGGTCACATCGGAAATCCCCACATAGGCGATGTCGTTTCCATGGAGAGGATATAGGTCTTCTAGATTTGTGGTGAAGTTGGCTGGAGGCAGCGGCTCTTTGTATTGGTCGTTGGGCTCAGCCTCTAGCAGCTTGAAGCTTACTTTTTCTTCTTTAAATCCTGTGGTGCTTACGTTGGCCAAGTTGTTGGCTACAATTTCCAACACTCGCTCTTGAGCCAGCGCACCGGAAAGGGGGGTGAAGATATTGTGCATCATGTCAGAATCCCGTCGATAGAGTTCGCGTACATGATCTCTGTTGCAAATGTTGGGCCAACATCGAACGAGGGTTTTTTGGCGTAGGGTAGAAAGCAGAAACTACAAGGATTTTTATGGGAAATACGCGAGAGAGAAAAACTCGATGTCAATGCGTAGATGGGAATCTTTAACCGACTGTCAGAGTGGTGACGTTGGTAGATGGATTCCTCTATATCCGCGATACCCAGACTGCCTCGCAGATCTGAGCTTCCCCTTCGATCGAGGGGAGACGCGGTAGAAACCTTTCCGGCTCATTCTTTATAACCCAGTAAAAACCAGATAGAAAAATCAATAGCATTGATTTTCCCCTCGTTATCTCTACAATTAGTGTGTGCCACATTTCATGAAAAAACAGCAGAGGTTCCTATGTTTGAGATAAAAAAAGCTATTCTGTTAGTTGTCCTTTTTTCGCATATACCCGCATTTGGACGTCTTGCCTCCATGCAAGAAGCCCATGTCAGAAGTAAACTAGATTTTAAAATATTCGTAGAAGCAGATGGAAAAGAAAAAAGAATTTCTCATCAAGAGTTGACTCTTTTAACAGAAGCGGCGAGGCAAGCAAATGCCACACTAAATCTCACCTATTTCTCAAATGGGGTAAAATTTGAAGTAGTAAAATCTGAAGCCCACCACCCGGATGGAAAAATAGACTATGTTGACCTATCTTCTCTAACCCGAGAAAAAAATCCCGGCACCTCTCAATTGATCGATGATTCCATGTCGATTAGCATTCCTTTCCCTAACGTGCAAATTGGGTCTACCCTGGTCATAGAAACAATAGAAACCGATATAAAAATGCCAATCCCTGGTTGTTTTTCTTTTACGAAAAATTTTGACAACTTCATTTATAGTCAAGACAGCCGTATTGATGTTTCATCAAAAATCCCTTTGTTTTTCGAGATAAAAGAAGAGAGTTTATGGGAAGTAATCGTAAAAAAACGGAATGGAGAGTACCCGTACCAGTATCATTTTAGAATGAAAGAGGATTATTTTCACCTCGTTATTTCTGAAGAAGATAGTAGCCCATTACAAAATGGTTCCACTCGAATTATCATTTCCAACCAGAAAACTTTTTCGGACATATATCAAAATGTAGCAGCGGCTTTTGAAAGAGAAGGGCGAAAATCAACGCAAGACAGCTTTTTATTTCCACTTTGAAAGAGGCCAAGTCAAAAAGAAATTTTGATGATCAGATTGATGTTTTCATTCATGCGCTGCACGACAAAACATTTGTCTACTATTTTGATCTGAGAGAGACGGAAAGAAAAATTTTCCCTAGAAGTTTGGCAGATATTTTTACCAATAAAAAAGCCGATTGCAAGGCTTTTGCTTTGATCTTAAGCAAGTGGCTTCGTGAGTTGGGGTACGAGGCTTTTCCTGCTCTTGTTTACAGCGGGGAATATGACAAAGAATGGCCCTCTGTAGCGAGGGCTTCTGAAACAAATCACGCTATTGTTCTCTGTTTGTTGGAGGGTAAAGAAAGATGGATTGATCCTACCTTCTTTTTTTCCATGGGGAAACTGATTCCAGATCACATCGCAAATCGAAATGCCATTGTATTAGATCCACGAAATGTGCGAGTGACAAAAATTCCGCTTCCTTCGCCAGAAAAATCCATTCGAAATAATAAAAGAGAAATTCGTCGAATTGAGGCAGAAAATATTCACGTTTCTTTTTCTAGTGAAGATTTTGGTGCAAGTGCAGTTGATATATTTTCTTTTTATTTTGGCTTTTCTCCAGAAACAGTACACAGAGCAATTGAAGATAGATATTCAAATCATGTATCTTATAAAAAGAGTGAGATCACACCATTCAATCTTGTTTCAAGAAAAATACAGGACCTCTCCTATTCAGCCAGTTTCATTTTTGATTTCGCAGAATTTTGTAAAAAACAGGATATGAACCAATTGCTACCATACGAAGAATCGGGATTGGACAACGGAAAATTTACTTGGAATGTACAAATAGGATCTACTAAGCTAAAAAAAATAGTAGAAATAAATTTCTCTTCTTATGAACAAGGATACTATTTGGGTAGACCAAGAACAGAGATAGAAGAGACGACAATTGAACCTGTAAGAGTTGAGAACGTGCCAAAAACAGTTCATGTAGATACACCGTGGTTTTCCTTTACGCGGTCTTTTGCGAAAGAAAACCAAAGACTCAAAATGAAAGAAGAAGTGGTGTATAAAACAGACCGAATACAAAATGCTGAATTGAAAAGCCCCGCATTTTTACAAGCGCGAAAATCCATCAAGATTGGCGGAGTATCGCTTACCTGGGTATCTGAATAAAAACCTACCGAGCCACCTGCCCTTCTTTTTCAATCACATAGTTCCCGATGATTTTGTATGGTAAAAGAGAGAGTTGGCTTTGGCCGTTTCCGGAAGTTGCGGGGACTGCAGCTCTATGAGACAGAGCTTTTTTGGCCCCCCAACCCACGAGACCCAAGAGCATACAACATGCGCATATCCATGGTACATAAGACCGCATGGGATTTTCCTTCGTAAAAATTGCCACTTGGCAGATGGTATCCATATGAAACAAAAAGAAAAACCGGCTCAGATACCGATGATCTCTCTACGCGGGGTCAGCACCCACAATTTACAACACGTCGATGTAGACTTCCCGCTGGGCCAGATTACCACAGTCACAGGCCGTTCTGGATCGGGAAAAAGCTCGCTGGTTTTTGACACCCTATACGCGGAATCTTACCGCCGCTATGTCGACAGCTTATCGAGCTACGCACGCCAATATATGAAAGCGCTCCCCCGAGCTCCCGTCAAGTCCATCCACAACCTACCCGCCGCAATCGCCCTTCAACAGGGGCGCGCCAGCGGAAACCGCCGCTCTACAGTTGCAACCTTGACAGAGCTCGATACCCTACTCCAAAACCTCTATACCCACGTGAGCACCCCCCACTGCCCCAAATGTGATACAGCTTTGCATCAGGATCATCTCCCTGGTATTTATGCCCAGGTGCTGGAAAAATTCCAGGGCCAGCCGCTCTTGTTTCTCTGCTCCTTTACCCTTTGGAAAGAGGTCCCCTGGCGAGAGCTCAAAGGGTTTTTACAAGAGCAAGGGTACAGTCGATACTGGAAATCAAAAGGCGGCGTAGCCTCTATTGAAGAGGCAAAAGACAGGTCCTTTGATGATGCTTGGTTGATCCTGGATCGCATTTCCGTCACAGCAACCAAAGAAAAACGCATCGTAGAAACCATCGAAAAGGCCTTGCGCCTGGGTCGAGGTCTCTTTCGTGTCTTAGATACAACAGAGTCTTTCACAGAATTTTCCAACCGCTTTTGGTGCAGCAGCTGTAGTATTGAAGTGGAAAAGCCGAAGTTTGCCTTCTTCTCCTTTCAACACCCTCTCGGAGCTTGTCCTACCTGCCAAGGATTTGGGCGAGAAGCTGTATTAGACTGGCAAAAAATCATTCCGGATCATACCGCATCCATTCATACAAAAGGCATCGCGTGTCTCAATTTTGGCAGTCATGACGAGTACTATGCCGATATGCGAAAATCGGCAAAACAGATGGGTATCGATACAAAAAAACCCTTTTCTGCCTACACAGACAAAGAATGGAAATGGCTCAAATCAGGGCAAGATACAGGCACCGGCCATGAGTTCTCTGGCATTCACGGATACTTTATTTGGTTGGATAGCAAAAAGTACAAACCCCATTACCGCATTCATAGCGCCAAATATCGAACGTATGTAACTTGTCCCACTTGTACAGGTATGCGATTTCATCCAGAGACCAATCGGTACCGAATTGCAGGTTGTACACTGGGCGCTCTCTACCACAAGCCCATTGAAGCGTTGCATTCTTGGTTAGAGGCGGTGCAACTTTCGCAAGAAAACACCCCTACCTATGAAGCCATTTCGGAGCTGTTTACAGAGATGCAACACCGGACCCAATATTTACAAAAGATTGGGGTTGGTTACCTCACCTTGCATCGCAGTGCGCGCACCTTATCAGGGGGAGAACTGCAACGCATTCATATGGCCCGTTGCCTTGGAAGCGCTCTCACAGATACGCTATTTTGCTTGGATGAACCAACAGCGGGTCTCCATGCCAAGGACAGCACGAACCTGCTCGAGGTGATCCGAGAATTGCAACGTCAAGGCAATACCATCGTCATGATCGAGCATGACCCCACACTCATTCGAGGTAGCGATTCTCTTGTGGAAATTGGACCGCAAGCAGGTCATTTGGGTGGACATGTCACATATAGTGGCCCAACCCACGCCTACCCTGCTTCAGAGACCCTCACCCCCTTGCGCCACACACCACTGGCCAAGCGATGGATCACGCTCAAAGGGGCCCGTACCCACAATCTCCAAGACATTACCGTGCAAATCCCCTTGGGCAAACTCACAACGGTTTGCGGTGTAAGTGGCAGTGGAAAAACAAGTTTGATCCGCCACACCCTGTACGAAGCTTTGCAAGACAAGCGTAGCGAAACCCCAGAAGAAACAGAAACCGAGGCTTTATACCGCTCCCTCACACCCAAGGCCCATATCGATAGCTTGGCTGAAGTACTATGGGTACAACAGCAATCGTTGAGTCGCAGTTCTCGTTCTTGTATTGGTACGTATCTGGGGATTCTGGATCGCATTCGAAAAATTTATGCGGAGCAACCCCTTGCAGTAAAATTGGGACTCACGGCAAGTTCCTTTAGTTTCAACCGAGCTGGAGGACGCTGTGAGCAGTGTCAAGGCCTTGGTACCGTGGTCGAAGATCTTTCCTTCTTAGGAGATGTCACCATTGTATGCCCGCAATGCGAGGGCCGTCGTTTCTCGGATGCGGTGTTACAAGTTCGCTACAAGAATCACTCTTTGCGAGATCTTCTTGCCCTCACCCTCGATCAGGTTGGCGCACTTTTTCACCAGGACAAAGTCATTCGCGGGCTGTGTGATGCCGTAGTACGCATAGGACTTGGGTATCTTACCTTGGGACAATCCACCAGCGCCTTCTCTGGCGGAGAGGCGCAACGGTTGAAGCTTTTAAGTTTGCTGACCCAAACCACAGGACTGGCGCCTTCGCTTCTCATCTTTGATGAGCCCACAGTTGGATTATCACCCTATGATGTGAATCAATTGCTGCAGCAGTTGCAAGGGCTGTGTGAAGTCGGCCATACCGTATTGGTGGTAGAGCACAATTTTACGTTTATTCGACAAGCGGATTGGTTGATTGAATTGGGACCTGGTGCTGGACCTCATGGAGGCTCCCTCCTCTTTCAAGGGACCCCACAGGAAATGGCGGAAGCAGAAGCATCGGTGACACGATTGTTTTTATAAAGAGGGAAAAAAGTTTGTTTCAATCAAACACGCTAAACGGGTTCAATCGAATGGTGGAATAGTAAATCACATTTCCCCATCCACTGCTGTCCGATAGCTGAATGCCTGTTGGAAAATTTGTCCAACGACTTTGCGCTGTGGAGGTAGGGTCATACAGAGAACTCTCGATCCCAGCTGCAGATCGAGCAAATACATATATTTTCTCATTCAAACTGACCAATTGGATCGTGGAATAGTATTTAGCCTCTCCCCACCCACTTTTATCTGACCAGGCAGGGCCAGCCGAGATATCTGTCCAACTCCGAGCAGTGGTATCATAGACAGAACCAGCGATTCCAGCTGCAGATCGACCAAATACATATATTTTCCCCCCAACACTGATAGATTGAATCGTGGAATAGTATTGAACCTTTCCCCACCCATTTACATCTGACCAGCCAGGACCAGCCGAGATATCTGCCCAACTCGCAGCAATGGGATCATAGACAGAACCAGCGATTCCAGCTGCAGATCGACCAAATACATATATTCCCCCCCCAACACTGATAGATCGAATCGTGGAATAGTATTGAACCTTTCCCCACCCATTTACATCTGACCAGCCAGGGCCAGCCGAGATATCTGTCCAACTCCGAGCAGTGGTATCATAGACAGAACCAGCGATTCCAGCTGCAGATCGACCAAATACATATATTTTCTCATTCAAACTGACCAATTGGATTGTGGAATAGTATTGAACCTGTCCCCACCCAT
>CANIBL010000019.1 GCA_947466225.1 Deltaproteobacteria bacterium
AAGTCAGATGGGTGGTGGCAAGTCAGATGGGTGGTGGCAAGTCAGATGGGTGGTGGCAAGTCAGATGGGTGGTGGCAAGCAGGTACGGAACCTACGCAGTTGGTTCCGTAACAAACAATCCCACCCAAAAACCCCCACAAAATGTTCCTCGAGGAACATCGGGTTTTCCCCCCATATTTTCCTTGTCGTATCACGGAGTTTTATGAGTGTTCCTCGAGGCCCCCCCCCTCCAATCGAGTCGGAAAAAGCGAGAATGTTCCTCGAGGAACATTCTCGCAACAGTCTAAAATTAAAAAAATAAATGCGCTTTGCTTGTTTTCTTTTAATTCTGCTTCACCCAATAAAAAACCCCAGCCGGCGGTTCGCCGACTGGGGTTTTCCCTAAAATGGCGGAAAAATCATCCAGCCAAGTTAAGCGCAATCACAAAACACAAAAGAGCCTGGAACTCCATAAAGACCAAAGAAAGGATCAATGGCACAAAAACATCGCCACGAGAGGCAGGATTCCGCGCTATCCCCTCCAAAGCAGCGCTGGCAGCACGCCCTTGCGCGGTGGCAGCCCCAAAAGCCCCCAGCCCGATGGCAATCGCAGCGCCGATCTTGGCAAGACCCACGGCCTCACCGGCCGCGCCCTCCGCCGCCACAGCAACCGCGCTCACTCCAACGCCCAACAAAACAGAAGAAACCGTGCGCAACAACTTCATTATGTTACCCCTACGTAAAACTAGTGATCGTGTGATACCGCCATGCTGATATATATACTTGTCAACATAGTAAAAACAAAACTCTGAATGCAAGCGACCAGCAAACCGAAAAAAAGCAGCAGTGCTGGAACGCCAAGGGGCACCATATGACTAAACACCCCCAACAACAGATGATCTCCAAAAATATTCGCAGCCAGCCGAAAAGACAAAGAAAGCGGCCGCGCCAAGTGACTAATCATCTCTAGACAAAGAAACAATGGGGCCAACACCAAAAAGGGTCCCGTGAATTGATGCAGATACCCCTTGCCATGTTCACGAATCCCCGCCGCATTGTAGACAAGGAAGACCACGGCCCCCATTGCCAGATTAATGCTGAATGACTCTGTTGCGGGGGGCAGCCCAGGCACCAGCCCAGTTAAATTGCTACACAAAATAAAGAGAAACAAGGTGGAGATCACCGGCAAAAAAAGAAGCCACTTCTTGCCAAACTGCTCTTGCGCCAAATCATAAAGAAAATCCAGCGCCAACTCTAAGAAAAAAAACAACGAAACTCGCGTTGCAATCAATTGGTTCGGCTCTGAAACAGCGGAAACTCTTCGGCGGAAATACAGCCCCATCCCCAACAACAGCCCCGTAACCAGCAAGCTGGACCCAAGGGGAGCCAAATGGACTGGGAGTCCAAGCGCATGAAACAGGATGTGGTAAAAATCCAAATGCTCTCCTTGAGCCTCTTGTGCCACAAGGGACTGGGAAAGAAACGCTGCAAGGACCAGACTACGGATCATTTCGCCACCTGTGCGTGTTGCCGTCATGATTTTGTCTCCATACTCCGCTGCAGTCTACTCGATCGCCGCGTAAGTCTCAAGGCCCTTAAACAAATGGATGATTCCGCTGTTTGTATGCCCCCACAAAAAAAAACACCCAGGCCCAGCACAATACAGCCAAGACCCAAAAGAGCCCCGGCAACAAATACCGCGGGGGATAAAAAACGGAAGAAAGAAAAAAGAAAAAGCACCGCCAGCAATTGCTTGCCAAGCAAAAGCCCCCCTCCAATCAAAAGGCGCCGCCCTCCATGGGTCTCATTCCCCGATCGCTTCAGCGCCAACACGCCCCCCACACACAACAAAGCGCACATGAAAGAAAAAAACAAAAAACCACCCCAAAAATCAGCAAGATTCATCGCTTGTCCTTTTCCCGCCTACCCGCCAATCGAATCACCAAGTAGAACGAGTGGAGTATCTTAGCAAACGCGGGAAGCAGCAACCACTTCTTCCAATCCACACCCGCATCAGCAAAGCGCTCATTAAGATAACGGCCCCCAACAACCGCCCCCCATAAATAAAAAGCAGCCTCTATGCTAACCGACAACAAGTATAAAAGAACTTTTCCCATCCGCCATCTCCTTGCCCCGGAAATTTCTATGTGTTATCTCTCCCGAGCACCCACCGTCTTGCCATATTGAGATAGGACGACAACCACAAGCACGATATAAAATGACAATGCTGCATGTAATTTTTTCCTATTATCTGGCACAGACCGGCCGTAAGGGTGCATTTCTATGAAAACGCTTTTCCCTGATCGCACTTCGACCAAATTGGACCCATACCTGCCGGCTTCACTGTCAGAGCCGACCTCCATTTTTTCCGAAAAAAACGCTTTGTTACCGCCTGACATGAACTCCGAGCTAGAAGAGGAACGCGCCCGAGAAAGCGAGCCATTTGTTCATTCTCTCTCTAAAATTCCAAAGCTCAACCCCACGTATACCTTCTCTACTTTTGTCCGCGGGCCTAGCAATCAGTTTGCCCTCGCAACATGCCAAAACGTCGCAGAAAACCCAGGCGTAAGTTACAATCCACTTTTTTTGTATGGTTCCACAGGGTTGGGGAAAACCCATCTTCTGCATGCGGTGGGCAACCACGTCGCCTCTCGAAACCGCGATGCAATTGTGACGTATATTTCAAGCGAACGCTTCATGAATGAGATGATTTACTGCATCCGACACAACAAAATGTGGGATTTCCGGCAAAAATACCGCCACTGCGATGTTTTTTTAATGGATGATATTCAGTTTATTTCCGGCAATAAATCCGCAACTCAAGAGGAATTTTTTCACACATTCAATACGTTATACGAATCAAAAAAACAAATCATCATCACCTCTGACTTGTTTCCACAGGATATTCCAGATCTTGAAGAGCGCTTGCGAAATCGCTTTCAGTGGGGCCTTATCGCAGATATTCAGCCCCCCGATATTGAACACCGCATTGCCATCCTGATCAACAAAGCCGAGCAAATGGGAGTTGCGCTATCCTATGAGGTGGCGGAATTCATTGCAACGAATGCCAAGCGCAATATCCGAGAACTAGAGGGCGCCCTCCACAGAATTATCGCCTTTTCTGCGCTTCACGGCAAACCACTGGACAAACGCCTTGCGATGGAAACTTTTGAAAGCTTGATGGAGGACCCCCCGAAAAAAATCACCGTAGAGCTCATCCAAAAAGTTGTGGCGCAACACTTTAAAATTCGCGTCACAGACCTAAAATCTCAAAAAAGACTTCGGATCCTTACCGTCCCCCGGCAAATTGCCATGTTCCTTTCTCGCGAGTGCACCACCGCATCCTATCCTGATATTGGGGAAAAATTTGGCGGAAAGGATCACACCACCGTTATGCATGCATGCAAAAAAGTCACTGCTGAAAAAGAGCTTTCCGCCAACATCAAAAAGCATCTTGAAGTACTACGCCGAACACTAGAGGAATGCAGCTAGCTTTTACCTTTGCCTGTGGATAAACCTGTGGATATCCTGTGGATATCTTGTGGATAAAATTTTAAAAAAAGTTATCCACAAAGTTATCCACAAAGTTATCCACAAGTTATCCACAGATCGGCGGGTTTTTTTTTCCTTTTTATTTCATGTGGTTGTGGGTGTTTTTTTGAGTTATCCACAGATTTCTTCTTCCCCTACTACTGCTATTTAACTTTAACTTACATATAAGAAAATAGGAGAAGCGCGCAGCACATGCATGTGCACAACTCTTCTTGCTTACCTTCTGAGTAGCAACGAGGTAAGATAGTTGCTTGCAGTTACGACCTCAGAAATTTACTCGGCGATCTTCTTTCTGTGCGCATGGCCAACCCCGTATATTTCGTTAGGGCCTGCCATCGGAAAATTAAAGTCTGCAGAGTCTCTTGAGACGCCATTTGTTTTTGCTTCGAGGAAAATATGGATATTGAAATAGAGGTTTCTCATTTGGCGCAAGCCACCAACCGCATGCAAGGCGCCTTATCTGAGACCAGTTTGCCCTATGTCTCGATGTTAGCAGAGGGTTCCAATTTGCAGTTTTCTGCCACAGACCGGTCTGTAGCTGTATTCTCTGCCTCTCAGTGCAATGTACGACAAGCCGGCGAGGTCGCTGTGCCTGCGCGTCTGTTGTGTAGCATTGCACGCCAGTTACCAGCCGGGCGAATTCGATTGCAGAAACAGCGGACAAGCTTACAGCTAAGCTCGTTGGAGATGGAACTTCAAATGCGCATCCCTCTGCTAGAGGGGTTGTCTTGGAAAGAAGCACCGAATGTAGAAGAAACCCAGGCTACATGCCGTCTTTCCTCTACAAAACTGTCTTTTTTATTGGGGCAAGTGCAAGGGTGCCTTTCCCAAGATGCCCAGCAAAATTATGCAGCAGTGGCCTATTTTCATCGTAGAGGCACGAGCGGGTTGCGGGTAGTGGGAACGGATGGGTTTCGACTTTCATACTGTGAAATTGCAGCCGAGATGTCCCCGTCTTTCTTGCAAGCGGCCGGGTTTTGTCTTTCAAAACGTGGCGTCTCTGAGCTACTGCGCATGTGTCACGAGGTGGACGGGGACATTGAGCTGATCTTATTTGAGTCAGGAACAAAGCTTTTGGCAAAATCTGGGGAATATCACCTGTTTTTCTCCCTTTCTGCCGTAGAGTACCCAAACTATCTCGGTGTGTTACCAAAGGGCCCTTCTTCTCAGGTTACATTATCCAAGAATGAGTTGTTGCAATCCATTAAGCGAATTCTCTTGGTGTCTGATAAATCAAATGCAGTGGTGTTGAGCTTCTCCCGCAACCAATTTACCTTGCAGGCTAAGTCAGCAGACGCCTCTGAAGGAAAAGAAACTGTTGCCATTGAGTTTGATACAGAGAAAGAAACCTCTTTGGTGATTAACGGAAAATTCTTACAAGACGCTTTATCCATTCTTTCGGACGCACGTGTGGTGGTGGCTTTTCAAAACGAGGATACGCCCATCGTGCTTTCTGAAGCGGAAGCCAGCGGAAGTTCCATGTACGAATCTAAACATCTACTTGTACCTATCAAGGAAAGTGCAGCGTAATTTATATGGAAGACTCACGAAAAAAGGATTTCGATCCAAGCAATGCGGATTACTCCGCAGATAGCATCAAAGTTTTAGAGGGCCTAGAGGCTGTCCGCAAGCGACCCGGTATGTATATCGGGTCTACATCTGTGGACGGTCTTCATCATCTCGTCTATGAGATTGTCGACAACTCTATCGACGAGGCGATGTCGGGGCATTGTAACCAAATTGATGTCATTCTTCATTTAGATGGTTCTGTTTCGGTTCGCGACAATGGTCGAGGTATTCCCGTAAACGAGCATCCGACAGAGAAAAAATCGGCGCTTGAAATCGTTATGACGGTTTTGCACGCTGGTGGGAAATTTGACGACAAAGCCTTTGCTTTCTCCGGGGGGTTGCACGGGGTCGGGGCTTCTGTTGTGAACGCATTGTCTGAGTGGACCCAGGTGGAGGTCCGCCAAAATGGAAAGGTGTACCGACAAAGCTACAAAATTGGGGTTCCAGACGAAGCGGTGAAAATGATCGGCACCACCTCAGATTCAGGGACCTATACCCGGTTTAAATATGATCCAACGATTTTTAAGGGGATCACCTATTCGTTTGAGGTTCTGCAAAAACGCTTGCGCGAGCTTGCCTTTTTAAATCGCGGTGTACAGATTACCTTGAGTGAGGAAGCTACAGACCAACGAACGGAATTCTTGTTTACGGGAGGGCTAGAGTCGTTCTGTGACTATTTGAACAAGGGAAAGAATGTACTTCACACGCCGGCCATTCTTATTCTTTCAGAGGAAAAAGAGGCTGGAGTCTTGAAATCCCAGTTTGAAGCGGTCTTGCAGTGGACAGACTCCTATCAAGAAAACATCTACTCGTATGTAAATAACATCAACACGGTGGAGGGGGGGACCCATCTCACCGCAGTAAAGGCCGCTCTTACCCGTGTTTTGCACCAATTTCTGGAAAAAACCGTGGCTAAAAACCCGATGAAAGGGGTTTTAACCGGCGAGGATGTTAGAGAGGGCCTTACAGCCGTAGTTTCGATTCGAATGAAGAATCCGGAGTTTCAAGGACAAACCAAAACAAAGCTGGGCAATCAAGATGTGCGCGGCTGGGTAGAAGCTGCCGTACAGGCTGAGCTCACCGATTATTTCAATCGAAATCCAGACTGCCTTCGCAAAATTATAACCAAGATTATGGATGCCGCTCGAGCTCGAATCGCAGCCAAAAAAGCGAGAGAACTCACGCGCAGAAAAGGCGCGCTAGATTTCGCGGGTCTACCGGGAAAGATGGCCGATTGTCAAGAGAGTGACCCTCAGTTGTGTGAGCTTTTTTTGGTAGAGGGAGATTCTGCCGGGGGTTCAGCTAAACAAGCAAGAGACCGTAAAGTTCAAGCGGTACTACCGTTACGGGGGAAAATTCTTAACGTAGAAAAAGCCCGTTTTGATAAAATGCTTACCTCTACAGAGATTAAGCTTTTGATTAAAGCTCTCGGTACGGGAATCGGGAAAGATGAGTTCGATATATCCAAAATTCGATATCATAAGGTCATTTTGATGACCGATGCCGATGTGGATGGTGCTCATATCCGAACATTGTTGCTCACATTCTTTTTTCGACAAATGTTGCCTGTGATTGAGCGCGGGTATTTGTATATCGCACAACCCCCTTTGTACAAATACAAGAAGGGGAAAACAGAGCGATATGTAAAGAATGAAGAAGAGCTCACCACTTTTTTGCGTGACACCGGGCTACAACACTTCAGCGTATTTGATGGAAACGGAAAACTACTGGAAAAAGAAATAGTGTTGTCTGCGTGTAAAAAATTAGAATTTTTAGCGACACTGACCTCGCTGGCGACAAAGAGAAAGTCGAAAGAAGTGCTTGACTATTTCTTAGCTCACCCCGAAATCACGGAGAGAGAGTTTCAAACGGAAGCCGCAGCAAAAGTGCAGTCTGATTTGATTTGCAGCTTTGTAAAACAGGCGCACGTAGAGGCTTACTCTATTGTGGAAGGGGTTGTGTTCTTCGACGAAGAACACAGTCAATACTGGGTCGAGATTGAGACACGATTTCACAATGAGCACAAAAAAACCCGCATCGATCATGCGTTTTTTCAGGCAAGCGAGCTTGTAGAAATGCGCCGCATTCGCGATCAGATAGAGATGGTGGCAAAAAGCCCCTTTACGCTACAGGCGATGGAAGAAAAACAGGCGCCGATTGTAGTAGAAACCCTCGAGTTGGTACAAGCCGCTATTTTGGCAGAGGGCCGTAAAGGCGCGTACATACAGCGATACAAGGGTCTTGGTGAAATGAATCCGGACCAGTTGCAAGAAACCACCATGCAGGTTTCTTCTCGGCAATTGTTGCAGGTGACGATTCAAGATGCCATCGAGGCGGATCGGTTATTTTGTGTCTTGATGGGCGATGAAGTCGAGCCGCGAAGGGATTTTATTCAAAAGAACGCCCTGAATGTAAGAAACCTAGACATATAGACTTCGATGAATTCAACGCTTCTTACCTGGGACAAGTAGGGTTTAGATATGAAAGATTTGGTATCTTCGATTAGCATCGAACAAGAGCTCAAGACTTCCTTTCTTGATTATTCGATGAGTGTATTGGTTTCTCGCGCATTACCGGATGTGAGAGACGGGCTGAAGCCGGTGCATCGACGTATTTTATATGCGATGCACAATTTGAAAAACGTACACAATAAGCCGTATTTAAAGTCAGCAAGGATTGTGGGGGATGTGCTCGGTAAGTATCACCCCCACAGTGATACCTCTGTGTATGATGCCCTGGTTCGCATGGCACAAGAGTTTAGTTTGCGCTATCCATTGGTGGATGGGCAAGGAAACTTTGGATCTGTGGACGGAGACTCTGCGGCTTCTATGCGATACACCGAATCGCGTATGTTTGAAATCAGTGAGTATTTGTTGCAGGATTTGGAAAAAGAAACCGTCAACTTTGTTCCAAACTATGACAACAAAGAGCTGGAACCGACGGTGTTGCCGTCAATGTTCCCTCAGCTACTCCTGAACGGCTCTTCAGGGATTGCGGTGGGAATGGCAACCAACATCCCCCCTCACAACATGACGGAGGTGCTTTCTGGGCTTTTGGCTTTAATAGAAAACCCTGCGATTACTTTGCCTGAATTAATGCAGTATATTAAAGGACCGGATTTCCCTACAGGTGCGCAAATCCATGGCACCAAAGGTATTCGCGACGGGTATGAAACCGGACGCGGCTCTGTGATGATGCGTGCGACCTATACAGTCGAAACCGCAAGCGGTGGGCGTGAGCGCATTGTGGTAACGGAAATTCCGTTCCAAGTTAACAAAGCGAAACTGATTGAGAGAATTGCGGACCTGGTGCGAGAGAAAAAAATCGAAGGTATCTCCGATCTTCGAGACGAATCCTCACAAGAGGGCATTCGTGTTGTGGTGGATGTGAAAAAAGGGGAGATTGCCGAGGTCATCGTCAATAACCTCTTCAAGCTGACTCCGCTTCAAACCAGCTTTGGTATGAATATGGTAGCCCTGGTGCGAGGCACGCCCAAGCTCATCGGCCTTAAAACCATGTTGGAAGAGTTTTATCACCATCGCCGCGAAATGGTCCTGCGTCGGACTCTGTACCTGTTGAGACGAAACGAAGAAAAGGCGCATATTTTAATCGGTTTGAAGATTGCGATTGAAAATGTAGAAGCCGTCATCGCCTTGATTCGAGCCGCTCCCGACTCCCAAGTGGCGGGTGCGCGGTTGCGCGAGCAGTTTGGGTTATCCGATGCGCAGTCAAAAGCCATTTTGGAAATGCGTCTGTCTCGTTTGACGGGACTCGAGCGAGAGAAGATTGTGCAAGAGTACGACGAGGTCATGGTAAAAATAGCTGATCTCCGCGATATCGTGCAAAAGCCAGAGCGAATCACGGCAATCATCGTGGAGGAAACCTTGTTTCTTCGAGATCGATTTGGTGATGCTCGACGAACCATTATTGTAGCGGCCGATCTGGATAATTTCACCATGGAAAGCTTGGTGGCTGATGAAGAGGTTGCGGTTACGATTACCAATGGTGGATATGTAAAGCGTACAGCTAGCAATGAAATCGTAGCGCAAAAGCGAGGGGGGAAAGGCAAGAGCGGCATGTTGATGCGGGAAGATGATTTTATTCAAAATGTCTTTATTACCAGCAATCATACTGATCTATTGTGTTTTTCAGATAAGGGGAAAGTATATAGCCTTAAGGTGTACCAGATTCCTGAGTCTGCGCTTCGGTCTCGCGGGCAGCACTTTGCCAACTTGGTTAAACTAGAGCAGGAGGAAAAGATCGTCTCCGTTTTGCCAGTAAAAGAATTCCGTGCTGATCAATTTGTGGTGAGCGTCACGGAAAAGGGCATGGTGAAAAAGACTGAACTCATGGCATATGCTAGCGTGCGAGCCAATGGTATCATCGGGCTCAAGCTGGATGATGGGGATCGCTTGGTGACCGGCTTGTTGGTTACAGCAGGAGATGAACTATTTTTGGCCACTCGTCAGGGGAAGGCCATTCGATTTGATGAGGGGGATGTTCGCTTGGTTGGTCGTGCCTCTCGTGGGGTGACGGGGATTCGTTTTGGCGCCTCAGAGAAAGAAGAGGGCGTTATTGGGGCTCAAGTTCTTTGCAAGGCAGATTCAGAAGACTCCTCCATTCTGTCTGTGTGTGAGAATGGATATGGCAAAAGAACCAAGCTGAGTGAGTACCGGGCCCAGTCACGCGGCGGAAAAGGGATTTATACCATTAAGGTAACAGAGCGAAACGGACCTGTGGTGGGAATTTGTCAAGTTCGGGATACGGACGACCTGATGATCATGACTTCTTCCGGCAAGTTGATGCGCTTTTCTGTTGCTGATATTGGGGTGATTGGGCGCTTGACACAGGGCGTTCGTCTGATGTCGGTTGAGGCCGAGAGGGTGATTGCGATTAGCAAGGCGCCAGCTTCTGCAGAGGAAAAAACCGAAGCACCTGCTATTATGCCAGAGTCTGAAGACGAAGAGGGGTAGAAGGAAGAAAGCAGGAGAAGGCGTTGTCTCAAGGAAATACCATCCATGAAGCGGTGATGCCCTATGTGCGAAGCGGGGGCATTACCCATTACTACGCAGCCTGCGGCACGCTTTCTCAGGGGGTTTTACAGCGGAGCTCTCATTTACCGGGAGGGCGCTGCTTTTTTGATCTGTCTAGCTTGACCAAAGCCTTGGTCACGACCCCGCTGATGCTTCGATTGGCAGAGGGCAGACCGTTGGCCGAGGTTGAAGTACCCTTTGCTGGAGAACGCTTTTCTGCGGTAGCCCTCTTGCAGCATGAAGCAGGCCTTCCTTTTTGGCGAAACCTTTGGGTGTGCTTGCTCCATAAACCGGGCGACTCTCGCCAGACGGCTTCGGCTCGGTTGGAGCGTTTTGTACAAGAGAGACCGCGTGGCACCCATGACTCCGCTTATCTGTATAGTGATCTCGGTCACATGATCTTGTCGCGGTGGATAGAGGACAAGACGCAGCAATCCTTGGACTTGTATTACCGTGATTTTTTAGAGACCCAGCTGGGGGTAAATCCCGCACTTCTTTTCTTCGCGCCCACCCAAACCCAAAAAGAACAAAGCATTATCAGCGCATATTGTCCGATTCGCAGGCGCTGGCTTCGGGGGGAGGTCCACGATGAAAACGCATCGGCGCTGGGTGGCACCAGCGGACATGCGGGGCTTTTTGGCGCTGGCGATGGAGTGGAGTCTTTTTTGCTGCGATTCTTGTCATCGGCGGAAGGGCGGAAATTCTTGGCGGCGCAGCTACCACCCTACGAGGTCGCTAGACGTAGTTTTTTGGGGTGGCAGGTTGGGATGGGGCTAGAACCATCCCTCTCCTCTTCTTCGTGGATTTTGGGGCACCAGGGCTTTACTGGGACCTTGTTCTGGTGGGAGCCAGCTCGAGGACATTTTGGGGTCTTTCTTACGAATCGAACTGTGGGTGCGCGACTTGTGCCCTGGATTCAGGGCCTTCGACGGCAAGTCTTTTCTCTTCAGCAAAATTTGCTCAGTCGAGGGGAAATATGCAGGTAGCCGTTATAGGAAAGGGCATCGCAGGTCTTTTGTTGGGGGATCAGTTGCTGGCGCGGGGATGTGCTGTCACCTTCTTTTACCGAGAGGAAAGCTCGGCTTCGGCTGCAGCTCTTGGCGTTTTTGTTTCCAAAGGTCTTTTTCTGGCACAGGACCCCCTTTTTTCTCACAAGCTTGGGGCGCATTTGGCTTTTGGTACGCTCATCTCTCAGCTCAGCGAGCGCATGGGGGAGAAAATCCCTCGATTTCAGGGGGCTCAGGAATTTTTTGATTCCCCTGCGGCCTATCGAGGGTTACGGCAGCGCATCTATCGCAATCAATTCACTGGTGCTTTAGATGTGGAGGTGCAGCGGCAATCTGCGGGGGCGGGGGCGTTTTATTATCCACAGGATTATTGGGTAGATGCCGGGTTTTCTCTAGGTGTTATGGAGTCGGATTTGCGCAGGCGGGGGGCCGTTTTTATTCCTCGCGAGGTAGTGCGGGTGGGGTCGGCCAAAGAGGGGCTTTGGGTGCAGACTGCTGTGGGCCGCGACCTCTTTTCGGAGGTGGTCCTTGCCGCGGGAGAGGGCGCCTCGGCTTTATTGAGGGAAAGCGGCATTGCGGGATTTCCCGTACAAAGACGCCCTGGATGTACGGTGCGGTACCAGCTAGAAGGTCCAGGAGAGGCGCCTGTTTTTTTACTCAAGAAGGGTCGGCTTTCTCTCGTCAGCCACGGCGGGATTTTTTATATGGGGCCTTTTGATCAGGAGCCATCGCCAGAGGAAGAGGCGGTTTTGTTTCAATACGCGCAAAAGTGCTGTCCAGCCTTGTTGCCTTTTTCTTTAACAGGCCGGGGTTGTTCTCATGGCACTCGAGTGCGAACCCCTCACGGGGCTCCCTATGTTGGCCCTGTCTCCCTTTCTTTTGGTAGGCGGTTATGGGTTTCTTTTGGCTATGATAAGTCAGGCTTTGTGTTGGCTCACGAAGCCGCCCGTCATATTGTAGATCGGTTGTGTGGACAAGGGGGAGATGACGGACAGAATCGACATCTTCAGGTTGATTGGGTATAACACTCTGTGGCGGAAGCGTTTTGGGTAGAAAGGAACCTTATTCATGTCGGACGTTTATATTCAAACTCGCATATTATCTCCTTCGAAGCTCTTGCTGGAGAGGAAGACTACGCATGTGCAGGTACCGGGAATTTTAGGCTATCTGGGTTTTTTACCAGGACATGTGGATTTGGTTACCCAGCTGGTTGTGGGTACATTGACGCTGGAAACCAAAGGAGAGAGCCCGGCTTTCTTTTTTGTTACTGGCGGCTATGTGGAGTACCATGATCATGTACTCCACATTTTGGTGGATTTCGTCGAGCGCCCCGAGGATATCGATTCGACTCGTGCCAAACAAGCAGAAGAAAGAGCGTTAGAGCGACTGCAGGGGGCCAAAGAGGGGCCGGTAGATGTACGGCGAGCTCTAGCGTCTCTCGAGCGTGCAAAGGCCCGGCAAAAGCTGCTGCAAATGTCGACAGGAAAACATCAGTAGAGTGGCCTCTAGGGCTGTCCTTCGATCCCCATTGTGGAGGAAAAAATTACTGATACTCGACAGCTGGTTTTTTGGGACAGTTTTGGGTTTTATTCCCGTCATTCCGGGATTTATCGGTATGCGACCTCTCTTGCAGACTGCCTAGAAACGCAAGGTTTTCATCCTCGATTTTTGGTTTCCGAAAATAGTCGATCTTTATCCCATACTACAGAACCGCTTTCTCTTTCTCCTCGCCGACAACGAATCAAATCGCTGTGGGCAAGCTGGGCATACGGAGAGCTTTGTGAGCGCTATAGAGGCCCGCTATTGTTTCATGGGCTGTCCAATCTTAATCTTCCGTTGAAAAAGAAAAATCCCCAGCATGTTTTTTTTCTGACCCTTCATGATGGCATTCCTCTGGTTGCACCTCGTGGGGTTTCCGTTTCGGTTGCGTTGCAGTCTCGTCTTCTGCTGCCTTTTGTGGTGTCTCTTGCGGATCGAATCATCTGTGTTTCCAGGTGGACTATGGACTGGGTGGAAAGCGCATATCCAAAGGCACGGGGCAAGTGTGTGCACATACCCAATGGGTTTTCTCCTTGGAGGGCTTCGTCCATTTTTTCTTTACCTGGGGCAAAGTTGCGTGTCTTGGTCGTGTCTCGTTTTGAAAAGTACAAACAGTTTGACCTTCTTGTAAAGATTTTGCAAAAAACCGGCGATTTGTTTTCGGTCACAGTTGTTTCTGATTTTCGGGGGGCGGCATTTTTGCGAGAACGCCTGGGGAAGAACCAACAGGGAATTACACTTCTTTCTGCTATCGAAGAGGGTACCCTTCAGCGTCTGTATGGGGCGTCGGATGTATTGCTACATACAAGCCGATTTGAGGGGTTTTGTTTGCCCGCAGCAGAGGCGTTGGCCTGTGGGGTTCCGGTTGTCTTTTGTCGGGGAAGTGGCATCGATGAGGTGGTGGGGGCCTCCGTGGGGAGTGGGCTTGAAGCGACAGCCCCTGTTTCGCAGTGGGTTGATGCCCTCGAAGGCTGGGGCCAAAAAAGACGGACATCCGAATTTCAACAAAGTTGTTGTTTATATGTGGGTGGACAGGTGCAGTGGTCTCAAGCGGCAGACCTTTTACTGAAAGAGTACCGACTTTTTGCCTTTTCGTAAAAATCCTCTTACACTTTTATCAGTAGGGTATGGGTTTTGATGGAGGGGCTATGTATTCAAGTGCACCTGAGTCTTTTTTGCCAAGCAAGAGCGAAAAGAGCGTTTTTCTCACCGGTATGAGCGGATATGTTGGCGACTATGTAGCAAAGTTTCTCGCGCATTCTGGCTTTTCTGTAATTGGAACGTATCGAAACCACTTTCCCTCCTTGGTCGATAATGTTTTCCCTGTTTGTACAGATTTGACTTCTCCTGAGCTGCTTGCCGCCCCCTTGCGGGGGGTTTCCGCTGTGGTGCACTTGGCTTGGGAAAATAATTTTTTGGGCACCTCAAGCGCAGATTCAAACAGCGATTCTTTACTAACAAATAATTTGGTTTGCCTGCGAAATTTGCTACAGGCCGCAGAAAAAGCCAAAGTCGAAACCTTTATTTTTTTGAGCGTGAGAGGGGCTTCTGGTCAAGCCACCGCCGACTTTCTTCTGGAAAAATATTGTGCTGAGTGTTTGGTTCTGAACTCCCGTATTCCAAAGAAGCGCGTGATTCGATCTTCTCTATTGGTGGGGGGGAATCCAGGGCAGAATCAATTTCTATCTGCGATACAGCGAATCGTACAAAAAATTCCGGGGCTGTATCCTGTTCCGGCTTGGAAGGGGTCGCTTTTTCCTCTACATATTAGCGATTTGGTTCTTGTGCTGCATCGTATGCTGCAGTTTCCTTCTCAAGAGCCGGCCGCCGTTTTCCATGCAAAGGGACAAACTTCTTGCCGTGTAGAAGAGGTGTTTCGCTTGGTTTCTGCCCAGCAGAGCGGTGCCCCTAGAATACCGCTGCCACGCTGGATCAGCGGGTGGGCATTGCGTTTGATCGAAGCGCAGCTCGCTCGCACCCATCACCGAACGCCACGGATGTCCGATTTTTTACAGGCAGAGGGGGCCCCCTCCGGAGAAGGGGTGGAGGTGGAGGAGCCATTTTTTCCGAGTAAACGAAAGAGTTTACAAGAGTGTTTTGTTTAAGGCAGTTGAGGCTCTAGTCTTTTTCGTAAAAACGTAGGAATATTTAGGTCTTCTTCGGGGAAAATATTTCCAGAGAAAGATTCTGAAAGCTCCATGGCTTCTTCCAATTTTGCATCAATTTCTTGGCTTAATTTTTCTTGTGATTGAATGATAATTCGCTCGAATTCACTTGGGAATCCGGATACTTTTGGGGCGTCAAAAAACACGGGCTCTTCAACTGGAGCTGCAGTTGGGGCTTTTTCTGCTTGCTCCATGGTGAGCTTGGCTAGCGCATCCGTTTCGCTTTCTTGATGGGGTGCATCTATTCGTGTTTTGGATGTAGGCGCCACATAGTAAGCGGGTGGCGCATATGCAGGATCTCTTTCGATTCTGCGCTCTTTGCTGGGTTTGTTTATGGGTGTGTAGGAAGAGGTAAGCTGTAGGCTATAGTCATCTGTGGATTTCTTGGGTTTTTGTTTGTCTCCCGTTGGAAACCCAGTTGCGATAACGGTAATGCGAATTTCATCCTTCAAGCTCTCATCGATGACTGCGCCAAAGATGATATTGGCATCAATGTGAGCGGCATTTTGGATAATCGAACAAGCGTCGTTTACTTCAGATAATGATACGTTTTGTCCGGCTGTAATGTTGATCAGAATACCGGTTGCACCCTCAATGTCGATGTCCTCCAGAAGAGGCGAGGAGATGGCTTTTTGAGCTGCTTCAATGGCGCGTTTTTCTCCTGAGGCTCTTCCTATTCCCATAAGGGCTTGGCCCGTGCTGAGCATGATGGTTTTTACATCTGCGAAGTCAACGTTCACAGTTCCGGGAATGTTGATAATATCGCTGATGCCTCGTACGGCATTTACCAACACATTGTCTACCATTTTGAATGCATCAATCATGCTGAGGCTAGGGTCTGCTACTTGCAGAAGGCGTTGGTTGGGAATTACGATGAGGGTGTCAACTTGCTCCCGCAGTTTTTCAATGCCAATCTCAGCGTGTTTTTGCCTTCTTTTTCCTTCAAAATCAAATGGTTTTGTTACGACGCCTACGGTGAGGGCGCCGCTTTCACGCGCAATTTGTGCGACGATAGAAGCGCCACCGGTTCCCGTGCCTCCGCCCATACCAGCCGTGACAAAAACCATATCTGCAGCGCTTAGGCTTTCCGTGATCTCGTGTCGATCCTCCAATACAGCGTCTCTTCCTACATCCGGGTCTGCGCCGGCCCCAAGGCCCTTTGTGAGCTCTTTTCCAATTTGAATGACTGTGGAGGCTTTAGAGCCACGCAGCGATTGTCCATCTGTATTGGCTGCGATGAAGTCAACGCCTTCAACGCCTGCTTGAATCATCGTGTTGATGGCGTTGGTTCCGCCCCCTCCAACTCCGATCACTTTAATTCTTGCATCTCGAGAGGTGGGGCGTCGGGAAAGTGTGTCCATGATGGTTCCTTTTTGCAAAAAATACCCAAGGTAGATAGAGAGGCGGCCCCTACCGATGCCCGATAGATGACGGGCTTTGATTTATTATAGGAGCGGTAAAGAAATGGAGTCAATATTTTGACAGAGAGTCTTGTCCCACTGCGCGTTCTGTTTCAACTTCAGATGGATTGGTTGATAAATTTTAGGGCGATGTTAATGCCAGCAACTGCAAGTCAGGAAACTCTATTACCGTCTCTATAGATCCAACCCAAATCTATGCTCTATCTGGAAATGCAGGACACGCAAATGGTCTTTCCACCGGATTTAACCCAATGGTTTTAGCTTTTTCTGGAGAAAAGCGATAAGAGCCTCTGGGTGGTCGAAGATTTGTTTGTTGAGTTTCTGAGGTCTTTTTTGTTTTTCTCCTCCAGCAATAGCATGCCAATCACGCAAGAAAAGGCCCGTTGGTGTGTCTCTTTAGTAAGAAGAGCTCCATCTGGATGAATCAGTTTTAACAAATTACAAGGTATTTTTAGCGTAGCATTGCATATCTTTTCGATTCCTTTTACTTCGGATCCTCCTCCAGTCAAGAGAAGGCCCGCTCCAATTTGGATTTTGTGTCGAGAAATTTTTTTTTCTAGAAAGGCTGCGATTTCTTGAATTCTAGGAATCAAAATGCGCAGCACTTTTTCTTTTGTCACAACTTTTTTCTTACCGTGAATATCTAAAATTTCTATGATTTCAGATGGGTTTTCTGCCTCCGCCCCCCAGAGGTTTTTAATTTTTTCCGCTTCTTCGTGGGAAATGGAAAGTCCAATGGACAGGTCGTGGGTTAAGGTATCCGTTCCAATTGGAAGAGAAAAGCTCTCCACAGGCTTTTCTTGGATATATATCAGCCCTGTGCTGGTGCCTCCGCCTAGATCTAAAATGGCAACCCCCATTTTTTTGAGCGTATGAGTTAGAAAGGGGGTTGAAGCGGCAAAGGGCGCAGCATATAAATTTTCGACTTTCAGGCCACTTTCGTTGCAAATGCGAACAATTTCCTTTGCGTAGCTTGCATTTCCTTGCAAGACAAAATATCGGGCTGTGATTTTATTGGCTCGCATTCCAATGGGGTTTTCATACCAAGCCTCTCCATTAATTTGAAATCCCAATGGAGCGACATGGAGTACGAGTTTTTCTGTTGAAGAGGCCTTTTCAACGGCTTGTTTATATAAGGAAACAAGGGTAGCGTTTTCTACTTGCTGATTTTCTAAGTGGAGCTCTGCTTCGAGAAGAAGGCTGTTGGTGTTGTTTCCTGTGATTGAAACAGAAATTTCATATATATCTGTATTGAATTTGTGCTCGGCTTGCTCAATCAGTAGGGAAAGTTGATCTTTTGCGGCAGAAAAATCCACAATGCGGCCATGTCGAATCCCCTTCGACGGACAGGCGTGAACTTCAATTTCGGATTTTTTCCGGTTGGAACGAAGTAAAGCGAGGCAGAATTTAGAAGAGCCCAAATCCAGTGAATATCCATGTGTTTCTGTCATATTTTTACATCCACTTCTTTGATAAAGGCCTTGTTTTCAAAGTCAAGATCCACCTGGAGAGATTTTTTTGGGTTTTTTTGTAAAATTTGATAAAGTCGGGCCATTTTTTTTTGAAAGGGGGGAAATCCAATATGAATAAGGCTTTCGGATGGTTGAAGCAAAAGCGAGTACCCCCGTTCAGCATGATAGGAAAATGTCGAAATACCCACAGCTGCATTTTTTGCGAGACGAGTCAGCAGCTGGGTTTCAGTTCGAATTCGTTTGGTGGTTGCCGTTGGGGCATGACAAGGATTTTGTACTGAAAGATCGGATGGAGTGGCGAGTCCCATGAGAATTGGGAGAGAGGGATTGGAAGGAATCGAAAAAGTATGTAGGTGACAAATAGAACCATCTGTCATGAGGTATGTTTTGGGCGCTTGGGTCAGTGCGTATAGCGGTGTTCTTTTTCTTTGTAGGATAGTCATGGTTTTGGGGGCGCTTTGGTATACATGAAAAACGGAAACATTTTCTTTTTTTCGCATAAAATCTGCCAATTCACCAAGAGAAATAGGGCCGAGCGCTTCTTCCTTCGTTACCGTTGGAGAGAGGTAGCGGAAAAGAGCAGTAATAGGTGGAGAGAGGAGGGGGAGGCGATTGGGAGAGTAGAGAAGGAAAAAAAGACATCCAAAGAGAGTCAAAAAAACAAGGGAAAATGCAACCGTGCGTTTTCTTTTCCCCTCGATTTTTTGTCGACTAAGAATTTTCTTTTCGTATTTCTTCACAAATATGGTCCTTTGCGAGCCAAGCAAGTTTGTGAATGTCTCCTGCGCCTACACACAGCAGTAGAGTCGGCTTTTGTACGTGCTGGGAGAGAAGGGCTGTGAGTGTCTGGGTGTCAGGCGCAAAGAAACAGGCCACGTTTGAGGCCTGGGTAATTTGTTCAATGAGCTGCTCATAAGGGGCAGAGGCAGAAGCTGTATCTCGAACTGAAAAAACCGGGACAGTGATGACAAGGTCTGCTCCAAGAAAGGATTGGGTAAACTCGGAAAAAGCGGTTTCCAATCGGGCAAAGCGGTGGGGTTGAAATAGCACGAGAATTTGACGGGTAGAGAAGGCCTTTTTAGCCGTGGAAACAGCAGCCTGTATTTTCCCTGGGTTGTGGGCATAGTCTTCGATTACGATGAGATTCTCATCTTGATAATGGGTTTCCCAGCGTTTTTTAACTCCCGAAAAAGAAGACAAGGTTTGTGCCGCTTCAGAGAGGGGAATACCAAGGGCTGTTGTGGCTAAAAGTGCAGCCGTGGCATTTTCTACATTGTGTTTACCCAACAGGGGCAGCCGAAAGGAACAGGATTCGGTCTTGGATTGCAGGGTGACTTTCATGGCGCCATCCTGAAAATAGAAATCAACGATATGTAGGGTTGCCTGCGCAGAAAACCCAAATGTAAGAATCGGTTTTTGGGTTTTCTGTTTGATGGAAACGAGATTAACGTAGTCAGGGTTGGTGGCAACAAATCCATTGGGTTGCACATGGTCAATGTGCTGAACAAAAGCGGTTTCTAGGGCAGAAATGGTTTTATAGTGATCCAAATGATCGTTTTCAATATTTGTAATGATCGTACCAAATGGGTGGTATTGTAAAAAACTTCCATCTGACTCATCGGACTCTGCGACAAAATACTCACTACTTTCATTGTACTGGCAGGAGCTTCCGGTATCAAGATTTTGCCCGCCTATGATGTAGGAGGGATTCTTTCCGAGGGCCTGTAAAATATGGGTCAATAGGAAGGAGGTGGTGGTCTTTCCGTGTGTACCTGATACGGTGATGCTCTTCTTTTTTTCCGCAATAATGAGCGCTAATAAATCGGAACGATGTAGGAGCGGGCGTTTGTTTTCTTGTGCTGCTTGTAGCTCTGGATTGGAGGGGGAGATGGCAGAAGAGTAAATTACGGTGTGACTTTTTTCTATGGAAGAGGCTGCGTGTCCGAGAAAAATGGAAATTCCCTTCTCTCGCAGCATTTGTAGGGTCGAAGATTCTGTCGAGTCGCTACCCTGAACCTGGTAGCCTTTGGCTTGGAAAAAGAGCGCAAGAGAAGACATACCGGCGCCGCCAATTCCAATAAAATGAAGGGGATCTATCAGTTTCATCTAAATTTTCTCTCCTCAGTCTCTTTTGAAAGGCGCAACAGGATCCCCACCATCAGTACAGAAGAAAGAAGCGAGCTTACGCCGCTACTAATAAGGGGAAGACTGATTCCCTTTGTGGGGAGAAGCCCAGTAACCACAAAAAAATTGAAGATACCTTGTATCGCAAAAGTCGTTGTAATGCCAAATGCTACATATTTTCGAAAGAGGTTTTCTTGCTGTCGCATAATGGAAAACCCACAGTGAATCACATAGAGAAAGAGAAGGCAAATGGCCAAAAATCCTAAAAAACCAGACTCTTCTCCGATTACGGATAAAATAAAATCATTATGTGCCTCTGGGAGGAAAAACAATTTTTGCCGCGATTCTCCCAGGCCCACCCCAAATAGCCCTCCATTTTGAAAGCCCAGATAGCTTTGTATGATTTGAAACCCCCCGGTTTGAAAGTGGTCCCACGGATTTAAAAAAACCAAAATTCGCTTGGTTCGATAGGCGGAGGAGAAAATGGCGATACAGGCAAAGAGTCCAGCTCCCCCTGTGGCGTACAGCAGCAGCTTTCGAGAGACTCCGGATACAAAGATAAAGAGAAATGTACTGGCGACGAGAATGGCGCAATTTCCGAAATCCGGTTGTGCCATTAATGGGATGCCGACCAAAATTAGGGGTAGCAAAATACGAAGAAGCGTAGGGAGTGGTTTTTCAATGGTGGTGTGCAGACTCAGCGTTTTCGCCAGAAAAAGGAGAAGAGAGAGTTTTGCGATTTCAACTGGTTGAAACGAAATGCCTGCGACATGGAGCCACCGAGCAGCCCCTCCTACTTTGCGGTACAATCCAGGTACGAAAACCAACCACAGTAAGACAGTGGCAAAAGCGAGGCAATAGGAGCCCCATTTTTCAATCCAAGCAAATGGTACCACTTGTAAAAACCCCACACACAACAGGCTGAGTAGGGAAAAAAAAACTGCTTCTTTAGAAAAAAATACGGGTCATGATAAAGGGTCAGTCCTTTAAAAGCCGATGCAGTGTAAATATACAAACACCCCAGAGAGAGCAATACGACTAGAGAGAAAAACAAGGAAAACCGCAGAGCAGCGCGTTGAGCGGATTTGTCCATTTGTCTCATGAGGCTGTTCGCTCCTTTCGTTCGGTAAGGAAGGGCTGTATAGCAGCAATAAAAAAATCCCCTCGGGCTTCAAAGTGAGAAAATTCATCTAAACTTGCACATCCAGGAGAGAACAAAATGGTGCCTTCCGTGGGGAGCGGATGAGCGAAGCAAGTGCGCAAAGCTTCTTTTAGGGTCGTGCAGGCGATGGGGTTGCAGACCGAAAGATCCTGGGCAATTTGAGGGCCGGTTGTGCCAAAGGTATACAAGGTTATGATCTTTTCTTTGTATGCAAGCAAAGGGGAAAAGGGCTCGTTTTTTCCCACCCCCCCTAGAAATAGCATACAGGGCCCGGGGGCACTTTCCAAGGCGCACAGCGTGGAGGCTACTGTGGTGGATTTGCTGTCGTTGATCACAAGGGCGTTATGTACTTTTCCAATCCGTTCGAATCGATGCGGCAAATATGCGAAATTCTGCAGGTGTTGTAGGAGGAGGGCTGTTGATTTTTGTAAGAATATTGCACAAGCAGTGGCGGCGTAGAGGGCGTTTTTTTGATTATGTGGCTCTAGGATATGCGCTTCCTTGAGGTTCTGAGGGGAAATCGTATCAGGATGAATCACCTGCAGTACAGGGGAGCTATCCATCGTCAATGGAGAGGCACTTTCCGTCATGCCCAGGCCGTCTCGGCCGTCTGGGCATCTCCTGCGATCGAGGGGGATTCCCGACGCTCTCTTCGCTTGCTGGGGATTACGTACCGATGGAAATAGATGAACGCCCCATTTTTTTGCAAGGGTTTGGATCTCTGATGTGATGATTCCAACAAAATTTGGGTAAGGAGATTCAAATATTTTGCATTTGGCAAGAAAGTAGTTTTTTTCCGTCTGATGCTGCCCCATATGGTCATAGGAAAAGTTACAAAACAGGGCCACCTGAGAAGGGATGGGGGCAGACCAGTGAAGTTGATAGGAAGAGAGCTCCAACACAATGACTTTGGGGGGAGGGGTCTCCTGCACCACGAGGGAAAGCGGTACCCCAATATTGCCAGCGGCTTTGACAGAGAAGCCTTCTTTTCGCAAGATATGGGCCATCATCATCACGGTGGTGGATTTCCCGTTGGTACCTGTTACGCTGAGAATCGAACCAGTATAGTAGCGAAGGGCCAGGGTAATCTCACTGGTGATGGCCACCCCTTTTGCCTTTGCGTTGGCAATCCATGGGTGACGAAAATCAACACCGGGGCTTACAATGATTTCCACATAGGTTTCACAGGGAGACAGGTGGGAAAAAGGGATAAATACGAGCTGGTTTGCTTGGAATTTTGCCAAGGTTTCAGGTGAAGGCATTTTGTCGTCAGTGAGTATCACCGATTCATTTTTTGCTTGTAGAAGTTGGGCTGCTGCAAGCCCAGAGATACCGCATCCAAAAACCACCCTCACGCCAGGCTCCTATCGAATTTTCAAACTTAAAAGGCCCATCAAGCCTAAAATTATGGAAATAATCCAAAAGCGAACAATAATTTTGGGCTCTGGCCACCCTTTTAACTCAAAATGGTGGTGAATGGGGGCCATCCGAAAAATGCGCTTTCCCGTTGTTTTATACGAAAAAACTTGGGTAATCACCGAGATGGCCTCTACCACAAAGATCCCACCAATCAGTACCAGTAAAAGCTCATGTTTGGAAAGAATGGCGATGGTCGCAATAGCGCCACCCAGGGGAAGCGAGCCCACATCTCCCATAAATACTTGAGCCGGGTATGAGTTGTACCAAAGAAACCCAAGGCTTGCGCCAACCAAACAAGAGGCGAGGATCGTAAGCTCTCCGGCATTTCGAATGAAAGGAAAATGCAAGTATTCTGCAATGAGGGCATTTCCTGATACATATGTCAGAATACCAAAGCATCCAGCTGCGATCATAATGGGAACAATGGCCAAGCCATCTAGTCCATCGGTGAGGTTCACCGCATTGCTAGATCCAACAATAACAAAAACAGAGAAGGGGATGTACCACCAGCCCAGATCCAAGCTCGTATTTTTAAAGAAGGGGAAGTAGAGGGTGCTCGCTTCTGGGGTGAGGTAGTAGTGTAGTCCCATAGCAACCAGGGCAAGAATAATTTGCACCCGAAGTTTGCCTTTACCTGTTACCCCTTTGGTGTTTTTGTGTTTGATCTTTTGATAGTCGTCCCAAAAGCCTAAAGCGCCATATCCAGAAAAAATAAAAACGGAAATCCAGTTAAAAGAATTGGTCCAATCCATCCACAGCAACAGCGGCACCAAGACAGAGAACAAAATAAGGGTCCCGCCCATGGTAGGGGTGCCCGCCTTGGAGAAGTGAGACTGGGGCCCATCTTGTCGAATGATCCCTTTGATCTGCTTGGTTTTCAAGGTTCGAATGAGCCAAGGAGACAAAAGAAAACTGATGAATAAGGCAGTGAGGAGGCCCATCATCGCACGAAAGGTGATGTAGTGAACGACGTTGAGGGCGTGAAAGGATCGGACGAGGGCTTCGCTCCAATGATACAGCATGGGTTTTCCTCAAGGGGAGGGAGGTGTAAAGCGGGAGATCAACCGATCGAGCCCAATTGCCCGAGAGGCTTTTGCATATAGGACGCCAGGTGGCAGAGATAAGGTGTCGCGCAAGAGGTCTGTCGTAGAAGCATAGTGTTTCATTTTAGTGGGAGAAAGCCCCAGGCTGCGCGCCCCCTTTGCAATGAAAGCCCCTCGTTCTCCTACAGTAAGTAGGCAGCGTAAGTGCGGAAGTTGAGTGCAGAGAGCGCCCACTTGCTCATGGGCTTCTTGCCACTGATCTCCGAGCTCAAGCATATCGCCCAGGACCAGCGTTTTTTCCTGAGTGGGGAAGAGGGCTTCGAGGCTGGCAATCCCTGCTTTCATGCTGCTGGGGTGTGCATTGTAGGTATCGTCGATCATGGTGCAGGTCGGGGTATCGACACGAAAGAACCGACCTCGAACACCAGGAAAAGTCGCAAGCCCTTGCTGCATTTCTGCGGGAGAAAGACCTGCGGCAAGTGCAATAGCGCAAGCTGCTGCAGTATTTTGCACGTAGCTGGGGTGAGCCGAGGGGAGTGTGAGCGTAATGCAGCCTTGAGTTTCGATACGCAACGTCATACGCGCCTCTCCGTTAGGGAGTATCTCAACTTGTTGGATTTCCACGGTACAAGAGGAGCTTTTTCCGTATGTGATCACAGTGCGGGTAGAAAGAAAAGGCGTAATGCCAGCTGCAATCCAAGTATTATCGGAATTGGCTACCCATATGGTATGAGGGGGGCTATGGGCAAAAATTTCTAGCTTTGTTTTGGCCAATGCCTCCATGGAACCAAAGACTTCTAGATGGACTGACTCAATGCTCAAAAGGGCGGCAATATCGGGTGCCACTAGTTCAGTGAGTGGTCGAATATCCCCGGGGTGTCGTGCGCCTAGCTCGAGGAGTGCGAGCTGATCTCCTTCTTTCAGTCGCAATAGAGTATGGGGTACGCCGATTTCATTGTTAAAGTTCCCCTTGGAGGCCAATACCGCGCGGTGATTTTTCTCTAAGAGACAGAGGGTGAGCTCTTTGGTGGTGGTCTTACCGAGGGAGCCCGTGAGTGCAATTACTGTAGGGCGAGTGTGAAATCGCCAGCCCTTTGCAATGGCTTGATAGGCGAGTAGGGGGTCTGTAACTGTGATGGTACTAAGAGAAAGTCCAGCTGGTAGCGCAGCTCCGGCTTGAATCAATGCACCGACGGCACCTTTTGCTTGGGCTTCTAGCAGAAAGGCGTGGCCATCGAACTGGGGGCCTTGCAGGGGGACAAACCAAGCGCCGGGTTGTAGCACTCGAGTATCCGTAGAGAAGACGGGCGGCTGTGGAGCCGGTATGAGGGTCGGCAGCGGGCCTATCAGTATTCCGGCAAGATAGCGTTGATAAAAATCCCACTGGATCATGGAGCTGCCTTTGCTTGCAGGTACTCACGTACTACGAGTGAATCGGAAAAGGGGCGCCGCTCATCTCCGTATATTTGCACGGTTTCATCTCCTTTTCCAGCAATGACTACTACATCGTGTTCGCTGGCTTGGGCGAGTACCCAGTGGATGGCGTCGCGTCGATTTTCTATGATTACGTATGCGGAGCTGGGAAGAACACCGGCTTCGATTTCTCGGAGAATCGCCAGGGGAGCTTCCGAACGGGGGTTGTCGCTGGTAAGACATACAAAATCAGCGCATTCTTTTGCAATGGCACCCATTTGCGGGCGTTTTCCCGTATCTCGGTTTCCCCCGCAGCCAAAGACCACCCAGAGCTTTTGGCTGGTGAGTGTGCGTGCAGTATGGAGTACGGCTGCTAGCGCGCCAGGTTTGTGTGCGAAGTCCACCAGTACAAGTGGAGCTGGCGGTCTTTGGATCTGTTCCAGTCGTCCTGGGATTTGGGGTACGGTTTTCCATAGATTTGAATCTGGGATTTTACCCGTACAAACTTGGGTCAGGAGAAGAGCAGCTAAGAAATTCTCCTGATTATGGGTGCCCAAAAAGGGAATATGTCCCTCGAAGCGCTGTCCCTCATGCAGAAACGAGAGCGGCGTGCCCTCTGGGGTAAAAATGGGGTTGAGCAACAGAGTGGCCGTCGGTGTAGGAAATGCCCCTGTTGGTCCATAGGTACAAAGATCAGAGAGGGTGGCGACATCTCCCAAAAGGCGTGATGCAAGAGCAGCATGTACAATAGCGCGGCCTTGTAGCAGGTGAGAAAAAAGCTGAGTTTTCGCGTGCCAGTATGCTTCCATGGTGAGGTGAAAATCTAAGTGGTCCCGGGAGAAACAAGTGAAGGCAGCAGAAGAAAAGCGAAGGGGGGCAACTTTTTTCTGTTCAATGCTATGCGACGACACCTCCATCACTACGTGCCGAACGCCGGTTTTAGAGGCTGTTGCTAAGAGAGGAAAGAGCACGTCAGGATCTGGTGTTGTATGTCCAGCGGAGAGATGCTCCTGTCCCCAGAATGCACCGAGAGTCCCAATGGAGAGGCAAGGGATCCCGCTTGCCTCTAACAATGCGCGAGTCATCCATACGGTGCTGGTTTTTCCATTGGTGCCGGTAACACCGAGAAGCGTGAGGTGGTCTTGGGGGTGGCCTGCTTTGAGAGACTCCCACCAACTCCAAGCTTCTCTTCCATTTCGTACCTGAATATAGGGAACCGAGCTGTTTTGGGGTGGCGCTTTTTCTCCCACCACAAATCCAGCACCTTGTTGAACGGCATCGGGGATCCCATCGTGGCCATCTACGTGCACACCTGCATAGGCAAGAAAGCCTTCTCCCCGTTGCAACTTCCCAAGGCGTGGTGTGATGCCGTGAATCGGGGTTAAAAGTTGGGTGGGAGTTGAAAGCAGCAGTTGTTTTTCCGACAAAAGCGCTTCGAATTCACAAAGTGTGGGATGTTTTTTGCAAAGTTGGGGTTCCACTCGATATATCTTTCTTCGGGGGATGGGCTTCTGACAGCTTGGGTGTGGGAATGTCCGAAGGTACGTTCATATATTTGAGCGTACGCTCCACGATTTCACTAAATGCAGGGGCAGCCCACTTCCCACCATAGTACGGTTTTTCTCGCGGTTCATCGAGGACAACATAAACAACGATATGCGGATCGTCAACGGGGGCAAAGCCAATAAAATTCGCCACACGCGTGTCTTTGCCATATTTTTTGGTCGTTGGATCTACCTTTTGTGCAGTTCCGGTTTTGCCACCCGTTGTATAGGAAGCTGTCTTGGCTAGGGGGGCGGTCCCTTCGGTGGTAACACGATGGAGAATGGAGCGAATGGTTTTGGATGTTTCAAAGTGAAGAAGGGAGTCCTGCGTCGTTGCGGTATGTTGATACACAATGGTGCCCTGGGGGGCGGTAATTTTTTCGATGAGATAGGGCGTGACGCGATTGCCTCCATTTACTAAGGTGCTATATCCTTCGATCATTTCGAGTCCAGTTACAGTAAATCCTTGCCCGAAAGCCACATTAGCAAATCGAATGCCCTTCCATTTTTCCCAGGCAGAAAGTGTACCGTGGGTTGCCCCTGGTAAAGGAAGTTGGGGATGGGCAGCGGCAAGACCGAAGTCTTTCATTGTTTGATATAGGGTTTCTTTCCCCAGTCTATCCGCGATTTTATAGATGCAAATGTTGCTGGAGTGAATCAGCACTTCTGCCGTGGTGAGAAAGGCTTTAGGATGGTCATCGTGAATCACCTGGCCTTTTCCAAGGTGTAGTTGCCCTGACTTTTCACACTGGTGGACTTCACTCTCGGTGGTAAGCTTTTTCTCCAATGCTTTTGCCACAACAAAAGGCTTCACCACAGAGCCGGGTTCAAAGGCATAGGCTGTGGCACTGTTTTCTGTATCGGAGATGCGCAGCTGGCTCGTGTCGTTGGGGTTAAAACGAGGATAGTTGGCCATTGCCAAAATTTCCCCTGAATAGGGATCAGCTACAATGGCAAAACCCCGTTTGGATCGGCTATTGGCTACCCAGGTGGACAGCGCATCCTCGGCAATTTCTTGCACCACCTGATCGAGGGTAAGATAGACCGAATTTCCACTGGGCTGAGGCTCTGCAAAGGCTGCATTGGTCAAAATCCAGGCGCCTCGAGCATCTACAGAGTGACGAACATCCAAGCTTTCGCCCCGTAACTCTGCATCGAGTTGCCGCTCAAGCCCCAAGAGCCCCTTGTTATCGTGTCCCACATACCCGATCAAGGGAGAGGCATAAAAGTTGGCAGGGTAGTATCGAGCTGGTTCTAAAATCATATGCACACCGGCAAGGTCCATTTGTTCAACTGCTGCCGATTCGTCCTCTGAAATGGTGCGCTTTAACCAAGCAAAATACGTGGATTTTTTCGCCACTTTTTCTATGGCGGATTCTGGAATGCGCAAGATTCGACTGAGTTGTCGCTGTTGAGATGGGGTTGGGTCAAACACTTTGGGGTTGAGCGCTACAGAGGGGGCTCGAATGCTAATCGCCAGAGGAGAGTGTCTGCGATCAAAGAGAGAGCCTCGGTAGGGGGCGATATGAATGGCATGACTATATTGTGAGTCAGCGATTTGGTGGAGGAGTTTTGATTCTACAAAAATGTGGATATGGAAAGCGCGTACGATCACAAGGGAGAAAAGAAGTCCAACGCCACGGGCCACCCAGGTAGCACGCACTGCATGAAAGCCCAGGCGTCGTTTCTTGGGTGCAACTTGCTGAGAAATCCGGTCATTCGGTGGAATCATGGGTTTCGCCGGGTTTCGACTTTTGTTCCAACAGGGATAACAGACTTTCTTTTGTCGTGAGCTTGGCTATCTCCATTGTAAGAAGGCTTCTTTTTTTTAGCAATTCGATTTCTTGGGTTTTCAGTCGTCCGACTTCATATCCGAGGATGGTCGTCTGCGTTCGAATGTAGGATTGGGTGAGCGCTAAGGAAAAAAAACCAAAAAATCCGATCCAAAGCAAGGCTTTGTGTAGCATTAGGCGCCTTTTTCAAAGACCCGTAACTTTGCGCTTCGGGCTCGTGGATTTTGATCGCTTTCTTCCGGACTCGCATTCAGTGGGAATGGTTTTATGATTGTACCGAGAATATTCTTTTTCTCCAAGTAAACAGGAAGATCCTTCGGTAAGAGAGATGGGGGATTGGCCCATTGTCGCAACGTGTGCTTGACGATGCGGTCTTCAAGGGAGTGAAAGGTTAATACGCAAAGCCGGCCCTTGGGGCGTAAGACAGAGAGAGCCTGGGGTAGCCACATTTCCAGCTCTTGTAGTTCTCCGTTGAGGTAGATGCGAAGGGCTTGAAATGTTTTGGTTGCTGGGTGTTTTCGGCTTTGGGTGGAGTAGGATACGGTTTTTTGAATGAGAGAGGCGAGCGCTCCCGTTGTGGTAAGGGGGTGTTCTTCGCGTTGAGAAACGATAACTCGCGCAATTTTACGACCTTGTGGCTCTTCCCCATATTTCCATAGAATGTTGCGCAACTCTTCTTCGCCCACTTCTTGCAAGAATTCTTGGGCACTAGGGGTTTCGCTATTGGGGTTCATGCGCATATCAAGAGGCCCGTCCTTTTGGAACGAGAACCCTCGAGTTGGTGTATCAAGTTGGGGGCTGGAGACGCCCAGGTCAGCGAGAATAGCATCTGCTTGGGAAAAACCATGCTCCGCACAAGCTGTTTCTAGTTGAGAAAATTCCCCGTGAAAGAGGCATACTTGCCCAGAGGAAATGGCTTCTGCGAATTTTCGCTGCAGGACTGCGATGGCATTTGGGTCTCGGTCAATGCACAATAACCTTCCATTTGGTTGAATTTGCTTGAGTATTTGTGTGCTGTGCCCTCCGTATCCTGCTGTGCAGTCAATGACTTGAGCGCCTGGATGTAGAGCCAAATGGGATAGGGTTTCTGCGAGGAGAACGGGGATGTGAATCTCTGTGTGCACAAGGATACCTATACATAACATGTGAGGAGGGACAGTCCTCCCAATCGAGCAGTGTACCTGGTTTTTTTTGTGTTGGATATACTGTGTGAATAGGGACTGTGTAACCGACTTTTCCCTCATGCCCAGACCGAAAGCCGTATGGGTATCTCCCGCGATTATCTCCATTTTGCCCATCCTTTTTTGCCCTCACTCCCTTCTATTAAGAAATGCAAAAATAACCCGAAGCCGTTGGTATGAATTTTCGCAACAGGAAAGGAACACCGCTATGAGACGTTTGAGGTGGGTTGCGCGGTATGGTCCTTGGAGTGCCTGGCTTTTGCTGGGGGCTCTTTGTGGTTGTACCCATGGGTCGACAACAACGAATGGGGTGGCGTCGTCTGGAAATGCCACAAATCTCACAGGAACGGAGCTGCTGGATCAGGCGCCAGCAGAGCCAGTAGCAGAAAACTTGGTGGCACCGGATGCTGGTCAGTCGCCCCAGTCGCAGGCTGTGAAAGAGGTGGAGCCTGAAAATGCCCCTCCTCCGGCAACAGAGGCTGCCCCTGCACCTGTAGCAGAGGCAAAACCAGTGGCTGCAGAAGCATTGCCAGCTGCAGCCGTTACACCGGGAGGCGCTTCGGAGTTTCAAAGTGGTTTTGCAGGAATGCCCATGGGCCCAGGCTTGCCAGAAGCCGGTGCGTTGATGGTCTATGTGGTTCGACCCCAAGATACCCTATCCTTGGTGGCAAAACGCATTTATGGAAGCGCGGGGAAGTGGAAAGAGCTTGCAGCTTTTTCCCATCTGCAAAATCCCAATCTGATTTTCCCTGGAGATGTTTTGTATTACCCACTTACGGAAAAAACACAAAAATTTGCGCAAACGCAAATCATTCCGGATGATCATCATGTGGTGACGGTGGCTCACACAACACTGTCGAATATTTCAAAAGAAGTATATGGCGAGAGTAAGTATTGGAAGATGATTTGGAGAGAAAACGGCCAAATTCAAAACCCCTTTCACGTGAAAAAAGGCGAGGTAGTCTACTATCCCGCAAAGTCCCTGCTTGTCATGGTAGAAAAAGTAGTGGCGCAGCAACCCGAAACCCAAAACACAACCCAAACTGAGAATACAACCCAAACTGAGAATACAACCCAAACTGAGAATACAACCCAAACTGAGAATACAAGTGAAAATAGTGAAACCCCAAACGCAACCCAAACCGGTGTGAAATGAAACCTGCAGGTTATCGAGTATTAGATGGAAAAAGAGAAAGTCGCCTCTCTTGCCACAATGGATCGAGAGAGTTGCGAATGAGGGGCCACTTGAACGGTGGGCAGCAAGATCGTTCGCTCAACGAAACATCCTTCGCAGAGTGTACAGTCTTCAGCCAGTACCGATCTAGGTCCAATGATACAGCCGGCGCGCAATTCGACGGATTCGTGCACCACGTTGTATCCATGAAAGAAACAGCCTTTTCTCTCCTCCTCGTGTAGGAGAGAAAACCCGAATGCGGTGAAAATTTCTTTGATAAATTCGACCCATGGATGAGTAGGTATTGTTTCAAGTAGATGGAAAAACTGTTGATGTGCCTGCCAATAGGCTTGAGGTGTCCCTACATCAGCCCAAAAAAGAAGGGGCGGTATAGCGGCGTGGATCTTTTTTTGTTCTGTGAGCGCCTTTTGATAAAATGGGATGATGCTTGCGTTTGTAGAGGTTTCAATCTCACATAAAAACGTGTCTGACAGCTTGTGTATACATGCAAATCCATGGCCTGTATAAGCTTCAAATGGATGTGATATCGCGGCCTTTTCCCCGATTGCCTCGACAGAGTTTCCTTTTACCCAAATTTGATTCTTCTCTGTAGGATTGGGCGCTGACAAAAGACCCATGGTGGCCCAGGTCTCGCTTTCTGTGGAGAACATACCTGTTGTGAGGGGGAAATCTGTGATTACATCAGCATTGTGAACGAGGATATCCTCCCCGCCTCTCCAAACGGAAAGCGGTCGAAAAACACCGGCTGTCCCTAGAATTTGGGGTTCAAATGACAGGTGTACAGCGAGATTTTTGGGGGGGTGGGTATCTAGGTATGCTTCAATACAATGGGATAAATAGTGCGTGTTGATGGCAACGTGAGAAAAATGGGCATGCGCCAGGCGTCGCAGAATGATCTCTAAAAGGGGAACCCCCATAAAGGGCAAAAGGGGTTTTGGACACTTTTCTGTCAGGGGATGAAGGCGTTGTCCAAAACCTGCCCCCAATATCACGGCTTTTCGAAGAGATTTCATGCTGTGTGCCTCTGGGCTTCTTGCATTCGATGGAGAAGCTCTCCAGAGAGAAAGGGCCATCGTGGATCATAGGTGGGAATCGCAGACAAAAAAGACAATGTCGTGGGAATATATTGCAAAAAGCTCGCATTTTTGGTGTGACCTAAAAACCCATAACTCCCCAAAATTTTCAGTAGCCGTTGCAGAAAAACGGGTTGCCACTGGGGGGCAAGTTGGCTGGTGTGCGAGAGAGCTTCTTGAAACAGCTGCTGTCGAAGCGGGATGGAAACAGGCGGGTAGGGATCAAAAAGTAGGGAGATAAGGTCATAGACAGGGGAACCCAGGCGGGCATCTTGAAAATCGATGATATAGGGACCATCTTGGTGGAAGAGAATATTTCGCGAATGAAAATCTCGGTGCACAAAAAACCGACTTTGCGCCTCAATATGGGCGGAGATTATTTGAACCTCTTGCTCAAATTGGTGCTCTTCTGCTGGAGATAGCATGAGTTGTGCTATAGCCTGAAGAAAATGGGTACGAAAAAAATGGAGCTCTCGTGTAAGTAGGGCTTGGTCAAACTTGCGTTGGGTATACGCAGGGTGCTGGGGCGCGTGAAGTAGTTTACCCACGAGAGGAAAGATCGACCGATATAATACTGCAATTTCTTCCGAATTTTTTGCAGCCCGTATTTTTTTTTCTAGGGATTCTGCCCCCAAATGCTCAATGAGAAGGAGGCCAAGGTCAGGGAAAATACTCTGAATGGTCGGCACAGGAAGGCCGTGAGACAACAAAAATTGCTGCAAGGACACCCAGTCATATGCCCCTTGTTGCACTAGAATTCGGTCTTTTTCTCCTAATACCATCAGCGCGAAAGGGTGTTCTTTTTCTGTATGAACCTCATAATAGGTGCGGTCAGACGCATCTCCAGCTAACCAGTTGATTTCAACTGTTTTTACCTGAAGAGCCGCTCGCAATGCCTGTTCGATAACGGGTTGATTTTCCATGTATAACACCTTTTGGTACGCATCCATTATGCAGGGATCAAAAAGGCAATCGTGGGACCTAGCTCAATGGAAAGCCCGTCACTATTTGCCATAAAGAGTTCTCCATCAAGGGTATAGGGGGAGGCTGTGGAAGTGGAAATGGCGAGGCGCTTGCAGCAAAAATCCACCCAATAGGAATGTGGATTTTGTTGATTGCGCAAACAAAACCAGAGCATAGAAGCCAATTTTTTTGCTACTTCATTTGGGGGCAGCTGGATGCTGATGCATTCAAAACGATCTGGATTGGCCTCCAATTTTTGGAAAAAAGGAATTTTCATGGGGAGTTGTTTTACTGTGGAGCAAAACACGCTGGCCGACCCATGGGAGAGAGGGGGTTGTGCATCAATCTGCAGTGTGGTGGGGTCCTGTTGGACGATGCGAAAGAAAAAGGCACTTTGTAGGAGGTAGGAAAGACACAATCTGCCAATTAGGGCCAAGGCCCCCCAGGCTCCGGTCTTGTTTTGATAGAATTCGGCTAAATATCGAGCACTTGTGCCGTTTGCAAAGAGAAAGCCATATTGATCTCCGATTTTTAATGTGGGGACATGAATGGTTTCTTTAAAGAATCCAGTGGAATGCGCCTCAATAAGGCGAAACAATAGATGTTCTGGGGTGCCTTGAATCTGTAGGTTGTCAGCCAGCATATTCATGGTGCCGCCGCGCAACAAGACAATATGGGGCAAAGGATTTTCTTTGTATACGTGAATAAAGGCTGTGAGGGTACGGCTGATGGTGCCGTCCCCGCCATTGATGGCCAGGATTTTAATGTTTTTTCTTGAGAACTCCTGGGCTACCTTGTACAACTCGTCCAGGTCGTTTGTGACCGCTACTTTTCCTTGCTCCCCTGCAATATAGGTCAAAAGCAATTGTCGGTGCGGGTATTGCTTGTTGAGTTTGGAATGTGGGTTGGTAATAATCCCGATTCCGGCCATGGAAACCTCTGTGGTGGTAAGGATGAACCCGTTGTATCCGTAGGTGGTTTGTTGTGAGAAATCTGCCAGTACCAGCCGGCCCCTCTGCGCTTGCCAATGTTTCCCCCTTGCAGCTTTATTTGCAAGAAATTGCAAAGTATCCTTTGCTGGAACCAGAGGAGGAGTTTGAACTCGCTCGTAAACATTTTGAAGAGGCTGATGTCACATCCGCCCACCGATTGATTACCTCCAATCTACGCTTGGTCGTCAAAATCGCAAATGATTTTCGAACAGCCCAGGTTACCCTATTGGACTTAATTCAAGAAGGCAACTATGGTCTGATGCAGGCAGTGAAAAAATTCAATCCTTATAAGGGGGTGAAACTTTCGAGCTATGCAGCCTGGTGGATTCGCGCTTACATCTTGAAATATTTGATGGAGCAAAAAAGTCAGGTAAAGATCGCGACCACAGCCGCCCAGCGCAAATTGTTTTACAATCTGCAGAAGGAGACGGATCGGCTCTTGTTGGAATACGACACAGCAGATCCAAAGAGAATTGCCGCCAATTTGGATGTGACAGAAAAAGACGTGATCGAAATGCAAAAGCGATTGCGGGCTCCCGATCTTTCTCTTGATGCTCCTGTTGATATACACGGAGAAGATGGGGAGCTTCGGGGGAATTTTCTCATTGATCCTCGGGCAGAATCCATCGATGATGTGCTGGCAGCAAAGCAAATACAGGATCTTTTCTCCCTGTATTTGCAAGAATTTCAAGGTCAGCTTGCAGGGCGGGATCGAGAAATCTTTGACTTGCGCCTTCTGGCTGAAACGCCCCTGACGTTGCAGGAAATTGGGGACAAGTATGGATTTTCTCGAGAAAGAGCGCGGCAAATCGAGACGCGTATTTTACAACGATTGAAAGAATTTGTGTCCCAAAAGGGCACGTTAGATGTGTAACCATTTTAGTAGCGAAATAGAAAGAGAGCCTTGTATGAAACGATGGGTATGGATGAGTTTGGTAAGTGGTCAATGCGCATTTGCTGACGGTGCAACGGCACAACCCTCTATGATCGAGAGCCTGGTACCGTTTCTATTTATTTTTGTTGCAATGTATTTCATTCTGATTCGACCTCAAACGAAAAAGGCAAAAGAGCAATCAGCATTTTTGCAAAACCTAAAAGCGGGCGACGAAGTTGTAACATCAGGTGGTATGATGGGTCGTGTGCGTAACGTCGCGCCTGATTTTATCACTCTAGATGCCGGTGGTGTGAGCTTAAAGTTTTTGCGAGAACATATCCAACGCTTGGCGCAAGCTCCAGCAGCCGCTGTAGAGAAGAAATAACCGGCATCTTTCGCGATCAATGTGTGAGTAGAGTGCAACACGACTTGGATACGAAGGGGTTTTATGAAGCTCGCGTCATGTGTCTGCCTGGCTTCGATGTGGATCTCTCAGGGGCTCGTAGCGGAAGCGCCGTTGCCGGGCCGCTTGCCAAACGAATTCGAAAGCACGGGCGGCCATAGCTTGGGATTTGGCCACGGAGGCATGGCGGCGGTTTCAGAGCAGAGCTCGGTTCGTATGAACCCAGCCATGCTGCCTTTTGAAAAGCAGTACCGGGTTTCAGGTGGGTACCACTGGCCAACTTTAGGTCGAGATTTCTATCAGGCAGGGGTTGTGGACTCCAAAACTTCTGCCATGGCTGCAGGTATTACCTATACCGCTGGCACTGCAAAATACCGTGATTATACCCTGTGTGCCACTCAAGAGCAGCGCGAAGCCGCTTTCTATGACTCTCCCATTCGCCACCGGGTAGCCTTGGGGTTGGCACAGTCGTTTGACAAATTTTCCATGGGTGTTGGGGGACAATATGTAGAGGCTCCCTTGGGCCTCGAAGAAACCACGAAGGGGATTACCCTGGCTTTCGGGGTTGCAGGCCTGTTAACGCCTATGTTGCGTTTCGGTCTTTCTGCTGAAAATTTAGCCAACGGAAAGGTGCGAGAGCTTGCGCCGACTACCTACCGTGGAGGGCTGGCCTATACGCTCTTTGGGGGCGATATGACCTTGCATGTGGATTATCATCAGCGCCAGCGGGTATTGCGAGAACTTTTGGCCTACGGTGAACTTGAATCCAAGGCGGGTGTGCCAAACACGCCTGAACGAATGGTAACAGCGTCTGCTTCTCTGCGGATTCAAAATCTGCTACGGTTGATGGCAGCCTATGGGCAGAGTGTAGATGGGCTTTCCCGGCGGGTGCTATCAGGTGGGGTTGCGGTAGTAAATCAGAATTTCTCCCTCTCCTATTTGGTGAGCCGCCCGATTTTTACAGAAGAAAAAGTGCACCAAGCCGTGAATGCGGGCCTTGAAATGACCTTGTAGGAGGTTGTGGGATGATGTCGATCTCTTCGTTTTATCGCTCTTCCGTGGGCTGTAAAGTGGTAATGGCGCTGACCGGTCTTGGACTGGTGGGGTTTTTATGTGCACATTTAGCCGGTAATCTCCTTGTGTTCAAAGGCCCAGAGGCCATGAATCACTATGCGAGAAGCTTGCGCGACTATCTCCCGATTCTGTGGGTGCTTCGGGTGGGTCTTGTCGGCATGTTTATGCTGCATATTGCTTCTGCCATTCGACTTACCCAACTCAATCGCAAGGCGCGTCCTGTTGAATATGCAAAAAAGAAAAACGTGCAGTCTACGATATCCTCTCGTACCATGATGCTGAGTGGTACCGTGGTACTTTCTTTCGTTCTCTACCATTTGGCCCATTTAACCTTTCGTTGGACTCACCCCGAATTTCAGGAGTTGGGGGATTTCGATGTATATCAGATGTTGGTGATGAGTTTTCACTCGCCCTATGTCGCGTTTTTCTATTGCCTCTCCATCCTATTGCTTATGTCGCATTTGCATCATGGCATTGTGAGCCTCTTCCAGTCTTTGGGGCTTTATCATGGCGGTTTGCAGCTGGTGATTCGCATGGCTGGCGCTGGGTTGAGCGTGCTGTTGGCGGCGGGCTTTTTATCGATTCCTACGGCAATTTTTTGTGGCTGGATCGGATTGTAATGTCACGTAGGGGGAAGTTGTGCAGCTAGATGCCAAAATTCCAGCTGGGAATTTAGAGAGCAAGTGGACCCGTCATAAATTTGACATGAAGTTGGTCTCGCCTGCCAATAAGCGGAAAAAGAAAGTATTGGTTGTGGGTACCGGGTTGGCAGGTGCTTCCGCTGCAGCCACTCTTGCTGAGCTTGGCTATCAAGTAGAGGCCTTTTGCTACCAAGACAGTGCCCGTCGTGCTCATAGCATTGCCGCTCAAGGGGGGATCAATGCTGCCAAGAACTATCAAGGCGATGGCGATAGTATCTATCGGTTGTTCTACGACACCATCAAAGGGGGCGATTTTCGTGCTCGCGAGGCTAATGTATATCGGTTGGCTGAGACTTCGGTACAGATCATTGATCAAGCGGTAGCACAAGGGGTTCCTTTTGCTCGTGAATATGGGGGCTTGTTGGCTAACCGTTCTTTCGGAGGGGCCCAGGTTTCTCGTACGTTTTATGCCCGAGGACAAACGGGGCAACAATTGCTGTTGGGGGCATACTCCGCTCTATCTCGTCAAGTGGGTTGTGGTGCCGTTGCACTGCATACGCGCTCTGAAATGTTGGACCTGGTGGTGCATGAGGGTCGTGCGCGCGGCATTATCGTGCGTAACTTGGCCACAGGAAAAATCACACGCCATGTAGCAGACGCCGTTGTGCTGGCTACGGGTGGGTATGGCAATACCTTCTATCTCTCCACCAATGCTACTGGATGCAATGTGACGGCTACGTATCGGGCCTACAAGCATGGGGCTGGCTTTGCCAACCCTTGCTATACACAGATTCATCCTACGTGTATCCCGGTTTCAGGTGATCATCAATCCAAGCTGACCTTGATGTCAGAGTCGTTGCGAAATGATGGGCGTGTATGGGTACCCAAGGCCATGGGCGATAAACGCTCCCCGACAAGCATCCCAGAAGACGAGCGGGACTACTACCTAGAGCGTAAATATCCAGGCTATGGCAACTTGGCCCCTCGTGATATCGCCTCCCGCAGCGCAAAAGAGGCTTGTGACAGTGGACGAGGGATTGGAGATTCAGGTCTTGGTGTCTATCTCGATTTCTCAGCCGCTATTTCTCGACTGGGGAAATCTGTAGTAGAAGAGCGCTACGCCAACCTTTTTCAGATGTATGAAAAAATCACAGATGAAAATCCGTATGAAACCCCCATGCGTATCTATCCTGCGGTGCATTACACCATGGGAGGCCTGTGGGTAGACTATAATCTCGAGAGTACAATTCCAGGGCTGTTTGTCATTGGAGAAGCCAATTTCTCTGATCACGGTGCCAATCGCTTGGGTGCCAGCGCATTGATGCAGGGCCTTGCGGATGGCTATTTTATTTTGCCTGCTACGTTGAGCCATTACTTGGCCTCGAACTCCCTTCCATCCGTCTCTGCTGATGCAGGGGCTTTTACTGAGGGCCAGGCTGCAGTAGAGGCTCGCATCCACAAGCTATTTTCCATCCAAGGCTCTCGCTCCCCCAATTCGTTCCACCGGGAGCTGGGGCTTTTGATGTGGGAGCATTGTGGTATGGCCCGAGACAAGGCGGGGCTTGAGAAAGCCTTGCAAAAAATCCCTGAACTGCGCGAGGCTTTCTGGCAGGACCTGCGCGTAACGGGTACGGGAGAAGCGCTGAACCAACAATTGGAGAAAGCTGGGCGTGTAGCGGATTTTCTGGAATTTGGCGAGCTGATGTGCCGAGATGCGTTGTCTCGAGAAGAATCTTGCGGAGGGCATTTTCGCACGGAATACCAAACCGAAGAAGGCGAAGCCAAGCGAGATGACGAACACTATTCTCATGTGTCCGTGTGGGAGCATCAAGAAGGGCGCGCGCCGGTGATGCACAAGGAGTCGTTGGCATTTGAAAATGTGAAATTGGCCACGAGGAGCTACAAGTGAAGGTTCGGTTGCATGTTTGGCGTCAGCCAAGTTCAAACGCCCCAGGCAAAATGGTGCAATATGATGCACCCAATATCAGCCCTGCTATGTCTTTCTTGGAAATGCTTGATTTGGTGAATGAGGGGCTGGTCGAAAAGGGGGAAGAACCCATTGCCTTCGATCACGATTGCCGCGAGGGCATTTGCGGTACGTGCTCGCTCATGATCAATGGGGTAGCGCACGGCCCTTCTGAGGCTACCACCACATGCCAGCTGCACATGCGCTCCTTTCGAGATGGAGAGGATATTTACATTGAGCCGTGGCGTGCCCAGGCTTTTCCCGTGCTGCGAGATTTGGTTACCGATCGCTCGTCCTTTGATCGAATCATGCAAGCCGGTGGCTTTGTTTCGGTGAATACCGGTGGTGTTCCCGATGCCAACGCCATCCCGATTTCCAAAGTTGATGCAGATTCTGCCATGGATGCAGCGGCTTGTATCGGTTGTGGCGCTTGTGTGGCTGCGTGTAAAAATGCATCTGCGATGCTGTTTGTTTCTGCGAAGGTTTCTCACTTAGCGCTGTTACCACAGGGGCAGGTGGAAGGAAGCATGCGAGCCAAAGCCATGGTGGCACAGATGGATCAAGAAGGCTTTGGGGCTTGTACCAATACAAAAGAATGCGAAGCGGTGTGCCCCAAGGAGATCTCGGTTTCTTCCATTGCGCGCTTAAATCGCGAATTCTTAAAGGCCAGCGTAGAATCCCGCTAGACCTAGGCCACTCGCACCTGGTTGCAAACCAAAATCGTATCGGTATATAACCACAAGACAATCATGTTCACGTGGTGTGACGTCTTACTTCGATTTTTTTCTCTGAGGATGGTGGATATGCGGTTCTTTCTCGCGGGGATCTCGAGTTGGGCGCTGTTTATGTTGGCTGGATGCGGCTGTATGGATCAGTATAGCGCGGCACCCCAACAATGGGAGAAACTGCGAGAAGAACGAGTGTTGGCTCACCGAGAGCTCCCGAAATTGACAGAGGATGGAAAAATCCCCGTCGTTGATAAGGCAGCTGGTAGTGGTGCCAATGTAGCGGAAGAGAAATATCAAGCCATCTGTGCGTCATGTCATGGCAAAGAGGGGGATGCGAATACGCCCATGGCTCAGGCGTTGAAGCCGCCTCCGCGTAACTTTACCGATGCTGCGTGGCAGGGCAAGGTTGATGATGCCCATATAGCAAAGGTAATCAAAGAGGGCGGTGGCGCTGTTGGCCTGAGTCCTACGATGGCGCCTTGGGGCGGTGTGCTTACAGACGAAGAAATTCAACTCTTGGTAAAGAAAATTCGAGCCTTTAAGAAGTAGCTACGCGCTCTTTTTTTCTTTCTCTGCTCGAATATGTTTAGATAAGATCATTTTGATTAATGACTGATAGCCAAGGTGATTTTCCTTTGCCTCCTCTTTTATTTCTGAAATGAGGCTCAGGGGCAGTTTGATAAAAACACCATGGGTTTCTTCTTCGTTTTTAGGTCTCCCCCGTTTCTTTATCAGGGATTCTTTGGCTTGTTGAAATTCAGACTGTATTTCGCTCTTGGCCTCTTGCCAAAGAGAAGGATCTTTCAATTCCTGTTCCAGCGTATCCCATTCTTTTTGAGAGCCTTTTTCTTGTCGTATGGTGATTTTACTCATGAGAGAGCTCCTCTTCGTTGGGTTCATACGTAGTTTTTATTGTTACAATTTTCCTTGCCTGGTCGACAATAAATGCAATTTTGAGTAGTTTCCCATCGAAAGTTTCGGATACGATGTAATACGTCGGTGGGATCGTTTTGTGAGGTGGCTTTTTTTGTTCTTTTATTTTGCCGTTGAAATTGCATATGGCTTCCTCAACTTCCAATAACGATATATTTCGAAGTGCCAATTTCTCTGTAACCCAAGTTGAAATTTCGATAGCATACTCTTCCAAGCGCATCGGCTACTCCAAATATATATTTAGATATTTTTATATATACGCAATTTGAGGGGAGATTTCAAGCCATAAAAACGCTGGGTTTTGTATAACTGTCTGCTACAAAAGATCAATCGCCTCTTTCTTCTCCTTTGCCTCGGGCTCGTACGGTTGGGCATGGGCGGAAGGCGGTAGAGGGGGGGTTGCTTCTTTGCTTATTTTTTGAGCAGGCTTGCGCGCCTCTGTTTCGGCCTCTCTTACGATTTCTTCCCATCCTGATTTAACTTCATTTGACATTCTGCGTAGTTGTACGAACAGGCGCCCCGCTTGTCGCAGCAAATCAGGGAATTTCTTTGGGCCCACGCAGACAAAAATCGCGAAAGCAATGATGCAAAGCTCGGAAAAGCTAATCCCAAACATAGGAAATATCTCCTTTTTTCCCTTGGAGTCGACTCCGTCTTTCATCAAGATGTAGCATAATGTGCCGATGGGCTATATAGATTTCACTCCCTGGAATTTGGCGTAGAGGAGGCTATTTTGATCGTGGTAACGGGTGGAGCGGGGTTTATTGGTAGCGCATTGATATGGAAGCTCAATCAGTTGGGTCGCACCGATATCATCGTCGTGGATGCCTTGCGTACAGGCGATAAGTGGAAAAATTTAGTGAAACGACAGATTTGGGGTGTGATCCATAAAGATCAGTTCCTCTCTTGGCTCGAGCGTGCACCAGAAGAAAAACAGATCGAAGCTGTGGTGCATTTGGGTGCGTGTTCCTCTACCACAGAGCGAGATGTCGACTATCTCAATGCCAACAACACCCAATATTCCATGGCATTGTTCACCTACTGCCGAGATCGTAGCATTCCGTTTGTCTATGCTTCTTCTGCTGCTACCTACGGAAATGGAGAGCATGGCTATGGCGATGACCCTGCTGGTATTTTACAATTGCGTCCCATCAATCCCTATGGGTGGAGCAAACAGCTCTTTGATGCCTGGGCATTAAAGCAAAAAACCACGCCTCCATTCTGGTGTGGGCTTAAATTTTTCAATGTGTATGGACCCAATGAGTATCATAAAGGTTCCATGCAAAGCTTGGTAGCAAAGGCAGTGCCGCAGATTCAATCTGAAGGACTTTTGCGTTTGTTTAAATCCTATCGAGAGGGAATCAATCACGGAGAACAGCAGCGTGACTTTGTATATGTAAAAGATGTCGTCGATGTGCTGATGCATCTACTCGAGAATACCAAAACGGCAAAATCTGGGATTTACAACCTAGGCACAGGCAAAGCTCGTTCTTTTGCAGATTTGGCTCGAGCGGTTTTTGTTGCGATGAAGCGAGAGCCTCTCTTTGAGTGGATCGAAATGCCGGAAGAAATTCGCAACCAATATCAGTATTTTACCCAAGCCGAGATGGCCCGGTTTCGCAAGGAAACAGGGTATAAAAAGCCGTTCACTTCTTTAGAAGATGGTGTTCGTGAGTATGTGCATGAGCAGCTCTTGCGTGAAGATCGCTATTTGTAGGAGCTTCATCGAGGGAGATCCCCGACGCTCCCTCTGGTCGCTGGGGATGACGGGTCTTGCTCTTATTCGTTCTTGTTTTTCCGTCCCTCAGGCCGCAACGCTTGTCCCACAGCCCCCAGGCCACAACACTTGTCCCACAGCCCCCAGGCCACAACGCTTGTCCCACAGCCCCCAGGCCACAACGCTTGTCCCACAGCCCCCAGGCCACAACGCTTGTCCCACAGCCGAATGGCAAATCCCGTCATCCCCAGGCCGCCTCGGCCGTTGGGGATCCCCCTCGATTGAGCGACAATGTTACTTTTTCGGCATTTCTACCATAGAAGAATAAGAGTCCGTTCTAATGGGCTGAATCATGGTGCGCAATTTCTCTCGAACCTGTTCCGGTGTCAGGGCTTTAAGAATGCGAGCTCTCTCTTCATAAGGGAGAGCGGTGGCAAGCGGTGGGAGTAAGCCAAACCAACTCTCTGCGCTGTTTGTAGCGTGAGCCAGATCTTCCAGTATGGGCTGACGCGCTGCGTCTAATTCAGATTGCGTAATGAGTTGATCGGCGAAAATTTGTGGCAATAGCGCTTGTACAGTGTCTACCCGTTTCGGATCTGTGGGTATCTGTACGAAAAAAAAATCCAAATACCAGGGTGCTGCACGGTTAGCCATTATATTGGGGCTATAGGCAAGACTCTCTTGCGTTCGAAATAACGCAAGAAGCCGATTTAGTAGAATACTCTTAATCACGCCCAAAAAACGAACCTCGTTTTTTGGCAGGGAAAAAGGCACATACCAAGTTACAATCGCATTGTCGTCTCTTATTGGTCGCTCATATATCTCATGGATTCCGGGTGCAAAGACAAGCTGCTTTTGTGCCATTTCTTCTATGGGGACCTGTGGCTCGCAGGAAAGATCTCCAAAGACTTGATCGATTTCTTGCAACAATGTATGTGTATCAAAATCTCCTACAAAAGTGAATTCAGGGCATTTCTTCAACAGATTTTCTGTTGTCCATTGTGTAAGTGCAGTGGGTTTTAGGCCTTGCAGTTCTTCTTTAGACAGTGGGGTTACTCGGATATCATGAGAAAAAATCAGTTGCTCAAACGCCTGCGTGGCTGCCGAGGCTTGATTTGTTTCAATTGTTTGAGTTTTCTGAGAGAGGAGGTCGTCAAAAGCCCGTGGTGACCAGCCTGGTTCTGTAAGAAGGGCTCGGACCCATTCCATAATCTGAAGAGAAGAAGTTGGGGTAGCCTGGCCCTTGAGCCCTGTGTTTGTTTTGGTATTGAGCAAAGAAATCGTAGTGTTGCTACCTGAAAGCAAGGAGTTCATTTCAGACAAAGAGTGTTTTTGGGTACCACCACTAACAAACCAATTAAGTGCGAGAGAGTAAAAGTTGGGTGCAACCGGAAATTGCTGGGCTCCATGCCCGAGTTCGGCACTCCAGTAGAACTTATCGGGAAGGCTTGGGTCTTTCAGTTCTTTGGTGTGTACGATAATTCCGTTGGGAAAGTGTGTAACGTCATACTCCAATTTTGGGTGTTTTTCTGTTACATAGGCGGAGGGTGTCGCTCGTGGATGAGTTTGATATTGAAAAACCAGGCTTTTCTCTTTCATACAAGCGCCGATGTCGAGAGTACCCGGGTGTTGGAGTTGGGCTTTTGTGAAGGCTAGAACTTCTTTTGCTGTTGGGCCTTCGGTGTCTTTCATTGTGATCAAACTAAATTTTTTCAGTTCTTCAAATGAATACACACGCCGCAGTACTTCATTGAGCTGGGCTGCCGTGAGTTGCTCAAGGTACTTCGAATATATTTTTTTCATGAATTTGTTTTCAATACGACCCGATTCTCCCAAAGCGTCTTTATATAGCTCTTTCAGTATGTTTGAAATGGTTTCAGTTTTGTTTTCAATATGGGGGATAAAAAGTTTTTTCTTTTCTTCTACAAAATGGGGAGAAAATCCACAGGAGAGTAAGCTGTTATGAAAAGAAAGGGCCTGTTGAACCCCATCTTTCCAGTTATTATGTTGGAGAAAAATCTGAACTGCGCTGAAATTTTTACTTACATCTTCGTTCGTACTTATTCCCATTGCAGGAACAGGTATTTTGTGTTCATGGGAAAAATCAGAAAAAGCCATATCATAAAAACTGGTTACTATGGATTCGGTGAGTTCAGAAAAATTGAGACTAAAATCATTTGGAGAAGGTGGTTCTAATTTTTGTATGGAAACGGAAAAACCTCCTAAGTCTTTGCCTTCTGAGTCTTTGAGTACTGAGTAATGAGGTTCTGATAGACCAATTTCTTTTCTATGCATCTGTATGATGCCGCGATTCGGCTGCGCTGGGATTTTTTCTTGGGGGAGAACCATAGAGGAAAAGGTTTTGTGAATGAGTGGGGTCAGACTAAAATCAGAAAAATCCCCAACGACCAAAAGCGTCATAAGATCGGGCCGGTACCATTTTTTATAAAATTTTTGA
>CANIBL010000020.1 GCA_947466225.1 Deltaproteobacteria bacterium
CATGCCCAGGCCGTACGGGCTCACTCCGTCATGCCCAGGCCGTACGGGCTCACTCCGTCATGCCCAGGCCGTACGGGCTCACTCCGTCATGCCCAGGCCGCTTCGGCCGTACGGGCATCTCCTACGATTGATGCGACAGATCCCTCCACTCTGGGTTCAACGTTTCAATCAATCTGATTTTACCATCGCGAGATTTTTTCTTGATCATCTTCTCTCGAAAAATGGCCTCCAGCATGGTGGAACAGCGTTCATAGTAGACTAAAAACTCCACATTATATCGCTGGGTAAAGCCGATGTGACGGGTACTCTTGTGCTCATTAACGCGACGACTCAAGTCGGAGGTCACGCCGGTGTATAGCACAGTGTGATAGGAGTTGGCCATGATGTATATAGTGGGTTCCATAAGGAGAGGATGAACTGGAGGAGGGGAAACGAGCCAGTGACATTTTCATTCGAGGGGGATCCCCGACGCTCACTTCGTTCGCTGGGGATGACGATTCTGCATATCGATAAAACGCGTCCTCCCTTCATCCCCTCGACGGCTTCTGGCCTAACCCCTTCATCCCCAGGCCGAAGGCGCATTCCGTCATCCCCAGGCCGAAGGCCGTCGGGGATCTCCCTCTTAGCGCTTCGTAGTCGGATGCGCTGCTTTTTCTGCAGCCAGGATTGCGTCCAGTTGCGCGCTTTGTGCAAAGGCTTGATCTCCCAACTCAAGAGTTTGTTGGTCGATGTCGACGAGAGTCTGCATGTATCCAGTTACACCCCCTGTGTCACCAGCAAGGTTGCTAACTGCGCCTACAACGGCAATAATGATACCTGCAAGGACCAACACCCCCCCTAGACGAGAGAGCCATTTGCCCCCCTCGGTAGGTGAAAATTTGTTTTTACCAAACTCGTTTGTAGTAACATATTCTTTGAAACGAATCTTTTCGTATTTGCCTGCGAACTCTTTTAGTTCAAGCGGTTCAACCGGCAACCGATTTTCAAATTTAATATTCACTTTTGCTCCGGTTTCCATGAATTTTGTTTGCATTTCAGTTCTCAACGCGTCGAATTTTTTGCTTGGATCGACTCCTTTCCCGTGCAGATTTTCCCTAAGGTTAGCAGCCTCCACATTGGATAAGCCTTTCTTAAAACTAGCCTCTGTAAGATTGGCAGCTTTCGCTGCTGCTCTTATATCCGGGGATTTCCACAGTTCACGTGATTTAGCCGCATTTAATTCTCCGTTTCCAAAATAGCCAGCCTCCCCCTGCAGAAATGCCATCGCGCGCATTTTCCCCCTAATTTGATATCGATAATTCCACTTATTGGTAACAAGATTTCGCAATCCACTAAATGGGGTTCGAAAGAGAATGACAAGCCCGATGGTGGCGATGGCAGCGCCACCAAAGATCATACCGCCTCGCTTTGCAGCGTTTGAGCTTGACGTTGTATCGGTATCCGTAGCGGGAGACTCACAAGTACCTTGACCATCATTCCAGGTTTGGCCTGTCGGGCATCGATTTACACAGGTGTTGCTTGCCCCATTCCATTCTTGGTCGACATGACAGGTGCTGGGTCCCCATGCAGTATCCGTAACTGCTTCTTGTGGGGCCGATACTGGCTGCGGAGTAGAAATGGGAGGCGGGGTGATTTGTGGGCTGGTGTCGACTGCCGTATCATTTAGGCTCGAAATCGCGCCTGCGCAACTTGATAGTGGATCTGTAGATGCCAACGAGAGGCTGGCTGTTTGTCCTGCGTTGATCATGGCCTGATTTTCTTGAACTTCGTCTTCTGCTTCTGATGAAACTGCATCGCGATGAGCGGAGAGATACCCCATCATGTAGGGACCTGCATTGCGAAAGCTTTGGGCCCATTGCGGCAGTGCTTCTGTTGTTTTTTCTTTCACCACATTCTTTAAAGAAGCATCCGTTGTGCCATCTGCCAATGCCAACCCTGTTGTTGGCGTATTGAGAGCTGCCTCTGCAGGTTGTTGCGATACCGCATAGATCTTTTTTCCGATATCCAGGTACTTCTGATTCAAGCTATAGAGTTCATCCATGACAGAGGCGTATTGCGAATTGTAGTCACTGAAGTTGCTCGGCAGCTTGAAGATGAATTCTTGTCCGGGGCTTTCACATGACAGTTCATTTGCATCCACGGATTGGTGCTTTTGGATTCGAACTTGATCTCGGTGTTGCGGTATACAAGACTGCACGGTAAATCGCACCACTTGTCCTTGTAGCTCTTGTAGAGACGGTAAATCTCCGCATTCGAACATCACCGACCATTCTTGGTCTTTGGGATAGCATCCAGCACCACTCGATACGGCACAGGCTTTCCATCGAATGACTTCTGCGTTTGGATCGGTATCACAGCTCAGTTGAAATTTGGTATAGGTTCCATTTCCTGTGTCTGCAAGTTGTAGGGCCGTGTTTTGGGTCTTCAAGGTGCCAGGGTCCACCGCAGGTAATACTGGCGTGGCTTCGAAGGTAAGTCCAGCGAGTCCAGAGGCGCAGGCAGAAGCACTACTTGTTGGTGGCGTCGGTGGTGGGGGATTGTCGCTGGAGGATTTTTTGCAATGGAGTTGGAGAAAAAGAGACCCAAAAATACATATGGCATTTTTGTGGCGAAACCATCCGTGCTTCATATTGCTTCCTAGTCTATTTTTTGTTTCATATATCCTTCGCCACTGAAGAGGTCTCCTTTTCCGTCATGCCCAGGCCGTAGGCCGTATGGGCATCTCCTTCGATCGAGGGGGATCCCCGACGCGCCCTTCGGTCGCTGGGGATGACGGAGTACAGGGTCTCTTCAAGTTGGTGGTGTATACGCCTCACTCTCCATTCTATCCCATACTTATGACTTGTAACAAAGGCATGGCGATCGAAAGATGGGAAGATCCTTGTGGGTTTTCCTAAAATCCCCTATCTCCTTTTTGGAAATATGATTGCTTAAGGGGTAAGAAATGCAGATCAAATGGTTGGGTTGGATGATGATCGGGTGGCTACTAAGCCATACAAGTGCAAGTATCGCAACGCCGTCCGCCACCTGTAGTGTATTGCGAGATGGTATTGCATGTCCGAGTTTGAGTCATCATGATCAAAAAACCGTTAAGCGTCTATGCAAAGAAGAAAAAATCTCGTTAGTTTGTGGAAATGGAAAATGTAACGGGCCCAAAACAGACCTCAATTGCCCCTGTGATTGTCAACAGGGCGTAGATCACTCGATGACCGAAAAGAAGGCAGGCTCTTATAATGGTCGAACCTTTTGTCCCACTGAACAGATTGTCAAATATGCGACCTCTGAAACGGAGATCATCAGTCTCTTGGCTGAGGCCCGACAGAAAAATCTACCGGTAAAGCCAGTTGGGGCTTCTCATACGGATAATGCAGCCATTTGCACCACGGGAATGGTAATTGCAACCAACAAGATGAATGAAATTTTAGGAATTCGAACCAAGCCAGATGGGACACGTGTTGTAAGAGCCCAGGCAGGTGTGACAATTGGCGAGCTGGGTCGTTGGCTGCATGCGCGAAACTACACAAATGGATATGGCATTGTCGGCTACCATCTGGTTACGCTAGCTGGAGTATTGGGTACAGGGGCGCACGGGAGTTCACCGAAACACTCTTCTCTTCTTTCCGATAATGTATATACCATTCGGATGGTGCTGGCAGATGGACGTGTAACAGAGTTCTCTCGTGCTACAACAGGGAAAACGGATCCATCCTTGTGGAGAGCCTTGCGGGTGAACCTCGGTATGTTTGGCATCATCTCCGAAGTCGAGATCGAGGTGCAAGATGACTTTTTGGTTCATATGGAAACCAAAGCGTATACGGACGAGGCTCTTTATGAAGGAGACAGCCTCTGGAATCACATTCGAACCTGCGATGTTGCCAGTGTGAGCTATTTTCCACCCAGAAAATCTTCTCACTTTTTCGAAAAAACCCATCAAGGCAAAGCGATTGTTAACTGTGGGATTAGCATGCACAAACTGCCGCTGGAGTCTTGGTCAACTTTTGCGAAAAAGGCAGATCCAGGGGCGCAGTTTGCCCTCCATGCGCCATATGTATGGAATGTTTTTTGGGGTATTTATATAAAACGGCTGCATAGGTCTACATGTGACAATAGCTATGCATGTTCGATGGAAACTCTGCGCCGCCATCAACTCGAAGACTCCTCGCCCTATATTCGGTTTAAAAGCGCAACCAATGATAGCTGGGTTCATCGCCCGCAAGGGATTACGGGTTTTGCCTATTTTATGCAAAACAGTGTAGGAAGTGACAAAGGTGCGCATTTTCGGCAAACAGACTGGGAGGTTGCCATTCCGTTCCGCCATTGGGCCAAAGCATTCCAGCTATTGCGTGACTACTTAACGCTGACCCATCCAGATGGTGAGCCTAAGCTCTGCTTGCCTCTCATGGGGGTCTACATTCGCTTTTCTCAAGTGACCGATGCGCTTATGTCCCATGCAAGTGTAGGCGGTGCTTTCCGCCTAGGTGAGCCGGTGATGTTTATGGAGATGCCGCAGTTTATTCCTTCTTATGATGTGAAGACGGAAGAGGAACAAAAATTGGCTGCGCATATTTTGGTGCAGCATGAAGAACACTATCGAGGATTTATCGAGGTTATGCTCAATGGGGTAGAAGCGCGTGTGCATTGGGCCAAAAATCGTCCTGAACTCTTTTTGCGACAGCTCGAAACCAACCCGGTTCGCAAAGCGCAGGTTCAAGCTTTCAACCGAGAGATCTGGAAGTTGGACCCAACCGGCGTGTTTTCCAATGACTTTATGGAGCAGGTGGGGATTCGCTATCCAGCGCGTGGCGATGTGCCAGTTGGAAAGAGTAAGATGCGCGTGTTACCAGCAGTGCCCGTTGGGAAGTAGTGTTTTTATTAAAGGGGCGCTTTCCCCCCTCCTTTGAAAGTAAGACGCCTTGTCACTTTTCCGCCATCCCGCTACAGTAGTAGAAAGCACCATTCATATAAGCGGGAGGGACCGTGCAACATCTACGCGCTTTTTTCTATCCAACCATGCTGGTGACGGTGGTGATGTCCCTCGCTGCAATGGGGTTTTTACAGCGCTGGGCCATGGAGAGGACCCAAGAAACCCAGAAAATGGCGGTGCAATTTTCCCACCGCATCACCGAAACCCAACTCCAGCTGAGCAATCGGTTGGTGACCCTTTATCAGCAATCTTCTCTTCCAGAGGCCTTTACGGCGCAAGAAAAACATGCGGTAGAAAAGTTGCTCTCCGATGCAACGGTTCCAGGAGAGATTGACAAGATTGGTATTTTTACGCTGGACTGTCAGCCCTTTCTTCCCACTTCTCTCTCCTGTTTACCCACAGCACCGGAGACGTTTCGTTGGTCGTGGGGGGAGGGCGGACAAGCTATACTTGCCCTTCAACGAAAGATTCCAGGGGCCGCGGCAGGATGGCTGGTCGGTCAAATCGAACTCGGGCCTCAGTGGTTTCAACTCCATGGTCTTTCTGAGGGGGTTTTACAAGCCCGCCATCTCCATATCGGCCGAGGGGAGCCCAAAGAGGAAATGCTTTATTCTGTTGGAGATACGGGGCTTGGGCTGTGGATGAGCCCTTCTATTGGTGATAAGGTCGCTCGATTTTGGGTGGCGAGCCACATCGACATTCCGGGTACCAGTGTGTTGCTCTTTCTCTTTCTCTTGCTGTTAGTAAAAATGAGCATTCAGTTTCGTCGAGAGCAAAGCCAACTACGCCAACTTCGAAATCACTTCTTCCAGTGGTGCCTACACCTCGAGCAAAATCCCAATACCCCGTGGAAGCTGCCCCAATCCATGCGCATCTGGAGTTTTCGAGAAAAAACCCAAGTTGAACAAGCCGTGCGTTCCATCGGGGTTGCCATGCAAGTGAATCATGAAAACATCGGAAAACTGATTGAAAGGTGTGCGACACTGCATAAAGACCTTACACAAACCAAGCTTCAGCTTGAACGACGCAATACCCAGCAAAAACAACACGCCCAGCATGCGGCGCTTTCCCATCAAGTGCAAACCTGTTCCCTCGCTTTATTGGAACGCATCGATGCGTATGAGAAAACCAATCTTGCTTTGCAAGAGCGCATGGAGAAAGTTTTATTGGAGGAGTCAGAGCCTTTTGCTAAAATTGTGTCGTTTTGGAACCATTCGATTTATAAACATGGGGCGCGCAAATTCTTCCGTGTTTTGGATGAATCCCCCAGCGAAGTGCCAGGTCAAACGCTTTTGGAGGCGCAGATTACCTTGCTGCGAAAATCCAGCAATCAAGTCATCAAGGTAATCACCCAATTTTTGGTCAACAAGAAAAAAATTCCCAATTTTGGCGCTACCACTCGTTCGACAGTGGCCTACTGGTATAGTTTGTCTCTTACAGGAGATCGAGTCCGAGAGGGCGAAACGATCACATCTCACTCTCAGGCGCTGTCTCTAGTGTTGTCGCTTCTGGAGCAACGAGAAAACGCGCATCCCATTCAAATTGTGAATCATGCAAAAGAAGAAAATATTGCGGCTCAAGTGCCGCCATTTGTTTGGGTTGCGGCCTTATTTTATGCCTTAGAAGCATTGCTGATGTTGGCAAAGCCAACCGAGAAGATGTCGGTGTTGTTCAATAAAAAAGAAGCTGGAGACAAGCAGCATTTGATGTTTTCGATCATGGAATATCAGTTGGCTACTGCACAAGAGAGACAAAAGAAAATTGAGCCCTCCCTTGCTAAAGTCAACGCATTGTTGACTCCATTTGGTGTTTCCTGTCACCTGATGCAGACACTGTCTGGCATGTGCTCCGTTTCTTTTATGTTACCACAAGAGGAGACGTCGACGGTGCCATTTTCTTACTTACCAACAGCCGACACCCGCCAAATAGAAACCGTTTCTGTGTAATCACTGGCAGGTGGTGTGTGTGCAATAAACCACAGAGTGCAGCGTGAGAGTAAAATGACATTACGCTGGTGGGTAAGTATTGATATGCTTTTGCATCGCTAAAAAGCCCACCAATGCGAGGCAAAATGTGATGAAAATAAAACTCGAAAAAACGGGACAGTACACCGGTTGGTGTGAAAAATTCCAAAATGAGTAGAGTGCCTTCTGGCTTCAATACTCGAAGGAACTCTTGCAATGCCTTTTCCTTGTCGATGACATTTCGCAGGCCAAAAGAAATACTCAAACAATCCACCGTTTCGTTTGGAAAGGGGAGCTTTTCTGCACTGGCTTGTATAAAAGTTGGTGCGGCAGAAGGGTGCAGCGTTTCACCTAGCTTCTTTTTTGCCAGTGTCAGCATATTGTCTGAAATATCGACTCCCACCCAGCTGGCATACTCCGGGTGTTGATTTTGTGCGGCTACGAGGACATCTCCTGTTCCTGTGGCTACATCGACATAGGTGCCCCCTATGCGAAAGGGAATTTGGTGTGCAAGGGCGCGGCGCCATCGCACATCCTGTCGCAGGCTCAAAAGTCGGTTGAGGAAGTCGTACGAGGGAGCAATGGTATCAAACATATTTTGAATATCGGTTTCGGTTTGACTCAAGATTCATCTCCATATGAAAGGTGGTGCATGCGGGTTTCGAGATCTCCAGAAGAAAAAAGATAGTCGGTGCCGAGTCGTTGACCTGCGGTAAAAACCCCTTTATATCCGCTGGGTGTACCATCCGCTAGCAAGGCAAGGTCACAAATCATTTTTACTGTAAGCGTGTCTGGGCCTTCTAGTTCGATTTGCATGCTTCGGTGTTGTCCGATGGCATTTTCTGCGCGACCCGACACTCGGATTTTTGCCGGGGTTATCGGGGCGTCTCGACTTTGCAAATAGACACGCAAAAATTGTAGCAAGATCCTGTGTAGAAAAGGGAATCGCGCTAGGGTACATCCCACTCGAACCATGCGAATCTCATTCGGAGAGAATGCCACAAAGGTAGAAATAAATGGGATACGTGTCGCAATCCAAACGGTGACCAAATCTACCAAAGGAACGCGACGAGCGACCCGGTTCACGCTGGCGCCAGAGGGTGCACCCCATTCTTCCCCTTTATAGGAAGCGGAAAACCATTGAGTGGAAATTCGATTCTGACTGCGGGCTTTTTGGCCGCACGCCAAGATGGAGAGATAGGATAACAAACAGCCTTTTGTCGTGGGGAACTGGGTTCCAGTATACGTAAGATCCAGGGAGGTAATATTGGGCAGTTGTCCTTTCAAATACCCAGCCAGATACTCGGATAAAAGCGCATAGCTACTAACGCCTGTGACAGCCCAGCAACCTCGTTTTTCAAAGATCGGAGCAAACTCCCATACTCGTTGCGACCAAGCATACTCCATGGATAGATCAAGATAGTGAATCTTTCGCTTGCTACAGGCTCGAAGAATTGCAGAAGTACGTTCTGTATAAGGTCCTGCACAGTCGATAAAAATATTGACCTTTTGTAGGAAAGGCAAAATTTCCGGTACCGTTTCAACCGGAAAAACACGACAAGGCAGTCCTTTTTCTTGTGCCAGTTGCAACAAGTGCCCGCTTCTACCTGCAAGCACGATGGATTGCCGGTACTGGAGGGCGACCTCTAGTACCTGTCGTCCCATGCATCCTTCCGCACCGTAGATCATCCAAGTTGACATGAAAGAGGCCCTGGCTATTGAGAGAAAAAAGTCTGTGATACACTGAGAAAAGAACACCGTGGACTATACCCAATCAACTTGAAGATGTCTCGTTTTGTCCGTCATCCCGAGCGACCGAAGGTCGCGTCGGGGATCTTCTACTATCGAGGGGGATGCCCATGCGGCCATCGGCCTGGGCATGACGGGGTATGCATAGTTTCTCGTCATCCCCAGCGACCGAAGGTCGCGTCGGGGATCTCCTACTTTCGTAAGAGGATTTATGTACAGACATCGAAGGCGCTTTCTTTTCTGGATTTTTTGCCTATATGCGCCTGTTGGATGGGGCCAGGCAGTAGTCAGAGCCAAACAGGACCATGTCAAAATCTATGAAAAAGCCAGTAAAACAGCTGTGATAACCGGTGAATTGCAAAGGGGAAATACGCTGCCGGCCCACAACCGCACCGGCATGTTTTGGGAGGTTGAATCTACCTCGAGCAAAATCGCCTATGTGTCGGTTCTTTCTGTCCAGTATGAATCGGATGGGAAATCGAGCGAAGGGCTCTCCTCAGCTCTGCACAATGCAATTCAGAAAACACGTGAAGAAGATGAGAGTGCACAGGTTCGGGCTCGAACTTCTGTTATGGGTGTGCGCGGATTAGACGAGAGCAAGGATAGTGAATTTGCCGGTAACGTACGCCCCAATTTACGCATGGTCTACGAGATGGAGGACCGCATCGTAGCTCCAGCCAGCCTGAGTAAGCTGGCGCAAGACGTTACCACAGAAGTCGAACGCCGAGTCGAAGCAGAATCCAAGGGCGTATCTCACGCGCATCCATAAAGGAAGTTTTCTATGTATCGGCAGATTACCATGATGAAACCCATCCTTCTCATAGCTCTATTCGGGGCTTTGTATCTCGGTGCTTGTACAACGACAGCTCCGACTCCAACGGGAAAGACACGCGCCAAAAAAGAAGTAACTCTCTCCAAAAGTGAAGAAAAAAAGCTCGGAGAGTATCAAGCAGAGATGGAGTTGGGTCGCAATATGGCCGGACGGTTGTTGCAGTACTACGGTACCTATGACAATCCGGCTCTTGTTGAGTATGTGAATGAGGTGGGTAACTATGTGGCGAGCGTTGGTGACGATCCAGACCGTCGCTATATGTTTGCCATTTTGAATTCCAGCAACGTCAATGCGTTTGCATGCCCGGGTGGCTATATTTTGATTACCAAAGGTGCTGTGCTGCAGGCGGAAAATGAGGCGGAATTGGCCATGATATTGGGCCATGAAGTCGCGCATGTGGGCAAGCAACACATGTTCAATACTCTGCGAAACATGAAAGAGAAAGATCGTCAAAAGGAGGCCCAAGAGTTGGATCGGCATGGAAAAGACAAATATCCAGAAAGTAAAGTGCGCGAACGAGCCACGGGGGCAGAAAGCTCCAAGGCCCAAGCCTTGTTGGCGAAATATTTGTCTGGGTCTGCAGGGGCGGGATTTAGCGTTCTACAGGCCGCCAAAGCAGGGATAAATCTCATGCTAGAAAAAGGGTTGGATCATAACTTGGAATTTGAAGCTGATCATGAGGGCCTGAAGTATGCCATTCGCGCTGGATATGATCCCTTTGCCCTGGTGCATTTCTTAACCCGGCTGGAGGCAAAGAAAAAAAAGGCAGGGACTTTGGTAAAAATGTTGGAGAAGACGCATCCCAAGCTTTCTACCAGGCAAGAAAAAATTCAAGCCCTGTTGAAGGAAATGAATGGATCGACCATCGTGGGGGCCCTTGGAGTAGAACGGTTTGCGACTCATACAAAATCGATGAAGTAAGTGCTTATACCCAATCAACTTGAAGATGCCTTGCGCGACTCGTCATCCCCAGCGACCAGAGGGAGCGTCGGGGATCCCCTTCGATCGGGGGAGATGCCCATACGGCCGAGACGGCCTGGGCATGACGGAATGGGCATCTTCATTGGCGATGGGTATATCTCTCTACTTTTTTATAGAAAACGCGGAACGCTATCACGATAGGAGGCATCATGAGGGTGTTGCACGTGGGGAAAAAAGTGCTGCTGGCGATCTGCTTCTGGATCGCCAATTTGATGTCGGTGCTGTATGCAGACCAGTTTCACTATGCCAATTTGCTACGCGGAGATCGTGCAGTGGGAATGGGCGGTGCGTATACGGCTGTCTCCGATGATGCCTCTGGCGTGTACTACAACCCAGCTGGATTGGGGTTTGCCTTGTCCAACGACATCTCCGGTTCTGCCAACGCGCTGTACTCGCGCAAGATCGTGTACAAAAAAACTGTGGGCGCCTCGGATTTCACAGAGAACACCAACGCCATGCTCCCTTCCTTTTTTGGTGGATTGCAAAAACTGGATAGCCTTGCCAAGGGTTTGGTCTTTGCCTTTGGTGTGTATACCACCGACAGTGAGTTGCAGGATCAAAACGATTTGTTTCAAAATGTACCGGGGGATGCGCTATCTCCTTGTGTTATGCGAAATGCAGGGGGAGATCCCATTGATACGGCAGGCAATGTGGTGGCCGTTGGACAAGCTGATTCTTATACACGAAAGCAGGCGCTGCTAAAGCGGTTCCATCGAACGGCAAACCAACGAGGGGCTACCTCGATTGCAGGGGGCGCATTTGGCTGGCGCATTAACCATGCCGTATCTATCGGTGCTGGGCTGAACTATGTGACTGTGGATGAGTTGATCCAAGAATACCAAGACATTCAGATAGAGGCCGAGACTTGTGCCAATGGCAATGCCCCCATCGATTTTGTGCACGAAAAAACCCAAAATATCCGTCAGCATGTAGTGGGATACGGTATTCAAGCGGTTTTGGGGGTACAAGTGGCCTTTACTCGCTTTGTCTTGGGCCTTGCTATGAAACCGGGGCGCTATATTTCCCAGAACTATGAGGAGTCCGGCGAACTACGAGATACGGGGTTGCAGACAGCGGCTTTTGCCTCGGTCCATGCCAAGCAGGGTACCGCTGTGTTAAGCCAAAACGTACTGGTATCTCAACAGGAACTAAACATTCGCAACAAAAAGCCCCTGGGTTCTATGCCTACAGAGTATCGACTTGGGATGGCGTATTTTGCTTCTGCGCGATTGCTGCTTACAGCAGATGCCACCCACTATGTAGCTGTTTCTGATGCGGCGGTAATCGAAGATCTGGGTGTCTCCCTTTATAGAAAGAATGCGGTTACAAACTATGCAGCAGGATTGGAATACTACCTCTTTCCCGCCATTCCCATTCGAAGCGGGATTTTTACCAATCATGATGCGCGTCCCCAGGTTCAAGCCGGGGACTCTGGGCAAGCAGATCATATCGACTATCTCGGCGGATCTTTGTATTTGGCTTGGGTACAACCCAATAGCCAAATTGGTGCAGGTGTTATATATCAATCTGGATCGGGATCCGCCCAAAAGATTGGGGCCCCGAGCGTGGCCATTCAGGATGTAGAAGCAAGCTCCCTTACTTTTGCCTTCTCTGCCACGCACAGCTTTTAACGGGTTTCGATGGCCATCCATTTCGGCATGGCTTTTTGCAAGATCAAGTGAGTACGAGTATGAGTCTACAAACTGTCCCCTTCACACCTGAAGGGTTTCATACCTTAACTGCGGAACTAGAGCGTCTCAAAAGTACAGAGCGTCCGCATGTGATTCAGGCCATCGCAGAAGCCCGTGCACATGGGGACTTAAAGGAAAATGCGGAGTATCACGCAGCGCGTGAGAAGCAAGGTCTTATTGAAGCTCGCATCTCTGACCTTGAGGATAAATTGGCCCGAGCTCAGGTGATTGAGCCGACATCCGGTTCTATGGATACCATCCGTTTCGGTGCTTGGGTGGTCTTGGTGGACGAAGAGACAGGGGAAAAGAAAAAATATCGCATCGTGGGTGATCTTGAGGCGGATATTAAGCGGAATCTCCTCTCCGTAAGTTCGCCGATGGCGCGGGCCCTTTTGGGAAAAGCGGTGGATGATCTTGTGGAAATCCAAGCACCAAAAGGCGTACATGAGTATTCTGTTTTATCTGTGGAGTATTAGTTTTTGCATAGCAGGGTACGTTTTTTTACTCGGCAACCACCTGCGGGGTTTCTCCAGACCCCTCCTTGCTGAGGGTTGGAAGAAACATCCATCATCCCAATGCTGTTCAGTTAAGGAACAAATCTTTGCAGAACAATAGGCTCGTTGATTTTTTATTACATCAAAAAATCTTGGCCATGGGTAGAAGTCGGCTTTTGGCGCTACTTTCAGGACATGGTGACAAAAAAGAATTCCGGACATTCAATGAAAGGCTGTGCTGCCATCGGTAATCGGAGTTTCCGTCATCCCCAGCGACCTTGGGTCGCGTCGGGGATCCCCCACGATCGAGGGAGATGCCCATACGGCCTAGGCGGCCTGGGCATGACGGACATCTCGTTTTCCTTATGTTATCGGGCCGTTCGTTCATTGTCTGAAATCCTTTTTTATCGGTATACTCAAAAAACCCTACAATCAAAGAATTTTTCCCCTAACCTCTCTTTCCCCTTAGTAGGAAAAAACCATTTTTCTCTTTCTCTACAAGGCTTACACTCTTAACCGAACAGCATTGTCCGTCATCCCCAGCGACCGAAGGTCGTGTCGGGGATCTTCTTCGATTGAGCTTATTTCTTCGTTGCAGCACTACGAGCCTTGAGTAAGGCATCGAGGGCCGTTTGGGTATCTGCCCATTCGAGTTTTGACCGCTGGTAGGCTTCCCCCACTGTGCTTATGGTGGCTTGGAAAGCCGTCTCAGGTGTATCCGCAAGAGTATAAGAGGCAAGGAGTGCTCCAGTGAGTATGAGCAAAACAGCAATGATGACCCCGCCCCATCCTCCAATAAATTTTGCTAGCTTTCCTAACCTGCCTTTTCCTGTCGTGGTTTTAACCTCAGTTGGCTTGCTTTCACTCTTTGCTGTTTTAAGCTCGGCTTCTGCAGCGACTAGTTTCTCACTAGCCGCTTTGTACTCAGCAAACTGACCTTTCTTTATTGCTTTATTTGAACCAGCCTTACCTTCTAAGGCTTTTACCTCCAGCGTCAATTTTGTCACCTTAGCTTCTGCCACTTTTACTCCTTGTGTCCCCTCTGTTACTACCTTCCCCTCTGCGCTCACAGCCTGTGTATTTATCTCCGGTTTGTTTTGTATATTTTTGCGGATGATTTTTACTACACCTGCAACCACTAGCATCCCAATTCCAGTAAAGATGATGTGAAATCCTGGATTCAAGCTCTTACTGCTAGACTCTGCAGTAGTGTCTGTAACGGGGTTTGTATTGCTTTCACTATTATCTGTGCCTCCCGTATTGAGGGGTGGTGGAGATGTCGATGGTGTAGAAGTGGTGTCAGACGTATCAGTATGAGTGAAATTTGCAGGTGGCGTGCTATCTCCGGCGTCGGCTCCAGCACAAGGATTGCTGCTGTCGGCACCGCTGCTCAAAGCCAACCCAGTCGGTGCTTTTGTCCCTTGTGCTTGGGCATTTTCCACTACAGTTTGCAAGGACTCCAGCATGCCTTCTTGAAGAAAGCCTCCCATCTTTTCTTTGGCGACTACTGCATTATTTGCTAGAAGCTGCAGGTTTGCATTCGCGCTCGTTGTGGAAGCAGCACCTGCTAAGGACAATCCAGAACCTGTATCAGTTGGTGGCACCGCTTGTAAATATACTTGGGCTGCATTGGCAATATCATCCGAAAGCGCTTGTCGATTGAGGTCGCTTTGATGACTTTTCAGTAGCAATTTTTCTAGATCGGGGTCTGCATTTTGTACATGTTGCACAATATTTTGTGTCCACGGTCCACATTCAGGGTTATTGGCTGCAACCGAAGCAGAGGGTGCATCACTAGATTTGCGTCGAGAGGCATTTATGCAAGAAGTGGTATAGACGCTAAAAACCTCTCGTGTATTGGTCATGGAGGCATCGGGAATGGGGACTTCTTCTACCCAAGAGCTGGTGATGACCTCCTCTGTACAGGTGTCATTGACACAACTTTTGAGGCACGCTCCATTGGAGGCGCACACCTTGTATTTGCCGTAATCGGCTGTTGTTTCTATTTCTCGTCCTGGAACAGGGGTGTTTTGAAAGGAGATCAATAGCGTGCGGTAATTGTCTCCATACAAAAGTTCTTCCAGCTTAGGTTTGGATGTTTCCAATAGCGGTGCATATACAGGGGGGGCTGTGGCGCTAAAAAGATTGAGGGGGGCTCCGCAAATGGCGCTGTTTGCAGCAGGTGCATCAATGGTAGCCACAGCATGACGCTCCGATTCTGTACTCGATTTTTTACAGCTCCCGCTGATCAGCAACAGGAGGAGAAAGAGAATGCGCACGGTTACCTCTATATCGAAGGATGCCCCTCCTGTATCGGTACAAGTGGGGGTTTCGTGAGGTTGTTCTATCTATTCGATATGTATCGTTTTTTTACTGGGGAACCACTTGCGGAGTTTCCCCAGACCCCTCCTTGCAAAAATGGGGAAGACAGGGATCGAGTAAGAAATTGGAAACAAGGCCAAGGCCGGCGCGACGATCGGATCCTCCCAACTCTCAAAATCGCAGGCAACGCTCTCGTCAAGGACCCTCTACTCTCAGTTGCGATTTGTGACCCGTCGGGGCCCCCCGATCTGCTGCCCTTGGCCTTGTTTCCAATTTCTTACTCAATCCCTGTCTTTCTTGCAAAGAGGAGAAGAAACGAGAGCTTGGGAAAGAATCCGAGCGTAAGACACGGGCAGCCAGACAGAAGGGGCCCAACGGGTCACAAATCGCAGCCACTGAATTTGATGTCCGTGACGAGAGCGTTGCCTGCGATTTTGAGAGGTGGGAAGAGACTGTCTGAGCGCCGGCCGTGTCTCCTCATGGGATTCTTTCCCATGTTCTCATTTCTTCTCCCTGCTTTTGCAAGGAGGGGTTTGGGGAAACTGCGCAGCTGGTTCCCCAATAAAACAGTTCTCCAGTAAAAAAAGATCTACGTATAACGTAAATCTTCTGACAGCAGCTGTTGAAAATGGTGCACGCCATTTTCAGCTTTCATGAGCCAGCCAGCTTGATAAAATCCGGATTTGAGTCCTCGATGTACTGCTTCACAAATGGTGACATCCTCTACTTGTACTTCGTGTACCAATGAAATGTTTTTTTCCACCTCTTGTGGGTCCATGGTGGGGTCAAGAAAAAATTCATAGGTTACCAAGGTCTCCTCTGGACCAAGTGGTTCGATGATATTGGTCGAGGCATTGCCAGCGCCCGGATACGTATTCACCATAAAAAGGGGATAAAGATAATTGTAAATCCCATAAGAATCTGGTTGCACGAGTGCGTCGAGTGGTTGATCTGGTTGTCGCAAATAGCCATACTGGGTGGAGTGTCGAGGATATGTTTTAACTTCGTAGTCTGCCATGCTGATCAAATCACAAAAACTAGGATGACTCACAGGGCAGTGGTAACACTCGAGAAAATTTTCCACCACTGTCTTCCAGTTGCACTTCATTCGATAGGATTTTGCCCCGTGATAGGTAAGGGCGGAATAGTCAATGCCTCGAGTTCGAATGGCGTCTAGCAAAACGGAAAATTGGGATTCAAATGGCTGCGGGTTTTTTTCGAAATGGATAAAAATAAATGGATCTACTTCACCGATTGTGAGTTCTACCAAGGGGTAGTCACATTTATGGAGATCTTTCTCCCCTCGCTCTCCTGGGGCTCGTTTCAAGACCCCCTCTTGGTCCCAGGTCCATCCATGATAATGACAACTCAACGCTTTTGTGGAACCTGATTTTTCCAACTTCACTTGCGCCCCACGATGGGGACAAACATTAACAAATGCTTTGAGTCCAAGCTTGGTAAGCCAAATTACAATGGGAACATTCAAGACATCTACCGTATAGAAGTCCCCCTCTTTTTGTAGGTTGGTTCGTTTCCCTGCGTATAGCCAATTTTTTTTGAAAATATTTTCTTTCTCTCTTTGAAAAATCGCCTCTTGATAATAGAAATCAGCTGGCAAAAGTGTCTTGTGCGAACCCAGTGGGGATAAATCCATTTTCGACCTCTTTTCCTTGTGTTACCTTGTGACCTCAACTTTGCAAATGGAGTTTAAATGCGCAAGCGGCTATTTCATTCTCTCTCTACAGGTTTATGGATGCTGGTAGCATTTGCATCACAAGTGCTTGTTGCACAAATGGATTTTGCGGTGATTGGAGATGCTGGTGCATTGACATCTGGAAGTAAAACGGTACGAGAGTCTATTCATAGAAAGAGTGTGCAGTGGTTGATTCTACCAGGCGATAATTTGTATGAGGGGACCTATGCCAAAATATGGAATCCTTGGACCTCATTGGGGATGACGTTTGCGGCTGTTGCCCTTGGCAATCACAAACAAAGCTATGCAGAAGAGAGGGCATTTTTTTCTTTGCCCGAAGAGTTTTATGAAAAGAAAATGGGCGCGGCTCAGTTTATTGTTTTGAATTCAGACAATACGCATCGATCTGCTGAACAGAGTGCGTGGCTAGAGGGCGTGTTGGCCGCAACAGAATCTCCCTATGTTTTCCTCGTGTATCATCACCCTTCTTATACTGTGTCTTCCTTTCACACGTGGGAGGAAAAGCGGGCTTTTCAACTGACCATACGTCCGTTGCTGCTAAAATATCGCAGCAAAATTACCGCACTCCTCGTGGGCCATGATCACCTTGCAACTCTGTTGCATTTTGATGATTTGCCAGTGGTGCTATCCGGTGCAGTGCAAGATGTACGCCTCGACAAAGGCGTGGACTATGTTGATACAACAAATCCCCAGCACCCCATCCATGTGAAAACAGCTTGGTACTATGATCACAAAGCATACTGGGCTCAGCTGTCGATTCCACAACCCGGGCAAGATCCAGAGGGTAGCGTTGCTTCCGTGCATTTTACTCGAGCAGCAGATGACTTTCGGTCTTGTTCTGCCACGTTGCGTACAGGGAAAAGGCTAGAGCTTGCCCCTAATTGCCTTACTGCGCCGCCTCGGCTACCTCAGTGATCATGGATTTCCAGCAGTACGTCGCATGTACGGCATACTGAACCGACGGGCAGTATGCCTCTAACTCCTTTTGAACTCGTTCAGCTGCTTCCTTGAACCGAATTCTTTCTTCTTCTCTTTGCTGAGAAAGCTCTGCGCTGGATACTTTCCGGTGTAGAGGTGCCTGCATTTGCGACTCCTTTTATAACCAACTGGTATGTTGTATATTTATACTGAGTTTATACGAATGTATAAAAAATGGCATCTTTTTTTTCATCGAGGGGGATTCCCAGCCGCTGTCATGTACCACTCCGTCATCCCCTGCGACCGTAGGGAGCGTCGGGGATCTCCCTCGATTTATCATGACCCAACTGCTGCTACAACTTGATCATAGTAGGGTGGGCCTTCAAAAAAGAGCTCATGACGCGCGCCTTGAACCCATTCCATCGTGGGTTTACAGCCAGCGTGTTGTGTCGCAAGGTCAAACCACCGCAGGCTTTCGGTATTTTCCACGACCTGATCCTCTCCGGCTAACAAGAGGTGGATCGGGGTGGATAATTGTGACAAGGCGTGTGACTGAAATACCTGCCGCATGGCCTGTTGGGTGGCAGAAATCCAACCCAACGTCATGGCTTCACTGGGGTATGGGGTCTGTAAAAAAACCGAAAATCGCTCTGGACTGTGGGTGAACGGATTGTCCTCAAAAGCCAACTGTTTCCATCCGTATGGCGTCCATCGGTTGGTTTCCCAAGATAAGTATTTTGCCAAAGAGAGAAAATATCCGATGATCCATTGTGCCATAGCTGGTGCTCGAAACCCCAATAAAGGAGCGCTTAAGAAGGCGCGTTGAGGAGAAATTCGCCCCTCTAAAAGTCCTCGTAAGACAATCAAACTCCCCATAGAGTGAGCCAGCATGGTATAGGGGCGTGGGCCGACAATTTCTTGCAGGAGAAACGCCATGTCTTCTACATACTGGTCATAGTCGGCTACATGAAATCGCATACCGCCAGAGGCGCCTTGCCCTCGATGATCCCAAAGCAAAAAAGCCGTTTCTGGGTCCAGTCGGAGATCCCCCGGTAGATACCCATACTTCTCAATGTATTCCCCCCTACCTGTCGAGAATACCTGATAGCGTTTGGGGGTTTCACTTTGTGCATACACCCCACATCGCAAGGCTGTCCCATCAGGGGCCGTCACCCAAAAAATACGCCAATTGGGCCCCAGGGCATGATGATCTTCTTGCATATCCACCTCAAGGTTGGTTTCTCTTTTTCAGCCACTTTTGTAACCGGAGAGGAAAATTGGTGCACAAGCCATCCACGCCTAAGGTTTTGAGCTGGGTCCAGATTTCATCGGGATTTTTTTCTTCTGCGCTTTTGCTAATCCAAGGGAAAACCTGCCACCCATGAAAACGCGCTCGATCCATAAAGGAGGCGTTTACCCATTGGGTTTCAGGGTGAATAATCCGAGCCCCTACTTTTTCCATAAAAACCTGAGGGCCTATATGAGCGGGTGTTGCACAATGCCAGGTATCACGTCCCCATAAAACGGCACGCGATAGAGTCGGATGTCGTTCTCGTAAGGCCACCAGAGGCTCTACATAAAAGGAAGAAAAAATCAGGGTAGGCAAATCTTGCCGTGTAGCAAATAGGGAGCCGACTTGATGGGCGTGGTCGGCTCTTTGGCTTTTTAGCTCTACATTGAGAGAAATTTGGGGGGCAAAATGATCGACAACCTCTTCCAATCGAGGGATTTTTTCTCCGTTCAATAGGGTGATTTTTTCCACCTCTTTCGTCGGGAGCTCGTCTAAATTTGCATCGATCCCGGTGAGTCGAAGCAAATTCTCATCGTGGATGACAAAAGGGTGGTTGTCTCGTGAGAACAAAACATCCAACTCAATTCGATGGCACCCATGGGCCACTGCTTGCCGAAAAGCCGTCCAACTGTTCTCCAATCCACATTCGAGATTGCCTCGATGGGCAATAACCAGCATGCCAGGCCTCCTGTACTGTCGAGTATACTTGAAACAACAGGAAAATTTCTTCCGACATGAGGAACACAATGAAACGCAAAAACCTCTGGCTTCTGTTGAGCATGTGGTCTGCCGGAATGATGCAGGCTCAGGTAAATTCCACCACAACCGCGGGGCGTAGTCTAGCCCTCTCTCTTCCCCTTCTGATAGATACCCCCTTCAGCATGGAATACAACCTGGGCAGAGGTATGGTAGGGGTTGCCTGGACGCCGGTCCAACCGTATCAGATGCTGTCAGAGCGGGATTTGACCAACAACCCCAATCAATCGCTTGAAATGAAGGGACAAGAAATTGGGATTATTACGGGGCGCTATCAAAATGAAGCCACCCTCTCCGGGTTTTACTGGGGACTTGGCGCTGGGTATCGAAAGACGCGGGGATTGTGGGTAAAAACAGCGAGCAATGCCACCAGTTCCCCCCTGCAAAGTCATGATTTAAACGTAGAGGGCACCACTTTTTCTGGAAAGCTTGGCTATCGGTATGCGGCTGAAAGTGTGGGCTTTATGGGGGGGATTTTCCTCTTGCTTCGGCACTTTGAAAACCGGGTGACGGATGCCAGCAAAGGAGAGAATACGGCCTATATGGAGACGTCCTACGAGGACAAAACGGCATTGAAGCGTCGCATCATGACGTCGCTTCATCCTGGGCTCGAGTTGGGCTGGGCATTTTAGGCCCTTGTCTCTGATGCTCCCTCAATTGAGAGTCTTAGCCTTTGGCTTGGGTATATTTGATCAGATCTTCGGCATCCACGGGTACGTTATCGCACTCTTCCGGATCCAATATATCGCTTGGGGCAAGCTCTTCCACAGCAGATACTTGTTTGTGATTTTTGAGCTTGTCTTTTTGTTTTTTCAACTGTACAGCCAGCTTGTCCACTAACAAATCCACAGATCCGTACATATCCTTACAGGTACTCTCCACCTCAAAATTAAAACCATCGCCTCCCTTTACGCTACAATGGGCAATCTGATTGTAGCCTTCTACTGAGAAGGTAATGTGAGCATCGATGGGCTTGGTGGAAAATTTTTCGATCCGCTGTACGACTTTTTCTTCTGTATAGTCGGTAAGGGCCTGGGACGTTTTCATGTGCTTGAATGAAAATCTGCATTGCATGGATGAACCTCCAAAAATCAAAACAACGTGCACGTATCGGACTGTACACGCCTGTTCATGAAAAATCCAGGAAAGGTACCAAAAGAAAAAGGGTATTCGAGGGTATTTGTTCAGTAGACGGAGGACAGAAAACGTGCAAAAAATGTTGGGTATTCTGGATAATAAAACGGTGTGCGCGCTGAAAGCCAGCAACCGATTGATTTCGTAGGGAAAGGGATCATCATCGAACCGATACAAATGAGCGTGGAGGTCCTTCATGTGACCTATCACAATCAAGAAAATGGATGGTCGGTACTCAAGATCCGAGATTTACAGTCTTTAGAGCGAGAAACGGCTGTAGGTGTCTTTTCCACCATCCATGCGGGCGAATCCTATCGCCTATCCGGTTTATGGGCCACCCATCCCAGCTTTGGCAAACAGTTCAAAATTCAACGGGCCACCGAAATTTTGCCTCATACTGAAAGTGGTTTGATTCGCTATCTATCCTCTGGCGTATATAAAGGGATCGGCCCCAAAATTGCCGAACGCATTGTATCCCATTTTGGCACCCAAACTCTCGATATTTTGCACCATCACCCCCAAAAGTTGATGGATGTACCCAAAATGACGGCGCGTTTGGCGAAGAAAGTGGCCCAAGCTTGGAAGGAAAAACAGTTATCCGCAGATACATTGATTTTCCTATCTGAACACGGCATGTCCAGCAACCTCAGCCAAAAAATCGCCAAAACTTACGGCGATAAAACCATTGAGATCATTTCTCGCAATCCTTATCAGCTCATCGATGATTTTCGCGGGATTGGATTTTTTACTGCGGACAAAATCGCACGCGCGTTGGGCTGTGCCTCTGACTCTCTCTTTCGCTTACAAGCCGGGATTTTACATCTACTACGCCAAGGGGAAGAGCGAGGACATTGCTACCTAACGGCAGCCCAGCTTCAGGTGGATCTACAAACCTTGCTACAGCTTACATCGGAGCAGATTACCGCGCGAACCTATCCTGCGCTGGAGGAGTTGCAAAAGAAGCGAGCTGTAGTGGAAAGCGAGGGGAATTACTACCGGCAAGAGCTCTATCTATCCGAGCTCTCCTCTGCCATCCATATTGCCCGCATTCTGCAAACACCTGTGCCAAGCCATATGGGGACACCGGAGGCGATTGAACAGGAGGCCAAACGATGGGTTGAGGCCTATCAGCAAAAAAACGCTGTCCAGGTGAGCCAACGCCAAAGCGACGCTATTTTGCAGGCCGCCCAAGAAAAAGTCTTTATCCTAACCGGGGGACCCGGGGTGGGAAAAACCACCACCGTACGCGCCCTCATTCTCTTTTTCCAGTCGCAGCAATGCCAGGTACTGCTTGCGGCCCCCACAGGGCGAGCTGCACAACGATTGTCGGAAATTTCCCCGATCCCCGCCAAGACCATCCATCGCATGTTGGAGTGGTCAGCTAGTGAAAACCACTTTATCAAAGATGCCTCTAATCCGTTGCGCGCCGATGTGGTGGTCATCGATGAAGCCTCCATGTTGGACATACATCTGGCAAGTCAACTGCTCCAAGCCATTCCCTCCACCAGTCGCTTGATTCTGATCGGAGATGTGGATCAGCTACCGGCTGTAGGCCCAGGAAATTTCCTTTCGGATCTCTTACAAAGCAAATGTGTACCCTGCTTGCAACTTACCGAAATTTTCCGACAAGCCGCCTCGTCCCAAATCGTACAGATTGCTCATGCTATCAATAAAGGACAAGTCCCCACTTTTGAGGATCAAGCCGGTACGGACTGTTTGTTTTTGCCAGCCCACGCACCCCAAGACATCATGGAAATGATTCGCTTACTTATGGGAAAAACTCTACGTGAAAGAGGATTTGATCCTACGCGAGACGTGCAAATTTTAACTCCTATGAATCGAGGACCTTTGGGTAGCTTGGCCTTGAACCAAGAGATGCAAGCCTTGCTCAACCCTAAACCAACAGATGCAAGAGAGGGCGATGTTCCTCGGAATGGTTTTGTATTGCGCACTGGGGACAAAGTGATTCAAACCGTGAACAACTACGAGCAAAACGTATTCAACGGGGACATTGGATTTGTCGAGTACACGAAGGTAGAGGGTGGCAAAGTGGTGGTCTCCTTCCAAGGGCGCACCATCCAGTATGAAGGGGAAGGGATTCAAGAGCTTTTGCTTGCTTATGCCGTGAGCATTCACAAGTCTCAGGGCAGTGAGTTTCCGGTCGTGGTAATCCCCGTAAGCATGCAGCACTACATCATGCTGCAGCGAAACCTGTTCTATACGGCATTAACACGGGGGAAAAAGCTTGTGATTTTCATCGGAGAGCCCAAGGCACTGGCCTATGCCATTCACAACCAAGACAGTCGAAAACGACAAACCCAACTCAGTATGCGTGTACAAGGGGCCTTGAGCTAATACATTTTGACAGGCTTGTGGGGTAAAACCCTCACATCCCGTCAACTGATGTTACGCACAGGACTGGTTTGAATAATCCTCCGCCATGCCCAGGCCACCTCGGCTGTATGGGCATGACGGATGTATTTTTACCGAGAAGAACGACGGAATCCCCCAGCGCTGCTGCTGCTATGAGGGCCTTCATCTCTTCGTGGGCCTTCACTGCGGGCTTTTCCGTAGAATCCCCCCCCACTTGGACCTTCACGTCGTGGCTCTCGGCTGCGAGAGAATGGTCTTCTTTGGCGAGAGTATGCGGGTTGGAATGCGATGTCCTTACGAGCGATCTGCATTTTTTCCATCTCTTCGACTTGGATTGTGCGAATGCGACGCATCAAAATGCCTTTCAACAATTCTTTGCAACGCTCTGGATCTAAGCCCGTCAAGAGCTGATCCACTTGCTGAGATTTCGTGGCTTCAACAGGGGTTACAGCATCAGCTGTGGTGTTCAACTGCTCCATCTCTTGGAGAATAACAGTTTGCAGGTAAATGGCTTGCGTTGGAAGAGTGATTTCTTCTGCTTTTCTTTTTACTTGCTGTAGCAAACGTTCATAGCTGCCCACTTCGTCTGGAGACAATAGGGTCCAAGCTTTACCGGAAAGTCCGGCGCGACCGGTACGACCCACGCGGTGGGTGTAGCTGTCTACTTTACGGGGTACAGAGAAGTTGATGATCAAGGGAAGGCCTTGTACATCGATACCTCGAGCGGCAACATCTGTAGCGACCAAGAATTGCAATCCACCGCTTTTGAACTGATTCATGGTGGCTTGGCGATCGTAGTGACCCAGGTCGCTGTTCAATGGCCCTGCTTGTAAGCCTTTCTTGCGAAGAGCTTGAGAAATTTCGTTACACTCTTTCTTCGTTTCACAGAAGATGATGCCTTGAGACGGTCGGAAATAGGTAAGCAAGCAATATAAGGCTTGGAGCTTTAATCCGGAACGGATCACAGCGTAGCCATGTTCAATGTGGCAGGCTTGCTCATTGATGCGGTTCATGCGAATTTGTACAGGGGTGCGCAACAATGTATTGGCCAACCGGGTTGCCATCGGGTTCAAGGTAGCAGAGAAGAACAAGGTTTGAATCTTCTTCGGCAATAGCTTACGGATGGACTCCAATTCCTTGGCAAATCCAATGTCCAACATCTGGTCGACTTCGTCGAGCACATAGGTCTGAATGGATTGAAGAGACAAGGATCCACGCTCCAATAAGTCAACCAAACGCCCTGGGGTTCCCACGACAATGTCGACACCGTCATGCAAAGCGCCTTCTTGCTTGCGATACGAGGCGCCTCCGACGATGGAGATGGTACGCATGCCACAGGGGCGTAGCAATGTATCGAAAACCTTGGCAATTTGCTCAGCCAATTCTCGGGTAGGTGTTAAAATCAGGGCGCGAGGCTCTGATTTTGTAGATGCATGCAGCTTTTTTACTTCTTCGATGGTAATCGCGAGCGGTAAGGAAAACGCAAGAGTTTTGCCGGATCCCGTCATGGATTGGGCCAAGACGTCATATCCGTCTCGGATGGCTTGATAGCTCATGGCTTGGATGGGGGTTGGGCTTCCGATGCCGGCTTTTTGCAAGTTGGCTACGACTTTTTCTGGAAGCTGGCTAAACGTAAGCGGATTTTCTGCATAGTGCGCATGGTCTGGGCTGGTGATCTCTACATTGTAGTTTGGAGTAGAGGACTCGACAGCGACTTCTGGTGCTACTTCAATAGTAGGCAGACTGCTTGCATGGGATACTGATTCACGCATGGGTTTCATTCCTGACATAAAAAAACGGATTGTTATAGACTGGTGTGTGTAACAAAAAAGAAGAGAGGATACAAATCGGTGACGTTTTTCTCTTATTTCACAAGGGGATAGAGACCAACATTGTGGGAAGCCACTTCGCGCATTGCGCTTTTTCTCGTCTAATTCCAGCCTACGCATTCGATATGAATGATGAGGCAGTATAGCAGAGAGACGGCGGGGAAGATAGCCCTACTTTTGTCTTTTCCAGGCTGTTTGGCCTGTAGGAGCCTGGATCCTTGAGGCGGTATTGTCAGTTATTTCAATATCTTGCAAAAAACTCTCACATAAGGTCTGGTTACGGATTTCGCATGTGCCAGGCTTTGGGTTGAACGAAGGCTTGAATGCCCAAGCGAGAGACTGTGGACCCGAGGCCGGAATCTTTTCGACCTGACCAAGGTAGGTGGGGACTGACCCGGTCACAGCAATTCCAATAGACAGTTCCAGTATTGATGTTACGGAGTAGCTTACGCGCTCGTTCTTCACTTTTGGTAAAAATCCCGGCTGTGAGGCCGTAGCGAGTTTCGCTCATCAAGTCCAATGCTTCTCGATCATCTTGTACCTTTTGAATCCCCACGATGGGGCCAAAAGATTCTTCCTGCATAATCAACATGGTGTGATCTACATCAACCAAAACAGTCGGTGGATAATACCAGCCTTTTGCTGGAATTTTCTCTTGTTGTGCTAAAATTCGGGCGCCTTTGCGTAGCGCATCTTCCACTTGGTTTTGTAGATATCCCAGCTGCTCTTTTCGCGCCAATGGTCCGAGGTAGGTGTCCCTCAACATAGGGTCGCCCACTTGAATTTTTTGTACAAAATGGGTAACGTGTTCGAGGAACTCTTTGTAAATTGCGGCATGCACATAGATTCTTTCTACGGCGCAACAACTTTGCCCTGCGTTGTAAAAAGCTCCATCTGCTACAGAGGCAGCAGCTTTCTCTACGTTTACATCCTCACAAATATAAACCGGGTCTTTCCCCCCCAGCTCGAGACCAACTTTTGCCAGTCGCTTGGAAGCTTTTTGGTTTACATGGAGACCGACGCGATGGGAACCTGTAAAGAACATCCCGGCAAGGGGTAGTTCCAACATGGCTTCTCCAACTTCTTTCCCTCCCACTGCGGTTACCCATAGCCCTTCTGGAATGCCGGCATCTTGCATGAGCTCTGTGATTTTGAGCCCTGTAAGCGTAGTGTACTCAGAAGGTTTGTAGATCACTGCATTGCCTGTGAGTAACGCAGGGATAAATACGTTGGTGCCAACGAAGTACGGATAGTTCCACGCTGAAATATTGCCAATTACGCCCAAAGGCTCATAAGAGATTTCTTCGGAGATGGAGTTGTCGCTCCACATGGTTTCGGTTTGGGTCCAGCCTTCCGTGTGTTCGATAAACCATCGTACCCGGGTCACTGTGGCATTTACTTCGTTTAAAGCTTGGGTAAACGGTTTCCCCATCTCCAGAGTAAGTGTGCGTGCACAGGCTTCTTTATTTTCTTCGAGGAGAGAGGCAAACCGCTCGATGACATGGGCTCGTTTGGCATACGGCAAACGCTCCCATTCTTTTTGAGCTTTTTGGGCCACGAGAAATTGGGTGCGCAACTCTTCGGGGTGCGAGGCTTCCAGTTCTTTTTGAATTTCACCAGTTGTTGGATTGAAAATGGAAAATTTCATGTTCGGTTCCTTTTGCGACAAGCAGCTAAAAAATCGTCTAAGAGGGGAGAAGGAGAGAGTAAGGTCGTATCTTCTTCGGTTTGAAATTCTGGGTGCCATTGTACGGCAGCGCAATATTGATCCGTCTCTGTGTCTTCATATCGAATGGCCTCTATAATCCCGTCTTCTGGCGAGAGGGCTTCTACGATCAGACCTTTTCCCAGTGTACAGATGCCTTGGTGATGGACACTGTTGATGTGAAGTTGTGTTGCATCAGGGTACAACTTTGCCAGTTTCGATCCAGGTAGGATCTTCACTGCATGCTGATTTTTTTCATAGAGTGTAGCATCTCGATGTACCAAGCCGTGAGGCTGTGCATCTTGAATGTCTTGGTACAATGTGCCGCCTAGGGCGACGTTGATCAACTGAGCCCCTCGACAAATGCCCAGGATCGGAAGTCTACGTGCAAAGGCCTCTTCAAACAACGCAAGTTCATAGGCATCTCGTAGCGCATCCCCCTTCCACTCCGGTCGAAGCGGGGTCTGTCCATAGGACGTGGGACTCATATCTACGCCTCCGTGGAAAATAATTCCGTCGAATTGGGTGACAATCTCCGAAAGTGGCATTCCGCGAGGGCTTTCTGGGGGCACCATGGAGGCGTATACACCTGGCTGTGCAACATAATCGAGTAGCGATCGTTCGAGATACACCAGCGGGCGTCCGTTGAAAATGCTACGAGTGGGATCTTGGTGCCACATGCAGGCACTAAGTCCAATACGCAAGGGATGTGACATTACGGTTATCCCTCAACCGAATGAAAAATACGTCGGAAATCTTCTTTTGTACAAGGCTTCGGGTTATTGAGATGGCATGAGTCCTGTGTGGCAACTTCGATCAAGGCCTCCGTGATGTGTGCGCCTTTTGCTTTCAGCGTTGTGGGAATGCCAACTTGCTGACATAGGGTCTCTACTTTTTGCAAGAAGAAGTCTGCTAGCGTTTCTGTTGAGCTACTGGTTCCACCGAGGACACGCCCCAAATGTGCCAATTTCGTGAGGCTCACATCTCGGTTAAATCGTAGGCATGCAGACAGCATCACTGCATTGGCAAATCCATGGTGCCAATCAAAGCACGTAGATAATGCATGGGCGCAGGAATGGGTGACACCTAGGCCTTTTTGAAAAGCTGTGGCTCCCATCATAGAGGACATCAGCATACCTTTTCTCGCTTCGAGATCACGAGGGTTTTCTACCGCACGTGGCAAAAATTCAAATGCCAAACGCACACCTTCTACAGCAATGCCTTCGCACATTGGGTGATAGTTCTTTGCGAGGTAGGCTTCAATATTGTGGGTCAGTGCATCCATGCCTGTATAGGCTGTGATGGTAGCTGGAAGTTCAAACGTAAGCTCTGGATCTGCCAGAACTACCTTGGGTACCATGGCCGTGCCCCAAATGATCACCTTGCGATGGGTCTCATCATCGGAGATAACGCTGCTGCCGCCTACTTCGCTCCCGGTTCCAGCCGTCGTTGGAATTGCCACCATAAAGGGAAGTCTAGGCTCGATTGCCGGTGCGCCTGGTTTGTCATCTTCGTAGTCAAATAGGTCGCCTTCATGAGTTGCCATGAGTCCGATTGCTTTTCCCACATCGAGAGCGCAACCACCGCCTAAAATGATAAGTCCATCCGCATTGTGGCGCCGGAAAGCTTCGACCCCAGCTGTTACAAATTTTTTGGTTGGGTTCCCCCCAAAGTCCGCGTAGGTTGCATACACAACCTCTTCTTTCGCCAGTAGCTGTTGTATGCCCGTGAAAAATGCACAACTCAGCACACCATGATCGGTAACCAAAAGCGGTCGCTTCACATTCCGTTCTCGTAAAATACGAGGCAAGAGTGCGATTGCGCCAGCGCCAAAGCGAATGTCAGTGGGAAAACGAAAGCTAGAGAGTGACATGGAAAATCCTTTCTTCTGATTCAGTAAAAATATGTATACCCATCGCCAATGAAGATGTCTCCTTTTCCGTCATCCCCAGCGACCTTTGGTCGCGTCGGGGATCCCCCTCGATCGGGGGAGATGCCTGTGCGGCTAAATAATTTCAAAATACCGTTTCAATTCCCAATCCGTTACCACCTGCTGGGATTGTTGCCATTCCCACAAGCGACTTTGGGCGAAGTGTTGAACAAAGGCTTCAGGGAAAAGTGTGTTGGCGATTTTAGAATCTCGAAATCGGATCGCTGCTTCTTGTAGATTTTTGGGAAATCGCACGCCGAGCTCACTCTGGTATCCGTTGCCTGAGACAGGCGGGTCCAGCAAGGCAACCTCATTCTCAATTCCATATAGACCTGCAGCAATTGTAGCTGCGATGGCAAGATAGGGATTCATATCAGCGCCAGGAACGCGAAACTCCAGCCGAGTGGCAGCGGGAGATGCGGGAATCACCCGCAAGGCGCAGGTGCGGTTATCGATGCCCCAGGTGGCTCGGGTTGGGGCCCAAAACCCTTCGACCAAGCGCTTGTAGCTATTTACTGTAGGGGCACAAAGCGCCAAGAGATCGGGTAAGCAATGAAGAACACCCGCTACGTAATGGCGAAAAAGCGGGCTCATGGAGTGGGGGTCTTTGTTGGAGAAGAAAACGGGGTTGCCTTGTGCATCCACCAAACTTTGATGAATGTGCCCACTGCAGCCAGGTAGTGCCATGTTCCACTTGGCCATGAAGCTCGCTAAAATGCCAAATTGGGAGGCGATTTCTTTTACCCCTGATTTAAAGAGAATGGCGCGATCGGCGGCTTCAAGAGCATCTGAATAGAGAATGGCGGCTTCGTATACGCCAGGGCCTGTTTCTGGATGTAATCCTTCAATGGGTACGCGAAAACGATCCATCTGCTCCATGATCGCAGTAAAAAATTCGTGATTGTCGCTCATACGCAGCAGAGAGTACCCAAACATGCCAGGTGTTAAAGGGGTTGGGTTGACGAATCCTTTCTGTTCCATTGAGGCGGCAGATTCTTGAAAATTAAACCATTCAAATTCACAGCCGACTTTGGCTGAAAATCCCATCTTGGCTGCTTTGGCAATGATGCGTTTGAGTAATTGTCGTGGACAGACTTCGAGTCCTGCGCCATTTTTATCAACAAAGTCTCCGAGGAAAAAAGGGGTGTTCTCATGCCATGGAATTTCACGGTATGTGTTTAGGTCCACGGAAACAGCGGCATCTGGATATCCCGTGTGCCAACCAGTATATTGTGCGCCTTCATATAATCGATCCCAGCAATCCCATCCAAAAATTACATTGCAAAATCCGAAGGACGATTCTGCAATAGAATGGAATTTGTCGATGTGCAAAAATTTCCCGCGTAAGACACCATCAATATCTGAGGCGGCGACTTTTACTTTGCGGGCGGGAGACTCTTTCCACGGTACAGAAGGAGCGGATGGGACCATAAGGAGACTCCATATTGAATATGAGAGTTTCCTCCTTAGCACGAAAGTGTATGGACCTAAAGAGAATCACAAGAGATTTCTTGCGGCCGAAACAAAGCAAGAAAATTTGTTATCCCCGATGGATCTGGTATGTACTTCGTCATCCTCAGGCTAACTATACCCAACCAACTTTAAGATGCCTTGCGCTATCCGTCATCCCCAGCGACCTTTGGTCGCGTCGGGGATTCCCCCATGCTGTTCGGTTAAGGATCAAACCCTTGTAGGACAAGAGGGCTGTTGATTTTTTGTTATTCCACAAAATTTTAGCTGCTGGTCGAAGCTGGCTTTTGGCGCTACTTTCAGGACATGGTGATAAAAAAGAATTCCGGATAGTCAATGAAAGGCTGTGCTGGCATCGGTAATCGGAGTTTCTGTCATCCCCAGCGAACCCTGATCGCGTCGGGGATCCCCCTCGATCGTGGGAGATGCCCAGACGGCCGAGGCGGCCTGGGCATGACGGATGCCTCTTTTTCCTTATGTTATCGGGTTGTTCGTTCATTGTCAGAAATCCTTTTTTATCGCTATACTCAAAAAACCCTACAATCAAAGGATTTTTCCCATAACCTCTATTTTCCCCTTCGTAGGAAAAAACCATTTTTCTCTTTCTCTACAAGGCTTACACTCTTAACCGAACAGCATTGGCATGACGGAAGGGGCGTCTTCATTGGCGATGGGTATATCTCGTGAAATTGGTATAAAAAATACCCAAGATATTTCCTTGTGAAAACAGCTGAATCAAAGAATGACATTGCAGAAAAGCATATGAATTTATATACCCATCGCCAATGAAGCTCATTTTATTGAAAGAAGCTATGATGAAAAAGGTAATACTCTCTTTGCTATTTCTTTATTCGCTGCAGGTTCAAGCTGCAGCGAGCGAAAATCTGTGAGCGCCCGTTGGTACCATTGGGGACAATGACGCTACCATAACGAAGATTCGTGAACTCAATGCAGCCGGGAAAAAAACGGGCCTGTTTATTGGGCGTACCCATTACGAAAAACTTCCAAATGAGGATCAGACTGTAACGTAGAGAAGGTAGGGGAAGAGCGTCTACATCTCCTACAGGATGCAACGGAAGAGAATCCTCTTCTCTTTGGTCTATTTGACTATATTGTCATGGAACGGGGTCTATTGGGCTATATTCCGGTTGGTTCAAGTCACGGTGTTGGTCTTATTCATCTTTGGAAAAAATATTTGAAGTCGGCTCCGGGGAGTAGCCTTGTCCTTCCAGTTGAACCAAACCCCGCTTACTTTGAGAATGGTGATACGCATAGTTTTAAGGGTCTATCTCTTTATATTAATGATGCTCTTGTTAGCGCTGAGTTCCGTTGCCCACTTAGAGAAAAATTGCTGGAGCAGCATGGAGAAGAGAACATACCACATGTGCTTACTGTCGTATATCCACTCGCTCTTCAACAAGATCCGATTGCCCGAGGAGTGAGAAATCAACTGGATGATGAAGAAGAGGCACAGATGTCGAAAATTATGACAGAATTCTTGGAACATGTGCAAACATTACTCCAAGCTTCATTTGAGAATATATCTGTCCTTCCAAAAACCTGCTTCTACAATCGTAGTGGGACATTTAGTGTGTTGATCTTTCAAAACCCAACGTCAGACTCACTCTAGAGTCCCTATGAGCAGCCTTACTGGAGATCCAAGCTCGTCATAGACCCCTTCATCACAGGCCCATTTGGTCCTGCGTTCAATTGGCATTCACCGCTTACTCGCTCATAAATACCGCAGCCTTGTTTTGAATTGCCCCAGTGACCCTTGAAGTTCATCCATGCATCTTTTCCCGTATAAACTTTATTGGGTTTAAATAAGATCACCTCCAAGTTTTTCCAGCTGTGCCATGCACGTCCCTTGCTCGTATAGTCTGCGAGCTCGCCTCCATTTGGCAGTTTTCGATACTGATATTTACCTGGTTTTGGATAGACGCCATGGGATCCGTTTGCGCTGTAAACAACGGGGTGTGTCCCATTGATATAGTCGATGGATTTGGTATCTCCATAGGTAAATGTATTTCCCTCACTATGCCAGGATAAATAAACTTGGGTCGGTTGTAAATTTACCGTGCGTACGGTGATATGTTCCCAATCGCCTACATGATCTCCAAATTCTTTCTTGCACCCTACACATCGTCCTCCTACCGAAACACCAAGACAGACTTTTTTACCCAAATTGTAAGGGTAAAAAAACCAGTAGGTCAAATCCACAATATCTTCCGTTTTTTGCGTCACGATGGCATATACGGGAGCAGCGGGTTTGTTGCCTCCCATTTGCCCAAACAGAAAAGGTAAGTTTTTACATGTAGGACATTTTAACCGATCTTTGGTAACCAAAAAACCCCCTTCAGCTCGCATATAAGGCAAGAAAAAATCCACGGAAGAAGGCGTAAATTGTTCGGATTTATCCAAATACACCAGAGGCGCATACCGGTCTACAGGCAGAGATTTACAGGCATTTTGCATCCAAAACATGGTGCCAATTTTGGCTTCACATTCGGCCTGTGACAACTCTCTCTCTGCTATTGTTTCAATAGAAATTTCCTCTTGATTTTGTATCGAAGAAAATCCGACTAAACTTGGCAATAGGAAAATTCCATAGACCCATCGCATCGATCTTCGCATGTACACCTCTTGTTTGTATGGTTAATCTCATTCTCTAGGTAGAAATGCCATGCGTCAATCCTTCATATTTCTATTTATTGCATTTTTTCTCACCAGATATTCGGTCAATTGCAATTCAAAAATCTCGTTGTTAGTGTGAAAGAAACCAATCAATGGAGAGAACAATGAAAGCACGCAGTACACTTGCAGCAGGGATTTTTGCGTTGTCTATGGGACAAGCTGCCTTTGGTGACGATATCATTGGGTCTGCATTTGCCACGGTGACCTCACCCTTTATTACCACTACCGGGCTAGGGGGGACTTCGACCGTAGCAGACATGGAGAAGGCCCAAAAGTTGGGATTGGATGAAGCAGACATCGATGCGATTCGTCATGGACGCATGACGAGTAGCGTACGAGAAATAGCGAGAGAAAGTAATAGAAGCGAGCAAGAAACGTTGCGCATTCTTCAAGATGAATTTGGCGTTGCTCAATAATCAAGATGGCTTCTCCTAAGTGGCCTTGCGTCTCTTAGGTTTTTTCGCCCATAGGGGGCTCATACAGGGAAGGGGAAGTTGCATGAAGGGTTTGTTCTTTGCGTATTCAGTTGGGGTTGCCCAGATGCTTTCGGGTGCGAATCCGCTATACCGACTTGAGCAATCGCTGTCGGATGCACAAACAGCAAAAGCTGTGCAGCGTTTTTTGCATCAAGCAGAAGCCAGGCTACCGAATGTCCTAAAAGAACATGTGCCTTCCATTTCCGTGGTATTCTCGGATATGCAGCCGAAGCCCTCTTTTCTCTCCTCTCTTTTTTCTACCCAACCAGAAGCGGAAATCGGTCCCCTTCCGCTTCCAGATTGTGGAGATGAAGTAGAACCAAACGATGTAGAGGTTGAAAGAGAAGGGGAAGAAAGCGAACCTGCGCCAGCGGAGAAACCGAAAAAGACACCTGTCCTTGTATACGGAGATTTTTCTCGCGCTACTCATGTGATTCGACTCAATCGACGATTTTTATCCGATATTCGATCTCCCTATCAAGACGACCGAAACTATCGCTGTGGGCACGGATCGATGTATCAGCTTGCCCTTGCGACATTGTTGCATGAAACAGCCCATGCATATGATTTTGCTAATGTTCGGACATCCAAGGAGCAAGAAGAGTTTGCGGCATGTGCAAAAGACAAAAGCCGTTGTGCTGCTGCCAAAAAATTTCAGTCCCGACGACACTCGGTTTCCGATCACCCCATTTTCCAAGAGATCGTGCATGAAGGACATACAAAAGCCATCGCATCTCCTGATCCCTACGAAAGAAAGCATCCAGATCAGGAATATTTTCCGGTGAATTTTGAGTTCTTCTTGCTACAGCCAGCAGAATTTCGTATGCATCGCCCCCGGTTATATGATTTTTTTTCTACGTATTTTGATCACAATCCGATGGGCGGGGGGGGCGCAGTACCCTTGTCACAAAGTGGAATCATGACCAAAATTCCTATGTTGGATTTCCCTGTGTATACCGCAGCTGATTTGGCCCCCGATAAAGTGTCGCGAGCGGATTTTTTCCTTGTAGCATCTGGCGTTGCTGGAGAGAGCCGATTTGGACATGTGACCCTACGCTTCAAAATGTGCAAAAAATCGATCCAATCGGATGAGGTTTGCCCAGAAGAACAGCAAGCCCAAGATTTGGTTGTCACATACGCAGCTGATTTGCGAAACGAGACAAGTATCAATCCATTTAAGGGCCTCATGGGGAAATATTTTTCTGCGACTTCCATCACCTATTTAGATACTGCGTTGGAAAATTATGTGTATTTAGAAAATCGGCAGTTGGAGGCATACCCGCTTAAGCTAACCCGGGAACAACGAAATAATTTGGTCTTGCAGGTTCTCACTGATTTTTGGAGCTTTGAAGGCAACTATAAATTTATCACCAAAAATTGCAGCACTGAGGCTCGAGATGTCATCAAGTCCATTTTGGGCATTCATGGATTTTCCACTAAAGACCCAATTTTACCAGCAAATTTAAAAGCTAGGTTAGTGGGAAAAAATTTGATCGAGGAGAAGCCCGTCGAAATTTACAAAGGCTCTCTGACTCTGATTGAAGAGAAACTGACCATTGCTATGGCAGGGGATAAGAAAAAGCCATATGCTGCGAAGCTCATTGGGCTTCCGCCGCAAAAGCGCGTGTTATGGTATAAGAAACACATGAAATCTGATTTGAAGCCAATCGATAAATTGGCATGGCAACATGTAGAACAAGAAGTAGGGCGAACCCGACAAGTGCAAGAGATCCGGCGTTTGTCGAATGCGCATGCAGAAGAGGTGCGAGGCCTCATGAGTGAAATTGCAATTTTGCGAGAAGGATATGGTATACCTGCGGCCTATCGTGTTGTGATGCCGACTAAAAAGCCATTACCATATCGACAGGAGATGGACGTATTTGCCGCAGGAGAAAAAGCCGTATACACAGCGCTAGCTATGTAAATATCTGGTCCTCCTATTTCAACCCATAATCTGTTCAATTGTGAATTTTTTTCCTTCTTGATAGGGTTTTTTATCTATTAAGGGAGGACTTTACATGCATATAGGCAAAACACTCGCAATTGGCGTCATCACGTGTTCTTTGGGGCAGGCAGTGTTTGCGGGGAATGACCCGATTGGCCTTACCATCTCCAGTCCATTTTTAACCTCAACTGGGGCTTCAGTTTGCATCGCAGCAAAAGAGCACCGAGAGGAAGCGCATAGAACTCGCGCGAGAGAAATTGGATTGGATTATGATACGGATGTTGCGCAGCTTCGAAGAGGCCATCTGACGGAAAAAGTGCAACAGATCGTCGATGAAAATACACAAATAGGCCGCTCTGAACAAGATACTCTTTCCGTTTTTTGTAAAGGCTTTAATATAAAACAAAAAAGAGCATACACACGCGATCAAATTCGAAGCACGACTTCTGCTGTCGTTGTATCTGATCTGTAGAAAGAGGTTAGTATGAAGTGGGTTTGGTTTGCTTGTGCATGGGGCATTTCATGGACGATTGGAGCTCAAACCTTGTACCAAGAGGCACAAGGGCTTACATCGGAGCAGAAGCAATTTCTTGCGCCCTATCTAGAGGAAGTGTCAACTCTCTTGCCCCCCATTCTTACAGCTTCTATGCCATCGATTTCTCTTTTGTTTCTCTCCGGAGAAGAGCCAAAAAGGGGGCTTCGCTATTCTCCTCGATCCCATCAAATTTATCTCTCTATTAACTTGCTTTCAGATCCGATTCTCTTAAAGTTTGCGTTGGTGCAAGAAACGGCTCGCGCGTACGATATGGAAAATCTCCGAACTCCATTGGAGCAAGAAACCTTTGTTGCCTGCAAAAAAGATGCAACTCGCTGCGAAGGTGTGAGCCGAGTGAAACATAGAAGGACTTCTATATCGGATCATCTTTCCTATAAGCATATGACCCGAAATCGGAAAAATCTGCAGGACTTCTCTCGAGTATTTGCTTCTTTCTTGCTAGAGCCTGAAAAATTTCGCTTGCAGTATCCGAGACTGCATCAGTTTTTATCCGCACATTTTTCCTCTTCTCCAACAGAAAAAACGTTTGAAGAGGTAAGCAAAAAATCCAGCTCTCTCACCCAAATCCCTTTGTTGGATTTTCCTACTTATGTAAAAGGCGATTTTTCTCCCAATAAAGTAGACCGTATCGACTTTTTTCTTGTGGCGCCTGGATCCGCAAGTGAAAGTCGGTTTGGGCATGTCTCTTTGCGATTTAGCATGTGTGCCAAAGAGTTACGACCAGGTGAAAGATGCGAGGAAACCGATCGCGATCTGGATTTTGTTGTAGCGTATACAGCAGATTTGCAACGAGAGCTTGGAGTCAACCCCATTAAAGGTTTATTGGGACAATATAAAACCATGACCTCCATCGTATACCTGGAAAATGCGTTGGATATGTATGTCTACTTAGAAAACCGTACCATGGAAGCATACCCTTTGAAGCTTACATGGGAGCAGCAGCAAGCACTCACATGGCAAGTGATTACGGATTTTTGGAGTTTTCGAGGGCAATATCACTTTATGAGCCGAAATTGTAGCACGGAGGTCCGCGATATTCTCCGATCTATACTGGGGATTCACAATTTCTCGACCCATCGACCCATTCGACCCATTGGGCTTAAAAATTTGTTGATTCAGCATCATTTGATCGATCCAGAGCCGGAGGATACATATGACTCTGCAAGAGATATGATTGCAGAGGGTCTTCGTTTGGCATTGAAGCGAAAACCCAAAAAGTCGGAAATCGACCTATTGCCCACATTAGAAGCAGGGGCGCGCATTGCTTGGTACAGGGCTCATCAGGATCGAGGGGCAGAGGTCGTAGATCGAATAGAACCTGATATGACCGCGACTATTGATTGTCTGGCGTGGTCGAACTTGGAGAAAGAGGTGGGACGAATTCGACGCATTCGCAAACAGCATCAGCTGGTGTGTCAGCATGCGCATGTGCTGCACGAGCTGGCGCAGCACATCGACATTACGCCTGAAGGCGAGGGGATCCCCAGTGCCTATAATGTTTTCATGCCAACCGAAACACCGCTCCCCTATCAAGAAGAACTCAACAAGTTTAATGCAGAAGAAGCGACGGTGTTAACTGAGTTGTGCAGGTAACTAACCCATTAGCTTGTATGGTATGCTTGTACCCATCTCAATCAAGAAAAGGAGTTGTGATGAATTGCAAGGACCATGGGGAAGGCCACCATATGAAGTCATCTTGTGGATGCCCGTGCCATAAAATGAACGGCATTTTGATTGTCCTGATTGGGGCGACTGTGTTAGCTGGCAATATGGAATGGGTGGATGCCCATATGGTCGGGCGAATTTGGCCGGTTCTCTTGATCCTATTGGGACTGAAAAAAGCAATGGGAAAAGGCAAGTGCAACTGCTGTCGTAAGTAGTTTCTCCTTAAATCGAGGGAGATTCCCGGCGCGCCCTTCGGTCGGTGGGGATGGCGTGCTTTCAAGGTAGCCCGAACTTTTGTTACGCCCATTCGTCATGCCCAGGCCGCATCGGCCGTCGGGCGCCCCCCTTGAGTGCAAAGGAAAAAAATGACCTCCATTACGACCATGCAGCCCAAAGGCCAAGTCTTTCCCCCGCCAACGGCCTTTCAATCCCAGGCCCTGATTCAAAGTGTAGCAGCGTATGAAGCGTTGTGGAACTATGCCAAAGACAATCCGGAGGCCTTTTGGGGGGGGCAAGCGACATCGCTGCTTACCTGGGACATGCCATGGGGCGTTGTGCGAACGGGAACCGGCATGCAAAGCCAGTGGTTTACCGGTGGCTATCTTAACGCCAGTGTGAACTGCCTCGATCGCCATTTGGAGACCCAGGGGGACAAGCTGGCATTGATCGCAGAGGGGGAGCCGGGCGAAGTTTGGCGACTCACCTATCGCGATCTTCATCGGGAGGTTTGCAAGCTAGCCAACGGACTGCGTAGCTTAGGGTTACAACAAGGCGATGTGGTGGCAATTTATATGCCCATGGTGCCAGAGTTGGTGATCGCCGTGTTGGCCTGTGCGCGATTGGGCCTCATGCACAGCGTGATTTTTGCCGGATTTAGCGCGGAAGCCATACGAAGTCGCAATGCTGACGCCCAAGCCAAGTTGATCATCACAGCGGATGGTCTGTACCGTAGAGGTGCCGTCATTCCTCTTAAAGAGACCGTGGATCATAGTCTTGAGGGGGCGAGCTCTGTAGAGCATGTCCTTGTTTATCAGCGTACCGGGGCTTCAGTGTCTATGCATCCGGGGCGAGATCTTTGGTGGCACGACCTTATGGCGATGCAATCTGAAACCTGTGCGCCGGTGAGCGTACCAGCAGAGCATCCCCTTTTTCTCCTTTATACTTCTGGTAGTACGGGAACACCCAAAGGCATCGTGCATACAACCGCAGGATACTTGCTTGGAACGGCACTGAGCCATCGCTACATTTTTGACCTCAAGCCCACGGATCGCTACTGGTGTACGGCCGATGCGGGATGGATCACGGGGCATAGCTACGTAATCTATGGCCCACTTTGCAACGGGACTACAGTGGTGATGTACGAGGGCGCGCCGAACTTCCCGGATTGGGCGAGGTTTTGGAAAATCATTGAAACTCACGGTGTTACCCAGTTCTATACAGCGCCAACGGCAATCCGCAGTCTGATGCAGCAAGGGGATGCGTGGCCGGAAAAACACGATCTGTCTTCCTTGCGACTCTTGGGCACGGTGGGGGAACCTATTAATCCCAAAGCTTGGATGTGGTTTCACGAGAAGATTGGCAAAACTCGCTGCCCCATCGTGGATACATGGTGGCAAACAGAAACAGGTGCCATCATGATCGCGCCTTTACCCGGGGCGATTTCTACCAAGCCAGGTTGCGCCACTCGCCCCTTCTTTGGCATTGTGCCGGATGTCGTGGATCACCACGGCGTCCCCGTTGGTGAGAATCAAGGGGGCTTGTTGGTGGTTCGCCAGCCTTGGCCCAGTATGTTGCGCACCATCCATGGAGACCATGATCGGTTTCTCTCGCAATACTGCCAGGTTGTGCCGGGAGATGTGTATTTTACGGGAGATGGGGCACGACGAGATGCTGACGGGGACTACTGGATTCTGGGGCGAGTGGATGATGTGCTCAATGTCGCGGGTCACCGGCTGAGTACCATGGAAATCGAAAGTGCCTTGGTCAGTCATCCCACTGTGGCAGAGGCGGCTGTAGTAGGAAAACCGGATGAGGTACGAGGAGAGGCGATTTGCTGCTTTGTGACCCTAAAAGCAACGGAACATGCAGGCGGTGAACTGAAAAAACAACTTCAATTTCATGTGGTTGCACAAATTGGAGCTTTGGCGAGACCCCAGGAAATTCGATTTGTACAAGCCTTGCCAAAGACCCGCTCCGGCAAAATCATGCGACGTCTGCTCCGAGACCTCGCTGCCGATCGCCCCATTGCGGGGGATGTAAGTACCCTTGAAGATTTGGCAACACTTGATACAATCAGGGCCGCTTCAACGGAAGATGATACGTAACCTTTGATAGATCGCATATAGATGAGTGCTCTCCAACCTGACCCAAGTAAAACTGAGGAATTTTCGGCTGCCTTTTTTTGGAAAGCAGCCAAGTCCTATAGCATGATGGTACTGTTGAGTGCCGGCTTTTGTGGGCTGATCCATGGAAATTTAACCGAAATTTTTCGGCTGCCCAGTGCTCCCTATCGCATGGTCACGCTTCAATTGCTGGGCGTTTGCATCGGGATTTTGGGTGTATTTCACATTTTGTTTCAAGAACGATTTCCCTCTTATACCCAACATCGAGTCTTTCTTCGCAAGCTAGTGGGAGAGTCTCGAAGGCTTGATATTGTGAGCCTTGCCATCCTTGCAGGGTTGGGAGAAGAACTTCTGTTTCGTGGGGTATTGCAGCCTTATTTGGGACTTTCGATTACCAGCCTTGTGGTATGTATTCTCCATGTCAGTCCCTATGGACTTCTTACAGCATGGAGCGGGTACGCGTTTTGTTTGGCTTTTTTACAAGGCATTTTATTTGCCTATAGCCATAGTATATTCCCCAGTTGGTTGCTTGGGATTTTGATTCACCTTCCGCTTTACTTTTATGTGAACCATGATTCCCCATCATCCTGAAATTTGCTTGTTTCAACCAGAAATTCCCCAAAATACGGGCAACATCGCACGACTGGCGGCTGCCTCACAAAGTCGATTGCATTTGATTGCTCCCTTTGGATTTTCCACCGAGGATAAGCAGTTGCGCCGGCCGGGTCTTGATTATTGGCCCTTTGTGGATATTGAAGTGCATCCCAATTGGGAGACCTTGCAGTCGCGATTTGCGCCACACGAGATTGCCTTTTTTTCCAAAAAAGGTGTGCGCCCCTACACAGAGATGGAGTCTACGACGCGTCTCTTGGTTTTTGGTCGAGAAACCTCTGGATTGCCGGAGGCATTTTGGAGACAATACCCCGATCGTTTTTTCTCCATACCCATTTTTCATCCCGGTGTACGCAGCCTGAATTTAGCCAATGCGGTGTCCATCGTGGTGTATCATGCACTTTTGACGAAGGGACCCCATGTTGACTCAGCCCAAAGCCCCCACTCCCAGCTGGTTTAAGTCTTTTTTTTCTCCCTCTCTCTTAGCGGCTCCGGGTTATTTTATCGATGAGCCGGATGTCGAGTTGCGTCTAGATCGAAATGAGTCGCCTTATGATTGGCCAGATGAGTTTAAGACTCGCATTTTAGAAAAAGTTCGACATCATAAATGGAACCACTATTCAGCGCCTTATGATCTGGAGCTCGAAGCGATGTTGGCTTCCTATAGTAAGGTGCCACCGGAGTGTGTGTTAGCAGGGCCTGGATCCAACTTTCTGGCTACCGTGTGCATTGAATTATTGGGGCATAGTTTGCGTGGCAAGTTGGTTATTGCCCAGCCCTCTTTTCCTCTCTATGAGTCTCATTGCCAGTATCTCAATATTCCCTATGTGCCATGGAAGTTGACACCAGATTTTGAGTATGACTTGGGTCAACTTGACAATCTACCCGCTGGCTCCGTGGTGATGTTTGCCTCCCCGAACAATCCAACCGGCAACATTTTGGCAAAGTCTGATCTTCGGCAGTTGCTACAAAAAAATCCGGATAGTTATTTTGTGTCCGACGAAGCCTACCATGAGTTCACCACCGAAAGTACAACGGATCTTTTGGCTGAGTTTCCCAATTTGATCGTGCTTCGAACCTTCTCCAAGTCCATGAGCAGTGCGGGGCTTCGGTTGGGATATGTAGTCGCAGCGCCTATGTTCTTACATGAATTTAAAAAAATCATGACGCCGTACCTGATCACTCCCTTGACGCGAGAAGCGGTGAAAATGGCGCTGTCAAATACGGAGCTCTTTACCTATTTGCAAAACAGTCGTGCTAAGGTGGTGCAAGAACGAGCGCATATGTATGACTTTTTTTCACAAGAGTTTGCTTCTATGCTCCAGGTGTGGCCTTCTCATGCCAATTTTTTGCTCATACGATGGAGAGAGGACCATTCGCAAGCTCTGCATTATTATCAAGAGCTGATTAAGAAGGGGATTCTGGTACGCAATACCA